>JABSQU010000020.1 GCA_013215685.1 Mycoplasmatales bacterium | reverse complement strand
AAATTGAAATAAATGACAATAATCATATCAAGTTGTTCATCTACAATAAAAAAATAATTATGGAAACATATGATTGATTAACATTTTATCCTAGATTAAACAAAAAAAGAGGTATTATGATTAATAATATTGGAGATGTCAAATCTTATATAAAAAAAATAATTAGATAATTTGAATTATTTAAATTGAATTAAATTTTAGGGAAATATTTTAAAAATATGTGAAATATAAAACAAGGTGTATTTTAACTTTTATAAAAATGTTAAACAACCTTTGTTTTTTTGTATTTTTCTAAGATAGTGAATAATTCTATTAATAGTATAATTGGAATATGAGAAAAAAAATTGCAGTCTTAGGAGGGGGAACGGGACTTCCTATCATTTTAAAAGGTATAAAATATATTGATAATATTGATATTGCAGCAATAGTGACTGTTTCTGATTCTGGCGGATCAACAGGTATTTTGTCTCGTCATTTTAATATTCCTGCAATTGGAGATTTAAGAAGAGTTATTGCGGCTTTATCAAGAGATAGAATTCAACTTGAAAAAACAATGAATTATAGATTCAATAATACTAAAACAGATTTAGATGGTCATACTATGGGAAATTTATTTCTTGCTACACATGTACTTATGGAAAATAATTTTGCAAAAGGAATTAAAATTGCTTCTGAAGCTCTAAATATAAAAGGACAAGTTATTCCTGTTTCTAATGAATTTAATGATTTAAACGCAATCTTAGACGATGGTAGCATTGTTGAAAAAGAAGATAAAATTGGGAAAACTAAAAAAAATATTAAGAAAATATTTTATAAAAATGGAATGGCTTCAAAAGAAGCGATAAATACAATTTTAGAGGCAGATTTAATTATTTTTGGAATAGGGTCATTATTCACTTCTTTAATACCAAATATAATTTTCCCTAATATGATAGATGCTTTGAAAAAAACTAAAGCAGAGATTATTTATTTTTCAAATATCTTTACACAATATGGCGAAACTGATCAAATGACATTATCTGACCATGTGCAGGCGATTGAGGATCATACTTTTTCTGGCATTCTTGATAAAGTAATTTATTCATCAACAAAAATAGATGCAAAAACAATAAAATCATATGAAAACGACAATCAATTTTTAGTAAAAAATGATTATCAAAAATCTATTAGTATTGATCTTGCAGAAACAGTAATTACAGACGATTCACGAGTTAGACATAATGAGAAAAAAATTGAAAAATTTATAAAAACTCTTTTATAAATATTCATGCATTTTAAATTAATAAAAAAAGCACTAAATGCTTTTTTTAAATTTTTTTCCAGTGAGTTTTCTATTGGAAATTGAATTTCTTTATTGTTATAAATGTCAATAATGATGAAATTAATGTCGGATATATGAAGGCATAAATTGTTGAGCTCATTTCATCAAATCATGTCAAATCAAATGTATTAGCATTTTCAAAATTTAAAGTTCCATCAACAAAAGAAATTTTAAATAAATTTATAAACCCTGTATGAGGTATAAATCAAGATACATATTTCGGTCATCCTTCTAATTTAGCAAACATAATTCCAGATAGGAATAATGTTGGTAAGAACATTGCTATACCCATTGCAAATGCTGTTGCCTGAGAACTTGCGATATTTGAAATTAAAATCCCAACTGAAATCGAAACAACCATAAGAAGAATGAAAGGAATTATAAATAATCCATTTTGAGGCATCGGCACATCTGATTGTCAAATTGCTAGTGTTAAAATATATTGTCATAATGAAGACATAGATATTAATGAAGCAAAGATTATAATCATTGAAAATATATATTCTCTAGGTTGTATTCCCGCAACATTTAATTTTTTAAGTGTTCCTGTTTCTTTTAGTGTTCCATATGTCATTGGAATGCCAAGGAAACCTAAAATGAACGAAGGTATAAGTAGTAATCCTGGAATTAACATTTCCAATGTTTTTCCCATTCCTGTATTCATTATTGGTTCAAAAAGAAAAGGCAGCAGTATTGTTAATAATGATGGCGCAATAAAAGTAATAATTATTCCAAGTGGCTGAGCGTATAAAGTTTTAAATATTAATTTTGAAGTTGCTTTTATATTAGTCATGTAAAGCTCCTATGAAATTATCAATACTTTTGTACTTTTTATTAATTTCTTCTTTCTTGATATCTTCAACTATTTCACCGTGACTCAAGACTATAACTCTATCAACAAGTTTTTGTATTTCTACAGGATTATGTGAAACAATAATTAAAGACATGTTTATGTTTTCTTTCAGAGTTTGACTAATTAACTCAATCATAGAGTTTTGTGATGTAATATCTAACCCGGTTATAAGTTCATCAAGAATCAAAATTTTAGGATCATTAATTAAAGCAACCATGATGTTGAATTTTTGTTGTTGTCCTCCTGATAATTTTTTTAACTCAACATTTAATTTCTCAGACAAGTCAAATTTTTTCAGCATTTTTTTGACTTTTTCAGAATCTAATTTTAAATTGTTTAATTTTAAATAAAATGATAATAAATGTTTAACTTTTAATCCAACTGGAAATTCTTTTGCTTGAAATTGAACACCAATTGATTCATTGATATTTTTTTTCAAATTATATTTTATTTCTCCTTTTGTTAATTTTTTGTTTCCAATTATAACATCTACTAAAGTTGATTTACCTGCTCCATTTGCCCCAATAAATGCAACTCTTTCTTTGTCTTTTATTTCTAAATTTATTTTTTTGAGTATTTCTTTTTTGTTATTAAAAGAAAAGACTCCCCCCTTTATATTAATCATATTTAAATTTTATCACTTATATATATAATTAGAATATTAATTTTCATTAATATTTACTAATTTCAAAAAGATTTGTTAAAATTCAATTATGCCTAAACTAATATTAATTACAGGCGGTTCTTCTTCTGGAAAGACCACCGTAGCAAAAAATGTTAAGGAAGCATTAGGAGAAAATGCAATTTTAATATCCCAGGATATGTTTTACAAACCACAGAATAAAAGCGGAGACAATTATGACACTCCTAGTGCTTTTGATTGAGAAACTCAACATAAAGTTATAAAATCCTTGAAAGAAGGCAAAAGAATTAAAGGTCCAATATATTCTTTTCACAAAAATGACCGAACAGGCTGAGAAATGCTTGAGCCAGCTAAAATTATTATTTTTGAAGGGTTATTTTCATTTTGAGATGATGAAATTTGTAAAGAAGCAGATTTGCAAATCTTTGTTGATACTCCCTCAGATACAAGATTATCAAGACGACTAGTCAGAGACATTAAGCATAGAGGAAGAGAGCCTCTTGGAGTTATAGAAGTTTGATTAAAAAATGTTGCTCCCGCATATAATAGATATATTAAGCCAATGAAAAGAAGGGCAGATCTTATTTTGCCATGAGAAAAAGTTGGTAATAAAGGGCTTTCCACTTTGATAGTAGCATTACACGACATGGTTTCCAATGAATAGATTATTTTAAATTTCTGATTATTTTTAAATCCAAAACAAGAAAATATTAAAGATAAAATCAAATCAAATTGTTTAGCACTATTTTTTTGATTTTTTATTTATAATAAAATTATGAAAAATAAAATAATTAAAGTAATTGAAGAGGCTGTTAATAAAATTGGTGGAAGCGAAAAAGTTGAATTAACAGATTCAAGAGGTCATGGCGATTTTTCAACTAATATCGCAATGAAATTAACAAAACAATTTAAAGAATCTCCAATTACAATTGCAAATAAAATAATTGAAAATATAAATGAAGATTTTATTGAAAATCTAGAAATTGCGGGACCAGGATTTATAAATATATTTCTTACTGAAACTTTTTTTTCACAAAGTATTAATAAAATACTAAAAGAAAAAAATCACTTTGCAAAAGGCAATCAAAATAAATACATTAATATTGAATATGTTTCTGCAAATCCAACTGGATATTTACACATCGGACATGCAAGAAGTGCTGTTATCGGGTCTTCATTAAAAAATATTCTTGTTCATGCCGGAAATAAAGTTGATGCTGAATATTATATAAATGATGCTGGAAATCAAATCAATGTTTTGGGTGAATCTGTAAAAGTTAGATATTTGCAAGCTCTAGGGATTGAGGCTGAACTTCCTGAGGCTTCATATGGCGGTTCAGACATTATTTCTGTTGCAAATGGATTCAAAAAAAAATATGGGAATAAATGAAAAGACAAGTCAATAAAAGATTTTGCTCTTGAATCAAAAGATATTTTACTTGAAATTATCAAAATGCATTTAAAGGAATATAGAGTTGAATTTGACATATGATCATCAGAGCAAAGTATTTACGACAAAAATTTAATTAATCCTTCGATTGAAAAACTAAAAAAATATACATATGAAAAAGACGGTGCTCTTTGACTGAAAACAACAGCCGGCGGAGATGATAAAGATAGAGTTCTTGTTAAAAGCGATGGTAAATATACATATTTTATGCCGGACATTTCATATCATGATGTTAAATTATCAAGAAATTATGATGAATTAATAAATATTTGAGGAGCTGATCACATTGGTTATATAAAAAGAATGTCCGTTGCTTTAAATTACTTAGGTCTGCCTGATGACAAGCTAGATATTTTTACTGTTCAACTTGTAAAACTATT
This sequence comes from Mycoplasmatales bacterium, assembly GCA_013215685.1. Classification (GTDB taxonomy): domain Bacteria; phylum Bacillota_I; class Bacilli_A; order Mycoplasmatales; family Metamycoplasmataceae; genus DT-68. The sequence continues at coordinate 12,322 of JABSQU010000020.1, read as the reverse complement.
TAAAGATGGAAAAGAACTTAAAATGTCAAAAAGAATGGGAACCTCATTTACGATTAAAGAATTAATTGAAGAGGTAGGAGTTGACGCGGCTAGATGATTTATGATTGATCGGTCCAACTCTTCAGAATTTATTTTTAACATAAATTTAGCAACAGAAAAATCCTCAAACAATCCAGTTTTTAGTGTTCAATACAGTCATGCAAGAGCAAATCAATTGATCGAAAAATCTCAAATTGAATCTAAGCCAGGAAAGTACAATAAAAAAGAAAAAGAAATAATAAATTTATTAAATTCTTTTCCTGATTTAATTGAGAAAATTGCTAATTCCCACAAAGTTCACCTATTGCCGCAATATTTACTAGAACTTACAAATTTATTTAATTCTTGATACACAAATAATAAGGCAATTGGAAGTGCAAATGAAGCGTCTTCAATTGCTCTTGCTAAAGCATTTAAAATTGTTGCTTCGCTAGGTCTATCGCTTTTAAATATAAGCGCTCCAGAAAAAATGTAAATACGGTTTATTAAAAAAAATTACTTTTTCATATGTTTATTAATGTTTCATATGTTATTATTTAAATATAAAAAGAGAAGGTGTATATGAAAACAATGAAAACTGTAGCAAATGATTTTTTGCTAAATAAAAAGACATCAGAATTTGAAGATATTTGAAATGAAGTTAAAAAAGAGTTATTAGATGATTGAAAAAAATTGTACCCAAAAACTTCTGAAAATGAAATTAGTAAAGTTAAAATTGGTGAATTATATTCAATGTTAACTTCAAATGGAGAATTTATAAGAGATACAAATGAATTGTGATCATTATCCGAATTTTATACATACGAGGATGTTCAAAAAATGAAAATTAATGTTGGAGATTTAGGAGACTAAGTCTTTTTATTTAAAATATTTTTCGTAAACTTTTTTACCTCGTTCACCGTTCAATGTTGTTCCTTTTCAAAGAATTTTTTCATTTCCACCAAATTGTTTTTTAAATTTTATTATTCCTTCAAATCGAGAATTATCTCCGTCTGTATTGCCAATTCCTCCAAAGTCATAAATATTTAATTTTTTGTTTTTAAAATATAAAATATCTTTATTTGTTAAATACTTATTGGCTAATCCATTAATTTTTCCGTTAAATTTATTATTTGTTGAAAAAGATTGATACAATCTTGATCTTCCTAATCCTACATAATGTGAATGAACAGCAATAAGCACATCTTCTTTGTAAACAAATGAAAAAATCATTTTGCCATCATTATTCATTTGACTTATTAATTCAAGTGATGTCTTTTGGAGTCCTTTAAATTGAGCAAACGAATTATAGTTATCAACATATTCTTTTAATTCTTTTTGATTTAATTTTTCTTTATATTCAATTAAAAATTTTTGTCTATCAGCCTGATTTAGTTCATTTCTTAAATTAGGTTTATATCCTTTTCTTATTTCCTCTTCTTTTAAATTTAAATCAATTTCTAATGTTTTAAATCCATATGGATTTTCTGCTCTTTTATCAAAATCGTGAATAAAGAAGAAAATGTCAACGTCAGCAGAAAAATCAATTTCTGTGTCTCATCAAATTATCCCCTCTTTAAAATTTCCGTTGTTAGAAGTATACATAAATACATTATAGTTCTTATTTATATAAAAATTACTTAAAATTATATTTTTACAAAGTAGTATAATTATAAGGATATTATTAATAGACTAAAGGAGACAAAATGGCATTAGTTAACGCAAAAGAAATGACTAAAAAAGCATTTGAAGGACAATATGCTGTCCCTCACATAAACACAAATAACTTAGAATGATCAAAAGCAATTCTTGAAACAGCACAAGAAATGAATTCACCAATTATTATAGCTACATCAGAAGGAGCTGTAAAATATATGGGAGGACAACACGTTGTTGTTGGAATGGTTAAAGGTCTTATGAAAGATCTAAACATCACTGTGCCAGTTGCTCTTCATCTAGACCACGGATCAAAAGAAGGAGCATTAAACGCACTTAAATCAGGATATACATCAGTTATGTATGATGGATCTCATGAAGACTTTGAAACAAATTTTGCAAATTCAAAAGAAGTTATTGAAGCTGCAAAGGCAGGAAATCAATCTGTTGAAGTTGAAGTTGGAACTCTTGGCGGAGAAGAAGATGGAATTACTGGTAATGGAGATTTGGCAGATCCTGAAGAAGTTGCAAAAATGGCCACATTAGGTCCAGACATGATTGCTGCTGGTATCGGAAATATTCATGGTCCATACCCTGCATCATGAAAATCACTTTCATTTGAAACACTTTCAAAACTTAAACAAGCTGCAGGAAGAGCAATTGTTCTTCATGGAGGTTCAGGAATACCTGGTGATCAAATTGAGAAAGCAATTTCAATGGGAGTTTCAAAAATTAACGTTAACACTGAATTGCAACAAGCAAATGCAGCAGCTGTTAAAGAATTTGTTATTTCTGGTAAAGTTGATCAAGGCAAAAATTTTGACCCAAGAAAACTTTATGCAGACGGATACAAAGCAATGAAAGAAACAGTAAGATTTAAAATTAATCAATTTGGATCAGCAAATAAAGCATAAAAAAAATAATTAAGAATCAACGGGTGTTGATTTTTATTTTAAAAATTTTGCAAACCAAATTTGCTATATGTATTCATGAAAAGAATTATTTTACTATTTTTATTTCCGTTTTCATTATTATCATGTTCAAAGACAAGCAATTTAAAATTAATTTACATAAAAAAAGTTGATGATGGAGATACATATGAAGATGCAAAGAATATTAAATATAGATTATATGGGGCAGATACTCCTGAATTACACAATCAATATAACAACTTTGAAACTACTAATGGAATTGAATATTTATATGCCTATAACGCAAAATTATTTTCATCAAATTTACTTTTAAATAAAAAAGTCAAAATTCTCTATATTACTGATGATCCTTACGATAGGAAGGTCGTAAAAATTTTTGTAAATAATCAAGATTTAAGTTATTTGTTAATAAAAAATGGGTTAGCAAGAGTTGCATATATTTCACTTAACACTTCTTCTCCTTACTATACAAGTGATTATTCTTATTATAAAAAACTTTTACTTGCTCAAAAATGAGCGCACGATAATAAAAAAGGTTTTTGAAATCAAATCGATTTATTTAAAGATATTTTTCCCAAGGCATAATTAAATTATGTTAAAATTAAAAAGCAAATGAAATATGAGGAATTATTAGTACTCATGTGGAAGGAGAACAATGAAAAAGGAAATTCATCCAGATACATATAGAGAAGTAGTTTTTAAAGATGTTACTTCAGGAGAAATGTTTTTAGTAAAATCTACTGTTCAAACAGACGAGAAAATTGAATTTGAAGGAAAAGAATACCCATCATTTACAATTGATACTTCATCAGCATCTCACCCATTCTATACAGGTGATACAACTTCATCTAAAAAAGCAGGTCGTGTTGATAGATTTAACAAAAGAGTTGCTGCTGCAAAAAACAAACAAAAATAAAAGTACTAATAAGTACTTTTTATTTATTGATAGATAATTTTATTTTAAATTCTCCAAAAATCTTATTAGCTTGCTCAAGAGTATATTCAAAATATACTTCATTCTCGCTTGAAACTAATTCTTTCATATTTGAATCAAAGAATATTGGTCCTTGTGGCGACTGATATTCATTTTTTATTAATTCATCAAGAATTAATATTATTGATGAAGGTCCCGCAAAAATGTTAACTGCATTATGAGAAACTTCTATTCTGTTAGCAACATTATTTTGAGGCTCTATAAATTCATAGACTTTAAATTCCTCCATTTCAGATATCGTAACAGGAGCGGTGAATTCAATTTTATTTTTTTTATCCAAATTTTTGGTATTTGATGTAAATGTTATGGTCATTTTTTTATTATATATAAATAATTACCTAATTGCATTAATAATTTGTTCATAAAATAACAATGAATTTAATTTTAATCAATAAATATTTTAAAAATAATATAAAGTTAGCGTATATTTGCAAGAAATTATTTTTAAAATGCATAATGATTAATAAATTATCCATTTTAAAATATATTAATTGCCAAAAATTAGAATATGGATATAATAGTAATAATGGAGAAATAGTTTAATATACTTAAAGGAGTATTATGACTAAAAGAATAAAACTTGGTGCAATTATCACTGCAGCTATTATTTCGCTTCCAGCACTTACCGTAATTTCTTGCGGAAGTTCTTCAAAAAAATCAGGAAATTCTGAGGGCTCAAAAGATGATAATAAAGATTCTAATGAAAAAGTTGCAAACAGAAATCTGAAACATTTGCCTGCTGGCTATAAAATGCCAATAAACATTCCTGATAATGAATTTGAATCATTATTGGACTTTCCGCCTGATGTAGATTTTTCACAAGTTCAAACAATCGGTAAAGAGTCGTTTAAAAGTGTTAAATCATTTCCAAAAGGACTTGTATTAGCCAAAGTTATAACAATAGAAAAAAAGGCTTTTGAAAATGTCATATCTCTTCCTGTTAGCTTTAGAATGCCAAAACTACAATTTCTTGGAGAAGATGTTTTTTCCAAATTGACTACATTACCAGCGGGATTTTCACTACCTGAAGTTGTTACACTTGGTAAAAAATCATTTAAAAATTTGAAATCATTACCAGATAGCTTTAAACTTCCAATGGTAACTACAATTGAAGATGAATCATTTTATAATTTAAAATCACTTCCAAGTGAATTCAAATTATTAAAAGTCCAATCATTAGGAGATAATGTGTTTAGAAATTTAACTTCCTTGCCTGATAAATTTACTTTGCCAAAAGTTAATTCAATTGGTTGACGTGCATTTAAAAATTTAACCTCCTTACCGAGCGGATTTACAATGCCAAATATAAAAACCATTAAAGAATGAGCTTTTTATAATTTAAAATCTCTTCCTGATGGGTTTGCGCTTCCAAGTGTAACATCAATTGAATCAGAAGCTTTTTACAATTTAAAATCTCTTCCAGGGAGCTTTACTCTACCTAGTGTAACATCAATTGAATCAGAAGCTTTTGCAAATCTATCTTCACTTCCAGATAAATTTAGACTACCAAAATTAACTTATATAGGTTCACAAGCATTTAGGCGTTTATCTTCTTTACCAGAAGGATTTACGTTACCAAGAATAAATGTTATTAAAGAAGGGGCTTTCTCTAATTTATCATCACTTCCTACAGGGTTTGTGATGCCAAAAGCAATTTCTATAGGCGATAGAGCATTTCAAAATTTATCCTCATTACCTAAAGGATTTACTTTGCCTGAAACAATTACTATTGGCAAAAATGCTTTCAAGAATTTAACTTTCTTGCCTGATAAATTTTCACTACCAAAAATAAACACAATTAAAGATGGAGCATTTGAACATTTATCCTCGCTTCCTGAAACATTCTCTTTATCAAGTGCTATATTTATTGGCGAAAATTCTTTTAGAGATTTATCATCACTTCCTAAAAATTTCGCTTTAACAAGTGCTACAACAATTGAAGATGAGGCTTTCTCGAATTTAATTTCTTTACCAGATGGGTTTACTTTGCCCGAAGTTATATCAATTGGAAGTAAAGCATTTAAAAATATTCAAAAATTACCAGAAGGATTTACAATGCCAAAAGTAAATATAATAAAAGAAAATGCTTTTGAAAATCTTTCATCTCTTCCATCGGGATTTACTTTGCCAAATGTTACATTCATAGAAGCAGAAGCATTTGCTAATTTAGAGTCTCTTCCATCAGGATTTACTTTACCCAAAGTAACTTCAATAGAAGCAGAAGCATTTGCAAATTTAATCACATTGCCTGAAGGATTTAGCTTTTCAAATATTCAAAGATTGGGAAGAGATTCATTTAAAAATCTAAAAACATTACCAGAAGGACTTGATCATTCAGTTATTACTAAAGTTCCTGGGTGGGAAAATGCATTTTCAGAAGAACTTGTTAAAAAATTAAATGAAAATGTTAAAAAATAGTATTTGGTTTTGTTAGAAGAAAATTGTTATTTAATATTTAAAGAGAAATTTTATCGATTTCTTTTTTTATTTTTAATAATCAATAAAAGCAACAAATGAACGGAGTAATTTGCATTTAATTTTGCGTCACACAAAGTAATAATTAATATAATATTTATTATCAATTAAAGCAAAAAATTAAATTATTTTGTAAGAAAAATTATTTTGTAAACATATTACTAATTCATAATATAATTGATTTATAAAAGGAGTTTAAAGAAAGGTATTAAAATGAGAATAAAAGCATATATTGATGGAAAGTTTATTGAAACTGAAAATACATACGAAATTTATAACCCTCAAGGAGGAATTGTTGGATTTGCCCCTTCACTAAAAAGTGATGATATTGAAAGAGCATATCAAGCTGCGAGGAAATCTCAAAAAGAATGAGAGCTTCAATCAGTAGATTATAGAATTAAAATAATGGAAAAATTTGCTGATGAATTAGAAAAAAGAGCTGACTCTATTGCTGAGGTTATGGTAAAAGAAATAGCTAAAGGATTTAAATCTGCTAAATCTGAAGTTATTAGAACTGCTGAGCTTTTTAGAGACGTTAACAAAGAGTACAAGAAAATCTACAAATCGGAAATGAATTTTCCTAAATTGAATAAAAAGGTAGAAATATTAAGAAAGCCTTTAGGTGTGGTGGCAGCTATATCTCCCTTTAATTACCCAATTAATCTATCTGGATCTAAAATTGCTCCAGCTCTAGTTAGCGGAAATTCTGTGGTATTAAAAGCAGCAACTAATGGAACTTTATCTGCAGCAGTATTTGCAGAAATAGCTCATGATATTGGCATACCAAAAGGAGTTTTTAACTATGTCACAGGAAGAGGAAGAGATATTGGTTCCCTTTTATACAGTAATGAAGAAATAAATGCAATTTCATTTACAGGTGGAGAAAGAGTTGGAATAGAAATTTCTAAAAATGTTTCTATGGCTAATCAAATTTTTGAACTTGGTGGGAAAGATGTCGCTATAGTTCTGCCGGATGCTGATATTGAACTTTCTGCAAACGAAATTGTTAAAGGAGCATTTAGTTATTCTGGACAAAGATGTACGGCAATTAAAAGAGCTTTTGTACAAAAAGAAAACAAAAAAGATTTAATTAAGAGAATTGTTGAATTAGTAAATGATTTATCAGTGGGAAAACCAGAGGATGATGCTTTTATAACTCACGTTATTAATGATGGATCTAGAAAATTTATTATGGAACTTGTTCAAGACGCACTTGATAAAGGAGCTGTTGCCGAAACAGAAATTAAAGTAGAAGGAAATTTAATTAGTCCAATTGTACTTTCGGGAGTTACTCCAGAAATGAGAATTGCTTGAGAAGAACAATTTGGGCCTGTTTTACCAATTCTAGAAGTATCTTCAAATGATCAAGCGATTGAATTAGCAAATAGATCTGAATATGGACTTCAATCATCTATTTTTACAAAAAATATTGATTTAGCAATAGAAATGGCCAATAAATTAGAAGTTGGATCTTTAAACATAAATGGATCTTCTCAAAGAGGGCCTGATCTTCTTCCATTTACAGGCGTTAAAAAATCAGGACTTAATGTTCAAGGAGTAAAATATTCTATTGAAACAATGACAAGAACATTTAATGTTGTAAACAACATAAAAAAATAAACTCCATTCAGGAGTTTTATTTTAATCTTGCTTTAATTATTTCTTCTCCGAATAAATAAATAGCTTTTGCTAATTCGGGACCATGAGATTGATAAGTTGTTGCTTCTCTAATTGGCATAAATAAATTTTTTCCATTCATTCCAGTAATTTCTTTTGTTTCTTTTATAGCTTCGTTAATTTCTTCTGGTGTAAAGTTTTTTTGATTTAATTTATCAGCAAAAACTTTAACAACTTCATTTTTTTCAATCTTTTTTATTGATGAATCCTTATAAATCTCAAAAGCTTTTTGTATTTGATCAAAAGTTATAGCATTTTGTTTATATGTTTCTATAAATAAATCTATTCATGATTTATCTTTATTTTCCAGATTTAATTTTGATTCGATTTCAGAATTTTCCATTCTTTTAATATATTCTTTTGAAAATCAATCCATTTTTTTAATATCAAATTTTGATGGTGATTTTGATAATCTTTTGTAATCGAACGATTCAATTATTTCTTGGTGTGATAGCATTTCTTTAGCTTGAGGATGGGTTCAACCTAAAAGGGTGAGAAAGTTGAAAATAGCATGAGCGTGATAGCCTTCATTTTTATAATCTTCAATAAATTGCTTAACAGAATGGTCCCTCTTAGAAAGTTTTTTACCTTCCATATTAGTTATTATTGTAAAATGACCAAATTCAGGCTCTTCTCAATTCAATAAATCGTATATTGCCATTTGTTTGGGAGTGTTAGTTATGTGCTCTTCTCCCCTTAAAACATGGGTAATTTCCATATCATGGTCATCAACAACAACACTAAAATTGTAAGTTGGGTATCCATCTTGTTTACGAATGACAAAATCTCCTATTTCATCTGAATTTACTGAAATTCTTCCTCTAACAATATCATTTCAAGAATATTCTTTATTTTTAGGTAAGGCAACTCTAATTGCATATTTCCCATTTTTTTCTCTCTCTTGTTTTTCTTCATTAGATATTTTCAATCAATTTCTGTCGTATCTAAAAGAGAACATTCCCGATTTCTCTTGTTCTTTTCTTTGCTTATCAATTTCTTGAGGAGTATCATATGCTTTGTAAGCATACTCTTTTTCTAACATTTCTTCTATTATTTCTTCATATCTATCTAATTTTTCACTTTGTCTGTATTTTCCGTATTTTTCTACTGGTTTTCTTGGTGATTCATCTGCAATAATTCCTAATCATTCTAAATTGTCAATTTGTGAGTCTTCACCATTTTCTATATTTCGTGCAATGTCTGTATCTTCAGTTCTAATGATAAAATCTCCGCCGGCATGTTTTGCATATAGGTAAGTGAATAAAGCTGTACGAGCTCCACCTATGTGTAAAAAGCCAGTTGGTGATGGTGCATATCTGGTTCTAATTCTTTTCATAGATTAATTTTATCATTTATAATACATTTATTATGGAAAAACAAATGAGAGATTCTTTAATGTCGGTAAAAAACAAATATGAAGAATTGGAAAAATTACTAAGTACACCCGAAATTACTGGAAATATAAAAGAATATACAAGAATATCACGAGAACAAAATTCTATAAGGGATGTTGTTTTTGCTTTTAATAAATACCTTAAATTCGAAAAATCTAAAAAAGATTCAAATGAAATTATCAGAAATGAATCTGACTCAGAACTTTTAGAAATGGCAAAAATGGAATTGAATGAAGCAGATGAAATAATGCCAAAAATGGAGGAAGAATTAAAAATTCTTCTGCTTCCTTCTGATCCTAATAATGATAAAAACGTCATTATTGAAATTCGTGGAGCAGCTGGCGGAGATGAAGCTAATATTTTTGCAGGAGATTTATTTGAAATATACAAAAAATGGGCAACAATTAATAATATGAAAATAGATTTGTTAGATTCATCGAGAGGTGATGCTGGAGGATTTTCATTATTAGTTTTTAAAATTGCAGGAGAAAAAGCCTATTCAAAACTTAAATATGAATCGGGAGTTCATAGAGTTCAAAGAATACCAGCTACAGAAACTCAAGGAAGAGTCCACACATCTACAGCAACAATTACAGTTATGCCAGAAGCTGATGAAAGTGTTGAAATTGAAATTAATAAATCAGACATAAGAAAAGATACATATAGAGCTTCAGGAGCAGGTGGACAACATATTAATACAACTGATTCAGCAGTTAGACTGACTCATATTCCAACAGGAATAGTAGTGCAATCTCAAGATGGAAGATCACAAATGGCTAATTCAGATATTGCAATGGGACAACTAAAAACTAAATTATATGAATTGCAAATAAGAGAACAACAAGAAAAAGATGCTGCCTTTAGAAAATTGGCAGGTTCAGGAGCAAGGTCTGAAAAAATAAGAACTTATAATTATCCGCAAGACAGAGTTACTGATCATAGAATTTCATTTTCATGCTCATTAAAAGGTGTTTTAGATGGTAAAATCGATTCAATAATTGATGCTTTATTAGCATTTGAACAAGCAGAAAAAATAAAAGAGGCTGGTATTTAGCCTTTTTTCTTTATTATTTAATTATGATAAATGAATTACTTAGAGAAAAAAGAAGACACGGTTTAAAAGAAACTATTTCTCCTAAAGAAATGGAATTACTTAAAAAGGGAACGCCTGTTCAAAAAATAATTGGCTTCATTAATTTTGATGATGTCAAGATAAATGTTAATAGAAATGTTTTGATACCTAGATATGAGACTGAAGAAGTGATGAATGAATCTTTAAAATATATTGATGAAAATTCTGACGTTTTAGATTTATGTACAGGAAGCGGATATATTGGTTTAAGTATAAAGAAAAAAACTAATGCAAATGTTGACATGACAGATATTAATGAAGAGGCAATTCTTCAAGCCAAAGAAAATGCTTTGATCAATGACTTAAGTGTTAACATATTTAAATCTAATATGTTTGAGAATATTAATAAAAAATATGACTTAATTATTTCAAATCCTCCATATATTCCGGATAATATAAAACTAAGTGATTCTGTAATAAAATATGAACCATTAGACGCTCTTTATGGCGGTAAAGACGGAAATGATTTTTACAAAATTATAATTAATAATTATTCTAAATATCTTAAAAAGAACGGTACACTCATTTTGGAAATATCTGAGGATAATTTGGAATATCTAACAAGTCATAATTTCGAAATAAAAAAAGACATTAATGGAAAAAATAGAATTGCCACAAAAACAAAAAAAGAATAGATGAAATTATGATTCATTTATTCTTTTTCATATATATTCCATTAAATGTTTTGTGCCTTTACTATCTAATGCTACAATAGGAATAATTTTTATATTTGGGTATTTTAATTTAAATCTCTTGAGCTTTATTCTACTTCCTTCTAAATCCATTTTATTTGCGACGACAATTTGCTCTATTGATTTTAGTTTTGGTGAATATGAAAAAATTTCATTATTTGTTTCTTCAAAATCATCTAAAGGCTTTTTATTTTTAGAACCAAAATCAATAATATGTAAAATAATTTTAGTTTTTAAAATATATTCTATAACTTGATCTCCGTGGCCTTTACCTATGGAGGCTCCTTTTATAATTCCAGGCAAATCTAACATTGCAAATCTTCTTTTTTGATCAATAACCGCCATTGCTAGAGCCGGTTCTAAAGTTGTAAAATCATACGCTCCTACTTTTGCATTATAATTTGTCATTTTAGAAATTAATGTACTTTTCCCTGCACTTGGCTTTCCTAAGAGTGAAACTTCTGACAATAATTCTACTTCCATTTCAGCAATATGAAATTTACTTTTTTCTCCTTTTTCTGCTTCGTATATTTTTTTTGTTTCTTTTCATTTTTCTTTTTCCAATTTACTTTTGTATATATTGGTAATTTTTTCATTACCAAATCCGCCTTTAGCTCCGTTAAGAATTTTAATTCTTTTTTTAATTATTAATTCTTTTTGATTGTCTATTTTTATTTTTGTATTTAATGGTAAGTAAATTATTAAATCCTCACCGTTTTTTCCGTTGGGTTTTTTGTGACTTGCATTTTCTCCGTTTTCTGCTAAATAAGTTGACTTAAGATAAGATAGTGTTCTTAATTCTTTATCAACATCAAAGAAAATATCACCACCTTTTCCTCCATCTCCACCCGAAGGGGCACCTAATCTTGAAAAGGAAACAACACCGTTTCCGCCATTGCCAGCTTTAATTTTAACTTTAATTTTATCAATTAATTTCATTATCTTCCCTTCCAGGAAAAAGAAAAACATTTTATATTTTCATAATACAAGTATTATAGCAAAGATTTACTAATCTATTTAATAAGTTAAAATTTTTCAATTATTTTGAAATTTTTTTGTGAGAAGTTATAATATATATTATGAAGATAGAAGAATTTTTTAAAAAACTGGACTATTTTACTCAAAATATAAAAGAAATAGTTTTATCTGAAGAAAATATTAAAAACGATATAAATTCAATTCAAAATTTTTTACCTGTATATAGAATTTACAAAAAATTTGGAGAAAATTAAAATCTTAATTTGTTTTATAAAATTATACAAAAAATTAAAAGTTTTATAAAAAATGACCCCCGATTTGTAGAAAAACATTTCGAAAAAATCCGTGCAATAGAGTAATCTCGATATGTATAG
>JABSQU010000002.1 GCA_013215685.1 Mycoplasmatales bacterium | reverse complement strand
GTTAATTTCAAATCGTTTAAATTTCTTAAAAATGTAACTTAACCATTTACTATTAAGTAATATAGTTTTTTCATATTTTCATGTTCTTCACTAGAAATATCAAGGGAACAAAACATAGAATCATCTTGAGCCTGATTAAATGTTTTGACAAATAAAGTTTCTTTATTAGAGGGATCTATAAAGAATCCTTTTTCAGCAGATCAATTAAATCCCTTTTTAGCATAGATTGATTTAATTCCATCTTCGTTGTTTTTTATAATATATTCTTTGTTCATATATAAATTATATCAATCTATTTAATACCTAAAATCAAGTAACAATAAAAGATAATTACATAAAAAAACTTCTAGTAAAACTAAAAGTAAATATTATTCAATTAAACATTAGTAAAAAGTTATATATGAGTATGTGTATTTCTTGATGTAATAATCTATATAAATTTTACCTTGAAGTTGATCATGTAGATTTTTTGATTGAAAGTAAACTGGAAATACCTATTATGGTTCATGGATAAATGTATCCCATAATAGTTTCTCACTTCTCATAAAATACCGCTTCTCTAAATAAAAGAAAATTTTCAGTAGGATACTGTTGGCCTAATTTAAAGGCCTCATCTAATGAAAGAAGAACAAAACCTATTAAATCATGGTAAACAAATGGGTTAATGTGAATTTGTGAAGAAACAATATACATTGTTGAATATCTATAAGGTATAAATCTAGAGATTCAATTCATTATGTCGTTACTAGCAATAACATCAATTGTAATAAACATTCCTGATAAAAATTCAGAAAGGAACATTAAAAGCATAGAGATAGCTTGAGCTTATTGTTCACTTTTAGAAATAGATACTAGGAAAAACCCTAATGATATTGAAAGAATAATATTAAGGAAGTTACAATATAAAAATGCTAATAAACCACTTACTGTTGCCATGGAAGAAAACATTGAAGGAACTCTATGTAATATTAATGCTCATAAAATTAGTCATAAAATAGATATTCATATTTCTATAGTGAAATAAGATATCATTACAAAAGTAAATTTTGAAGTTTTAATTGGTGATGCACCAATTCTTTTTAATATAACTGATTTTTTTAGTTCAAGAATGGAATAGGATTTGACATTGAAAATAATAGATATTGTACAAAATCAAAACCATTTAAATATTCATTAAAAAAAAATATGTAATTGGCGATATCAGTATTAATGCACCAAAAGAAGCCGAGAAATATTTATCATGATTATATGGCCAACATCGTCTCGAAATAAAATACTTGAATCAGACAAAATTAGAGTTGTAAAAAATAAGTAAATTTCTGAATAATATTTAAAAAACTGTTGTAATGGAAATTTGTTTTCTTGAATTAATTTATTCAAATGAAAATGATATAATTTAAAAAAGACAGGGGCACTAGATTTTCTGGTTGAGATGCACTCTAATTAGCTGATTGGGATAATACCTACGTAGTGAGTTCTTTGCTTATGTCTTTTTATATGGAGGAAAATGAAAAGGACAATTCTTAAATTTGGAACAACAATACCAATGATTTCATCATTCGCTTTTATTGTCTCGTGTTCAGCAAATCAAGAATCATCAAATTGAGATAAAAATGTTTCAATAAATTTAAAAACAACACAATTAAATTTTGATAAAGGTGCATTTAAAATTGCATTAGAAAATGAAATTAACAAAATAATTGATGAAAAGAAAATTGATAAACCCCATGTATCAATCGATATCCAAAACAATGTATCAGACGACTATATAATTGTTGATAATGTAGTAAATAGAAAATATGACTTTGGAATATCATCTATAGCTTCTATAAATAATTTCTCGAAAGAAGGAGATTTATTGCCTCTTTTGCAAACGGAAACAAAAAAATTTATTTGAGATAAGGGAGAAAATTATTACTTAAATGGAAAAGAAAATGACCCATTATACCAACAAGCTATTTTAGGAACAGAATCTCTCAAAAACTATCAAAATATTTCAAATTCTGAATTTGATGGATCAATTTATAAAAAATATTACCAAAATTCCTTTACTCCTTTTTATAGAGGGATGATTTTAATTTGTGGAAATAATGATGAATTAAAGGAAATAAGAAAGTCTTGAGATGATAAAAATTGAGAAAAATTCTTAAGTTTTGGGATAATTCATGGAAATAATAAAAGTGGCGGGAAATTTATACTACAAGAAAAATTGTTAAAAAAACATTTTGGAAAAAATTCCTTTGAAACTTTAAGTCAAGAATTTTTAGACAATCCTAGCAAAAATAAAAATGGAAAAGCAAAGGATATTGGAAAAGATGAAAATTACAAAATAGCTTTTGATGATGAGGGATCATTTGTTTGAACCAATAAAGCATTATTTGATAAACCATTCCAAACTACCGATCAAAATAAAAGAATCGAGCTTTTGATGGTAACAGAACCAATAAAATATGACGTTGGTTTTTTTAGAAGTAATTTTAATAATGAAGAAGGAAAAATAATTGCTGAAGCTTTCATAAATCTAGCAAAAAATAATAACGACACCTATGGACCTAAAATTGGATACTATAATTATGAATCAATCACCGATTCGCACAATGAAGTATATAAAAAATTTGAAAAGGTGATGAGGTAAAAATGATTGAAATAAATAATTTAGAAATAAAATATAAAAATGAAATAATTGTTAAAAATATAAATCTAAAAATCGATAAGGGAGAAAAAATATTTTTGATTGGAAAATCAGGAGCAGGTAAATCTTCAATTTTAGATAGTCTTTTAATTAAAAATTATCAAGAAGGTAGTGTTAAAATCAATAATAAAATTACTGGAAATTTAAACAAAAAGGAGAGAAGAAATCTTTCAAATAAAATATCGTTAATAAGTCAAATAGATGATTTTATAGAAGATAAAACTGTATTTAATAATTTATATAGACTCATGAAACCCAAAAATAAAATTCTTAAATTTTTAGGCATAGCAACAAATGATGATATAAAAAAAATATATAAATCTTTAGCTAAATTAAAAATTGAAAATAAAGCCCAAACTTTGATGTCAGAATTATCTGGTGGAGAAAGAAAAAGAGTTCAGATCGCACTATCATTTTTAAAAAATTCGGAAATAATTTTAGCCGATGAAATAACCTCTTCTTTAGATATAAAAAATTCAGAAGATGTTATAAATGCTATTTTAAAAAGTAAAAGCACAGCAATTATTGTAGCCCATGATTTAGAGATTATTAAAAAAGGGCATAGAGTATTAGCAATAAAAAATAAAGGAATTTTTTTCGATTTAGTATTCAATAATAGCAATTTAAATAAGATTAAAGGTGCTTATGAATAGAATAAAATTAAAAGAAAAAAATATACATATGTGAAAAGAAGGAGATATTGGGAAAAATTCTCCATTGTTTTTATTTTTTAATTTAGAAAAAAAATCAAACGAAGATATAAATATATTTGATCATCTAAAGAATAATCAAATTAAAAATTTTGTTGTTGCTTCTATTATTGTAGGAGAAATGACAAATGACTCAGTTAGACTTTCGCTAGAATATATTAAAAAAAATTATAAAATGCCCATTTATGTATTTGCATTTTCAAATCAAATGAATTTTATAGTAAAAAATTCTACTCAATTTAAATGAATCATTGGTTTGTCTTGAAAAATAAATTTATTACAAAAAATTCCAAATAATCTTTCGCTTTTTTATAAAAATAAAAAAGAAATTTCAGAATTAAATAAAAAGAAATATCAAGAGATTCTTGAAAAGAGCAAAGTAAATATAATTAATTATAAAAGCGAAGTAAATCAATCTTGAAATCTTTTCTTTGATCATGTTTTAAAATCAACTTATGTAGCTTTAAATATATTTGAAGAAAATAATTGCACAAAACTTGGAAAATATATTCATGATGGTTCCAACATTTCATACATAAATAATAATATTCATTTAAAAATTCATTTTAATAATAATTCTTCAAACGAAAAAGAATTAAATTTTGTAAGTAAGACACATTATAAAAAAGATTATTATAAAAAATATAAAAATGCATATTTAAAAAAGTTCTATATTGGATCTAGAAAAGAAAAATTGACTGATGATGATCTCAAAAATTTAATAAAAGAAATCAATAAAATACATAAAATCAACTTGTCAAACGAAATAGAAGAATATGAATATGATAATTATTTTGATAATGAAATTAAAGTCATGTCTCATGGAGACTTAAATTCAAAAAATGTAATATTTTCAACTTCCAGAGCTTACTTAATAGATTTTGAATGAAGCATGATTCATTCTTATTATTGAGATTTAGCGCATTTGATTTGAAAATTCAATCTCGAGAAAAATCAATTAACTATTTTAAAAAATAATTATATTTTCTCGATCAATGATGAAAAATTAAATCACATGATAGAAATAATTAAAAAAGTTGAAAAAGATTTTTTTGATAAAAATAAAAACTATTTTCCTGTTGAGGTAAATGATGAATAAAAAAATGCATGACATGAAAATAAATAATTATAAAATTAAATCAAAATTGTTAATTGTTTTTTTTGTATTTTCTTTTTTTATTTTTGTTTATTTTCTGGCCTCTTTTAATTGAAATACAAATTCTTTTGCAAGCTCAAAAATAAATTCAAATATTTCAAAATTATTTTCATTTAATAATTATGATAAAAATTATCCTTCCTCATCAATATTAAATAATTCAATAAAGTATATGTTTGTCACTATTAGAATCGTTTCGTTAGGAACACTAATTGGTTTTATTTTGGGAATTTTAACATCTGTGATTTCAACAAAGGAAATTTTTAGAAAAATTAGTTATTTGATTAAAGCAATAATAATTTTTTTAAGAGCTTTCCCGGTAATTATTTTTATATATGCAACACAAGAAGGCTTTGAAAAGGAATTAGCAGCCACTCTAATATTGTCTTGATTTACATGATTGTGAAGTAGTAAATATTTAACAGATATGTTTGAAACTGCGAATAAATTTTCTTATAAAATGTCAATTAAAAAAGGTCAAGTACCATTAATTGCTTTTAATAAGGAAATAATTGGAAGAAGCAATGATAAAATTTTTTCACTTTTTTTGTATAGTTTTGAATCCAATTTAAGATGATCAACTTTACTTGGATCACTTGGGATTATTGGTATCGGTGAATTCATAAATTCAAATATACCATTACATTATGAAAATATCGGATATCCATTGTTGGTTCTCTTGATAGTAGTTTTATTTTTTGAAATGGTAATATGATTGTTTAATAAATATATAATGTCTGATAAAACAACAAATTTTACTAAAAAATATCATTTATTTAATTATAGAAAAATGATAAAAATAATCACAGCAATATTTTTTGTTGTAATTGCTATTTATTCAATATCACAACTTGAATGAAATTTTTCAAGAATTTCCGGATTTAATAATTATATAGAACAATTATTTAATCCGAATATCTCTTCATGGTCTTCATCTAGTGCAAATGAAAATCCATGATTTATGTTATTTGATATCTTTAAGCAATGCTACGTAATTGTTTTCATAACTACAATATTTTCTGTAATTGTAGCTGCTTTTTCAAGTCAAAAAATTGTTAATAGTTACTTAGCATTACTTGTGAAATTTTTAATTTCTATAATCAGAGTCATTCCCATATTTTTAATATTTAGAATTTTAAATGCTTACTTTATATCTCCAATAAGCTTATCGATTATTGCAGTTTCTTTACATAGCATAACAATTCTATCTCAACAATTTGTCAGATCAATAAATAATATTCAAATTAGAAAAATCAATCAACTTGAGAAACAAGGATATAGTTTCATCTGAAGAGTAAGATATTATATTTTGCCTTCTATTTCAAAAGAAGCTGCAGCAAATATAGCATTTCTATTTGTGAATGTTACAAGAACTGTTTTAATTTTAGGAATTATGGGAACATCGATATTAGGAAGCAAGATTGATGCGTTAAATTCAAAACTATATCTTCAAGAATTATTTGGATATGTCTGACCCCTTACAATATATTTGTTGATTTGAGAAATTATCCTCGAAAATATAAAAATAAAAACGCATTAGCGTTTTTTTGGTTTTAAGTTTCGGTACATGGATTGGTACAAATTATTTCCCCCATAAACATTGAAAACATTTTTGTAACCCATTTTTTTTAGTTTTGCAGCTGCAAGAGTAGAAGTAAATCCAGAATTACAATGAACATATATATTTGCTTTTTTATTTTGAGGCAAAGTTTTTTCAGAAAAATCATTGAAGGGTATATTTATTGAACCTCTTACATTTCCTTTTTCGTGTTGTTCTGGACTTCTTACATCGATTACAATCACTTCTTCTTTAGGAATATTGAAAGGACAAACAGAAATGAATCCTTCTTCATCTTCTTTTTTAGCAATTTGAGCCGCTATATTTAGAGGGCTTAATGTTGTTGAAAAATGTGGTTGATATGAAAAGTTCATTTCTTCTAAATCTTCAATCTTTAAGTTTGAGTATATTGCCACAGCAAATGAATCGATTAATCTATCAGCATGCTCACCTTGCGCTTGTATTCCTAAAAGTTTTTTATCTTCGCTACCAAAAATAAGTTTAAAGATTAATTTTTTTGTTCCATTTAAATATGATGCAGATGAATTAACAGTAGGCATTATGATCCTATGACTTATATTATATTTCTTAGCTTCATTTTCTGTTATTCCTGCTTTGCCATATGGAACTCCGAAAACCTTATAAATTGACGCTCCTGAAGAACGAAATTGCCCTTTTGTTTTAAGACCTGAAATATGATCAGCAATCAATCTACCATTATTTTTTGCATTAAGAGCATATGGCTGATATGACTTTTCTCCAGTAATTAAGTGCGGCGTCAAAGTAAGATCTCCTCCTGCATATATATCATTATTTGATGTTTGCATGTATTTATTAGTTTTTATAAATCTGTTGTGTTCTAATTCTAAACTTGTGCCATATAAAATATCAATATTCGGCTTAATTCCAGACGTTATTATAAAATCATACTTAATTTCAATACCACTATTTGTTGTTGCTATTTTTCTTTTTGAATCAACATTACTTAATGAATCACCCTTTATTAAGTCAATACCGTTATTTCTTAAAGTATCATCAACTAATGAAGAAAAATCAATATCAAAACCAGTTGTATTATTACTCATTTCAACTATTGTGACATTTAAGCCATTTTTAACAAGTGTTTCTGCAACTTCTACTCCTATAAAACCCGCTCCAATAATAAGGGCATTTCTCATTCTATTATTAATTTTTTTATTAATTAATTTTAGATCATCATATGTTCTTAAAGAATACACATTTTCTTCATTTTTTAAACCTTCTATTGGAAGATTTAGAGATTTTGCTCCCATTGCTAAAATTAATTTGTCATAATTATCTTCAAAAATTTCTCCATTTATTAAATTTCGAACAACAACTTTTTTTTCTTTTTCATTAATTTCTATAACTTCATGATTTACAAAAGCCTCAATACCTGCTTTTGTTAATTTGCTTGTATCTTTTGGGGCCAATTTTGAGGAAATTTCATCATTAAAAATTCCATACGGTAGTCCACAATTTGAAAAAGAAACAACAGATCCTTTTTCATAAAGAATTACTTGATTTTCTGGACTGTTTCTTCTGAGTTTCATTGCTGCGGTTGCTCCAACCGCTACTCCCCCGATAATTATAGTTTTCATTATTGTATTTTTCCCTCCATAATTCACTTATTCTTTAATTCTTCTCACTCGTTAGCGTTTCTTGGCTTTAATCATTCGAGCATATCAGAATCAACTTTCAAGTCATAAGATGGGGAAATTCTTTGATTTGTAAATTGATAATATCATTCTTTTACTTTTTTAATATCGTCTTCAGTTTTGGTGATGTCTAAATCAAATTTCCATGATTTGACCATTCTCTTGTTAATGGGAAATTCAGATGGATTCAAATAATCTTCTTCTTCTAAAAAAGTTGCCACTATTGCATATTTTTTTGCTCCCATTAAATAAGAATAAAGTTGTGCTTGCTTGTGATAAGCTGCTGGAATACCTCATTTTTCTCATTTTTCAAAATTTTTAATGCCTGTAGTTTTAATTTCTATTAAAAGATTGTCTTCTTTTATAAAGCCATCTGGCAATCCGCCCACAACATCATCTTTATCACTAAAAAAATCATAATTATATTCAACTGGATCAAATGTTTCAACAGATTTTTTAGATATCTTTTCAATTACATTAATTACTTTGGGTTCTATAGCTATCCCAGCATCAACATATTTTCTATCTAAAATTGGAATTCCTATTCACATCATTCTACAAAATGCTATGAATTGAGATTTGTATTGATCTACAAGAAGAACATCGCCAATTGATGATCCTCCAATTTTTTTAAACCCAAATTTATTTCATAATTTTTTTTGTTTTAATTTTTGATAAAACTCCGGAAGAATTTCAACTGTTTTATTCTCTTCATTTATTAAATAATGTTCTCCATTATAAAAATGTCTCTTTATTTTATTATTCATAAACATATTATATATTTTTGATTAAACTTTCTCATATATAAATCATTTTTAAATGATTTTAATAAATTAAATTATTGTTTAAATGCTTCTAAGGCAGAATGACTATTAAGAGATCTAATTGAATATATGAATATAGATACAAAAATTCCTACAACAATAGCCGCGGATGATATAAGTTCTCATCCTAGCATATTTAACGGTATAAGAACCGCTCCAAAACTCATTATGGAAACTTTTATTGCAAGAAGGATTGCAAATATAATTGGAATAGCTATGATTGTTCCGATTAAAAGAGATGGAATAAATGATTTTATAAATGCATTTCTAATTTCCTTATTTCTATATCCAAGAACTTTTAATGTAGCGATATTTCTCTTATTGGATTCAACCATCATTGATCCGATAATGACAATGAATATTGCGGCGATAACTAAAGCAAGTCCTTCAGAAAGTCATATCAGATTTGATGACAGTTCATTGACAGATTTAAATGTAAATTGAGACATTTTTGCTCAATCAACATATGATATTGCAGCCTCATATATTGATTTACTATAGGTATTTACAAATTGTTCGACATCTAGATTTTCTAATAGTTGTTTATCATCTTGATTTGGAACATTTTGAAATAGAACTTTTTGTTTAATTGTTTGTGTAAGTAATTCTTCTGATTCACCACCACTAATAACAGTATCAAAACCAGGGTAAAAACCAGACGGTGAATAAAGATTAATATTATCTAAAACTCTTGGTTTATCTTCATGAGAAAATAATCCATTAAAGCCCTGTGTTTTATCAAGACCTAAAAGTTCATTTGCAGTAGTTCTTAATGTATACATTTCAATTCCCGAATATGAATTCATATATCCAACTACTTCAAATTGTTTCTCCATTGAGTCTTCTTTTTTTATTTTACGGATAAATCTGTCTGTTGTATTTTCAACTTTCATTTTAAATTGTGACCCGACCGATAAATCAAAAAATTCACTTGTGTATTTATTTATAATTACTGGAATGATTCCAGGCTTGTTAAATTTGGTAAGATCATTGATGTTGTTTACTTTTATGAAATTAGAGTCTGCCTTAATTCCTTTAATAGATAAATGAATATTTTCGACATTTCCTTTTTTATCTTTTAAAATAGTTTCTCCTCTTATCGAGGTATATAGCTCATCATCTAAGTTAGTGGTAACTTGATTGTATGTAATTAAATAAGGATATATTCCTGCATCTCAAGATTCTTTAATAAATTCCTGAAAATCTTTTTTCAGTTCAGAATTTAATCCTAATATTCCTGAACCAACATCATTACCAAATTTTTGAAGATTCGCATTTATTGGTCTATCGTTATTGATATCTTCATTGATAAGAATTAAATCTTTATACCATTCTAGATTATTGTATTTAGTGTTATTGCTTCCGAATGCAACTAACTTTGGAATGTAATCAAGTAAATCTTGATTTGATTTAGAAATTTGATTAGATGGCATTAATGATTCAGCGACTTCTCAGGGAACCGAAGATCCTCCCATTATTACTCTAAATGGAAGTTGAGTTTGAACTCTTTTATCTAAATATTTTGCAGCTTCAGGTACTAATTTATAATTATTTTTAGATCATCCTTCTGTTGTAAATTGGGATCCTGTTGTTTTTTTGGCAACAGCATCTTCACTTGAAGGAAATTGCATCATTGATCCTCAATCTTTGGCTGTTTTTATAGAATTTTGAGGACCTTTTTCTTCTCCATTAGGGCCAGTTCATCCTGCCCTTATTCTATATGGGTCATTACTATTTTGAGTATATTTATTTTTATTCTCAAGGATTACCGGTGTATATTGTCCTCCTTCAATAGTTGGTGAAACTAAATCTACAGCAAAATTATAATTGTGAGAGTCGGCTGTTGATGAAATTGCCTTATCGAATTTACCAAATGTAGTTATTGCTATTGTAGAGGCCGTGACGGCTCCGGTTGTTGCAATAAATATCATCATCATCTTACTTAAGTTTGAGAATATTAATGAAGAAGCGAATTTACTTTTAATCCCAAATCATTTTAATTTATGTGTTGCTTTTGCCGATAAATAATCACCAAATTTGGAAGATTTATCTCCTAACATATTTTGTAACACATTGCCCCTCATTTCGTAGATGGCAATTGAATAGATTAAAATTGTTATTAAAATTATTGGTATTCCAACTGTAAAAATAAATGATAACCAAGAAAAGCTATGTTCAAATATTGGAATTGTCCAGTAGTTTTTAAACATATAAATGAAAGCAAACTGGAGCGAGTACCCTAGTATGTGACCAATTATAGTGGCCAATCCTGTTACAATAAGACCAACAAGAATAAATGATGAAGCAATCTGTTTTTTCGTAAATCCATTAGCATGGAGAATACCTAAATTTCTTTTTTGAGAAGCAATATTTCTTTTTAATATCAAAACAATTATTAGAGTAGTCAATATCATTAATGATGAAACAACAAGTCAGGTTATAGCTTTTATTGTTGTATTTAATTTTTCAAGAAAGGCAATTCTTTGAGGAACTAAAAGAATTTTCTCATTAGTGTCATTATACCCAGAAACAATTTTGATGCTTGGTGGTCAGCTCATATTTTTTCTTGAAATATTTTCAATTCCCTTCATCACAACTTCTTTGTCTCCTTTAAAATCATTTCTGAATTTAAAAGATAAATAATCTTCTCTTGGATTTGTTCTAAATGAATCAAAAACTCTTGAAAATCCATTTCTATTTGTGAAGAAAATGGCTTGATTCTTAGAATTTGGAACTGGATTTTTTTCATCAACAATAGGATAAGCAAAATCCGGAGAAGTTCCTATTCCAACAACAGCAAAAACCATGCTGCCTATTTTGACATAAGAATTTTTATTTTTATTAATAAAATTCTGGGTAGCTAATCCGGGTTTGACTTCACTAGCCATTTTGTAAAAATCTGAATTCTTGTCAAATTCTTTCTTTCCATCAATAGTTGTGTATCAAGAATTTCTATTAGAGACTGGCTTAAGTTTATATTCTGATGCAAATGAAGGAGAAACTATTATTTCAAAAGATGATGGGTCAACAGCTAAGACAGAAGGAATTGTTTTAGTTGAGAAAATATCAGAAATAGTTCCTTGTGATGAATATTTCCATTTTTTAGTTTTGTCCACAGGAGTTCACTTGGGATTGCCAGAAACTGCATCTTGTTTAGTTTTTATTTCCTCTTCAAGAGCTTTATTGGAAATAGAATTATCAATGGAACTTCCTTTGTATAAAACTAACGAATTAATATCTTGGTAATTATTTATTGTATCGACGACTTTATATGCATTTCCAAAATCTTCAATTGATATGGATTTTGTACTTTTTTCAATTTCTACCATTTGATTGTCATTTTCATCGTAGTATCTACTTTTTACAAATATTCCATCTGGATACATTTGTGAAATTGGATTTGTTGCAGATGGAACATCAAAAACTAATTCTCCCTTTGAATTTTTTCCATAAACAGCATTGCTTAATTCTTCTTTGTACAATTTAGAATGTTCATCTTGTATTTTATTAAGAATATCATTTCTATTTTTCTTTAAAACTTCAAAAACATTTGGATCATTAGAATAGTCATAAGCCTTACCATTTACGTCTGGATGATATGGCTGGCTTTTAATTTCAATATCAGCTTGTGGATAAAGTCTTAAATAATTTTTAATATCTGCAGTAGATTTATTTTCATTAAATTTAATATTTAAATCTACAACGTCTTTTTTCTCAAACATATTTTGATATATTTCAGTAAAAACTCTTTTACTTAAATCAGATAAACTTTCTTTGTAGACAATATTCCCTTTAATGTGATTTGAATCAAAAAAACTTGCCTTTTTTTCATAAATATTAAAAGAGTGATTTGCATTATAGGTATGAGAATAATTAGTTCAATTTTGACTGGAAATGAAATAATTAACATCATCCTGTGAATTTACTAAATTCTTATTGATTGTGTCAAAATATGCTTGATCTGTATTATAAAAAAAGCACATATAATTTTCATCTGATCCAGGGTGATTAAGAATTCCTCATTTATAATAATCATTTACATTCTTATTTCCTCCTGCGACTTCAAAGTTTAAGTCAAAATTCGCTTTTAAAGAATCTTTTTTACCATCACCGTTAGTATCAATTCCATTATCTAATATATCATTTAACTTAATTCTTACTGGTAAGTTATTGATAGTTTTATTTTTCTCTGGATGATTTGATTCTGTATAAACTAAATCTAATGGAGAATTTTTCCCAAACAAATAAATATATTTTTCTTTAGTTTTGGTGTTTTCACCATAAATTTCTGAAGCATTTTGATTATTAAAAATTTCTTCTTGCCTCTTTTGAGACGTCGTTATGTCAGCAATAAGGTCTCCAGAATTTGAATATTTTTCTTTGACAGTAAAATCATGTAAGTTTCCCTTTTTAACAACATTGCTATATGAAGAACTAAAGGAATTTGATGTTGATTGCAACAATGTAAAGACTGTTGCTGTCAGGAAAATAATTAGGGTTAATAAAATTATCCCTACTTTATTTTTGAAAAAAGATTTAAATGTTGATTTTCAAAGGTGTCTATTCATATGATTTACCTAGATCTTCCGCTTTTAAAACTTTCTTATTAATTTTTATGCTAACTATCTTGCCATCTTCCACATTTACGATCTTATTGGCTAATTTCGCTATTTCATGATTATGAGTAACAATTATTACAGTGGTTTTCTTTTTCTTATTTAAGTCCTGAAAAATTTTAAAAACTTGTATTCTTGATTTTGTATCTAGAGCACCTGTTGGTTCATCTCCAATTAAAATGTCTGGTGATTTTGCTATTGCTCTGGCTATTGAAACTCTTTGTTGTTGTCCACCAGATAATTCATATGTTCTTTTTTTGATTTGATCAGACATATTCATATTATTTAAAACATCATTTATCCCTAATCTTTTTTCTTTATTCATTTGAAGCGATCTTCCAATTTCAACATTATCAGAAACATTTAAGGTTGGAAGCAAATTATAAGATTGGAAAACGAAACCTATTTTATCTCGTCTTAAAGAAGTCATTTCTTTATCGCTTAATGCAGCGACGTTGTTGCCATCAATAATTATTTCACCATATGTAGGTCTATCAAGACCAGATATTATATTTAAAAGTGTAGATTTTCCAGATCCAGATGGACCCAATATTGCTACAAATTCTCCTCTTTTAATTTCAAGGGAAATATTGTTTAAGGCTTTAAAAATAAGAGTTTTTGTTGTGTATGCTTTTACAACATTTTTAACCTCTATAATTATATCTTTTGAAGAATTAGGAATAAATTTTTGTCCCTTTGGTTCCACATTTAATTTATCAATTTCTTTTATTTCTCTTTTTAATTTTCTTTTTTCTTGTCTATTTTCAAATTTGTTTAGTATTTTTGAGTTTTTTGTAGATAAAATTTTTTCTCGTTTTTGACTAATTCTTTTTTCTCGTTTTTTATCGAGTAGCATTTTTTTCTTATTATTTTTTTCTTCTTTTTCAAAATGCTTAAAATCATTTTTAATAGATTTTTGTTCTTTTGTCTTATTATGATTTGAGGAATTAAAATCTTTTTTCTCAGATTTTAATAATCTTTTAGCGTTTTTTGCCTGTTTATGGGCTCTTTTCTTTTTGTCATCCATTTTTCCCTCCTTTGTTTTCAAAAAGAAGGATTATTTATATTATTAAAATTCTCATTTGTTTAAATATTTCCAAAATAAAATTACTAGATTTTGTTTCATTCTTTTCTCTAAACTGAATTAAATTGAAAAAAATAAAGTATATATTTCCTATCATGTCATTGATAAGGAAATATATGTCTCTTTTCAGAAGAATTTTATAGATATTTTTAACATCTGATTTAGAAAGTGAATTGAAGTTTACTTTTGACAACAACAGCGCAATATCTTTTAAAGTTTTTTTATCAAACTTTTTTCCTTCGGATTCAAAAGATAATTTTAAAAGCTTGTAAACTTTTCTTTTAGAAAGATAATGTAGAGTATCTAAATTAAAATATGAACCCAATAACTTATCTTTTAATAAGCTATGAAATTCATTCACTACTCTTTTTTTAAATGCGAAAGATAAAGATTTCATGTATAAATTATAGCAAATTATATTTTAATTAATTAAAATAAAACATCTATGAAACTGAATTTATTTCTTAATTATTTCAGTTCATTTTCTAGGAAATCTTTCTGGGGTTTTTTCATTTTTAGAATATATAATTAAAATATTATTTTTCCCATTAATACTAATTTTTTTTAATTCTGGAAATAAATTCAATTGCCTTGAAATATTTAACGATTCTTTAATTTCTTCCTCCGCTTTTGGTCCTTTAATAAATGAAAACTTTGCTCCAATTTTTGCAGGTTTATGGGAAATTTCCGCCATAATACTAAAATTTGCAACTGCTCTTGCAGTAATAAAATCAAAATATTCTTCCTCTTTAGAATCTTCAGCTCTAATATTTAAAATTCTCATATTTAAATTTAAAGTATCTTTTACTATTGACAAAAATTTTGTTCTCTTTTTTTGAGGCTCATATATTGTTAATTCATTATTGGGGAATGCAATTAAATATGGAACAGAAGGAAATCCTGCTCCAGATCCAATATCAAGAATTTTTTTATTATTGACTATACCAAAAGATTCTTTTAATAAAAGAATTGATTCGTATATTCCTTCTCCTCATAATTTATCACCTTTAAATCCAGTTAAATTCATAACTAAATTTTTCTCTTCTATTAAATAGACGTATTTTTCTAGGTTTTTAAATGCTTGTTCTGAGACAAGGTTTTTTGTTTTTTCTTTAAAAGTCATAATATCATTATAAAGAAAATTATGGTTGATCTTTAGAAGGTTCCTTTTCCTCTATTTTTATATATTTTGAATAATGATTAAGTTTGTATCCATATTTTGCATGGTGATCATGATCAAGAAATTTTACAACATTCTTTTTAATTCATTCATCTTCTTTTTCATAATATTCAATTATTGTTTTAGCTATAATTTCTTCAGAAAGACTCCTTTTCTGTGAAATTCTTATTGATATTGGGAGCAAGACAAATAAAGATGTCAAAATTAATAATATATACATAAATAAATGTGGTGTAATGAAAGAAGCGAGTCCAATTCACATAAAAATCATATTAAAAATTGGTGATATATAACTAATATATTTTGCTTTTTTGGGAAAGAATATTCCTTCTTTTATTTTATAACTTTTAAGAGAATAGTTGGCTCCTGCATTGGCAATTGACCAAATTATATTTCCAGATAAAAGCATATATTTACCATGCATAAATGGGTCGTCTTTTATTATTAAAGAAAGTCCAACCGCTTCTATAGCAAATGAAAAAAGCATAATTCCCATTGAAAAGTTATATAGATTTATGGTTCTGGGGTGATTTTTAATGTCTGGCAAATTAACCATGTCATTAAAAATTCATCATCAGCCAAATAATATTAAAAATGCTGCAAGAATGTTAAAAATTGCAATCGGTATATTGTCTTTCAAAATGTCAGGAGAGCTAACAACAATTTGCACAATTGATTCACCTATAAAAACTATGAAAATAATACTAACTCTTTCTTGGATGTGACTAAGCGATGCATCAACAGTATTTGCTGATATTCTTGTTGATCTAGATTTCCATTCAAATATCATTCATAAAATTAATCCTGTGATTCACAAGGGTGTTGTTATCAATAATTGAATTGTATTTGATTTATCAATTAATGAATAACTAATGCCCATTGGTAAGGCTCAAAAAAGAATAGCAAAAAATATTCCCACAAAGTTTCTTGATAAGAATTCTCTTTCATATTTATCGCTTTGAGCTAATCAAGCAGAAAAGTATAAATAAAACAAAGATGAAAAAGATATTGAATATCCAATTATATTAATTGTTAATATGCTTTCAAAGTTTGCAAATTGATTCTTTTCAAGTCCAAAATCAATATATAGTGACGCAGTTATAAGAATGAATCCAAACATTATTAAAAAAATGAAGAATCTATGTCTATAATTCTCACCCTCTTCGAATCGAGAATTATAAATATTCATATTTTCTCAAAAAATTACCATTGTAAATAGTGAAAAAGACACAAAAGCAAATTCAAAGCTGTCAAAATGATGTAAATTATTTTCCAACATGTGGACCATTCTGTGAACGATACCACCTAAAAATGCAACAAAAACTAAATCAAAGAACAATTCAAGCAACGTTACTCCTTTTCGCTTTTTCTTGACTTTTTTGGGTATAAATCAAATGTCTTTTATAAATCATTTTTGTTTCATAAAAGAATTATAATATAAAAAATAACAAACAGCATATGCTGTTTGTTATGATTTTCTATTTTTTATCTGTTTTTGTTTTGGGCTTAGTTTGTTTCTTTTTTTCTGTTGTCTTTGATTTAGATTTTTTAACAGTTTTCTCTTTTTTAACTTCTTCTATAATCTCATCTAGAGATTTCTTTTTCACTTTAGATTTCTTTGTTAAATTTTTAGGAGGTCTCTTTAAATGTTTGTTAATGAAGTCAATTTCTTCAATAACAATTGTTTCTTTTTCAATCAATTCTTCAACAATTAAGTCCAATAATTGTTTATTATTTTTAATTATTGTTATAGCTTTTTCTTCTGCACTTTTAACAAGCACACGAATAGCTTCATCAATTCTTTGTGCTAATGCATCAGAATATTCTTTTGTTTTTCTATCCATTCCAAGATATTGTGATCCTTCAGGTTTTTCATAAGCGATTGGACCAAGAACGGACATACCATATTGAGTAACCATTGCCCTTGCAATGTTAGTTGCTTTTTGTATGTCATCGCTTGCGCCAGTTGTAACTTCTCCTTCTCCAAAGTAAACTTGCTCCGCTGCACGACCACCAAGAAGTCCCATGATTTTGGCTTCTAATTGTGATTTTCTATAGTTATATTGTTCTTTTCTAGGAGTTGATAATGTGTAACCACCAGCGTCTCCACGAGGAATAATAGTAATTTTTTGAACAATGTCTGCGTCTTTAACTTTAAGACCAACAACTGCATGTCCAGCTTCATGAATTGCTACAAGTTTATTTTCTTCAGCAGTTATAACTCTATGTTTTTTAGCTGGTCCAGCCATAACTCTATCTATAGCTTCATCAATTTGAGGCAATGTCACAACATCAGTATCCTCTCTAACTGATAACAGTGTCGCTTCATTAATAACATTTTCTAAATCAGCTCCTGAATATCTTGGAGTTCTTTTTGCTACATTTTTAAAATCAACACGCGAATCAATTCTCTTACCTTTTGCATGTAATAATAGAATTTGTTCTCTTTCTTTAATGTCTGGCAAATTAACTGTAATCGTCCTATCAAATCTTCCTGGTCTTGTTAAGGCTGGATCTAGAACATCTGGTCTATTTGTTGCAGAAATTACTAATATTGAGTTTGTTTCAACAATACCATCCATTTCAACAAGAATTTGATTAAGTGTTTGTTCTCTTTCATCATTACCAGATAATGAAGAACCACGTTTTCTACCAACAGCATCCATTTCATCAATAAATAATATTGCAGGAGAATTTTTACGAACTTCCTTAAACATTTCTCTAACTCTTTTTGCACCCATACCCGCAAACATTTCAACGAAGTTTGAAGCAGATATAAAGTAAAATGGCACTCCAGATTCACCAGCAATAGCTTTTGCTAAAAGAGTTTTTCCTGTTCCTGGAGGTCCTCCTAGCATTATTCCTTTAGGAATTCTTGCTCCTGCTGTTTTATATTTACCAGGCCTTTTCATGAAGTCAACAACTTCTTTAACCTCTTCTTTTGCTTCTTCTTGTCCAGCAACATCAGAGAATCTCTTCTTGGAAATAATTTTTTTAGCTGGAGATCTTCCAGTGGACATTATTCCATCTCCACCACCAATTCCTCTTGCTCCTCTCAATACGAAATAAGCCATTATTCCACCAAATAATAATACTGGTAGTAATGAGAGAAGTAATGAAATTCAAATTGATCTTCCTTCCGGCATATACAATCCGGCATCTTTAATAAATTTATGTTTTAATTTTGGATCGCTATCTCATTTAATTAAATTGGTTTCACCCAATATTTCTCTTCCCAATCAAAGTCCAGTTACATTACTATTATTTTCAGGTAATTGCAACTCTTTTGATAAGGTTGCCGCATTAACGTCAACTACATAATGATGAGTTTTGCCTCCGGAAATTATTTCCGACATTATCCTATGCTGATCGATATCCGTGACCACCGATCTAACTTTGTTTTGAGGATCTACTAATTTAACCTTTAATTCCGCCAATGAAATATATTCCTTGTTATCACTTCCGCCAAATCCATGAAAAATTCATCATGCTAAGACAGAAGCAGTCGCAATAATTAGTAAAACAATAATTAATCTTACTCAATTAAACGGTTTAGGTTTGTTGGTTTGACCTGCTTGAGCCATTATACCTCCTTAAAATTCCATACTATATAACTAACTATTTAAAATTATACATAGTTAATTATAATTAACCAAAATTTTATTCAATTATTCTGGTTTACCAAGATATTTAAACATATTTTGTTTATATACTTCAACACCAGGCTGATTAAACGGATTCACCCCTAAAAGGTACGCTGTCATTGCAACTGCCCTTTCAAAGAAAATAACTAATTCTCCAAATGATAGCTCATCCATTCTTTCATATTCAATGTGTATGTTTGGAACTTTTCCGACCTTTACATGAGCATCTGTTGTTGCTTGAAATGCAACATTATTTACTTCTGAAATTGTTTTTCCCGCCAAATAGTTTAAGTTATCAACATTACTTTCATTTTCTTCTAATAAAACATCAAAATTTGGCTGTGCAACAGTTAAAACTGTTTCATAAAGTATTTTTGAACCATCTTGAATAAATTGACCTAATGAATGAAGGTCAGTTGAAAATATTGCTGATGAAGGAAAAACTCCTTTATGGTTTTTCCCTTCAGATTCCCCAGCAAGTTGTTTTCATCATTCATTAAATGCTTTCATTTGTGGTTCATATTGAACCATTAATTCGACTGGTAATTTTTTAGATAAAATCACTCTTGCAACAGCATATTTATAAGCATCATTTTCTTCCAAATCGATACTACTATATTTCTTATGAGCTATTAAAGCGCCCTTCATAATTTTGTCAATATTAACCCCAGATGCCGCAAGAGGAAATAGGCCAACAGGTGTTAAAACAGAAAATCTTCCCCCAACATTATCAGGTATTGAAAATGTTGTAAAATTATTTTCTTTTGCCATTGACAATAGTGAACCTCTGTTTGCATCTGTTGTTGCAATAATAAATTTGGATGCATTATTGATTCCGACTTTTTTTTCTAAAATCTTCTTAAACATTCTGAATGCAATTGCTGGTTCAGTAGTTGTTCCGGATTTTGATATAACATTAATAGCAAAATTTTTGTCCTCAACATAAACTAATTTTTGAGATAAATTTGTTGATGATATTGATTCACCAACATAGATTATTTCCATTTTTCTCTTTGAAGGGAATTCCCCTTGAATCATTTCAATTCCAGCTTTTGCTCCAGCATAAGAACCACCAATACCAATAACTACCAGAGTATCAACTTTTTCCCTTTCTAATCTTTTAACGGTGTTCTTTATTTTTTTAAATTCGATTTTATTGTAATTTGCCGGCAAATCTTTCCAACCTAAATATTCAAAACCGTCTGTTTCTAATTTTTCCATTTTAGTTGCTATATTTTTAACAACATTAGAATATTTTTTAATTGCATTTTCAGTTACTGCATTTTTAATATTCAATTTAATCATTATTTATCTCCTTCATTGTTTTATTATATAAATTTTTGAACTCATTATTAGTTTCTTTAATACTATATGAAAATGGATTTCTTAGAAATCTAGGATGAATAGATTTTCAATCTAATTTCACTCTTTTATTCATAGCATCCACACTAATTATCTTAAATTGATATTCAGCTCCTTTTTTAAATATATAGTTTAAACTAGAAACAAAATAGTCGGATACATTTGAAATGTGCAAAATTCCTTTATATCCATCATCAAAATCTACTAAAACGTGTATTTTTTTCACAGATGAAATAATTCCCATTTCTATATTTCCTGTTTTCATTGTTTGTTTTCCTTTTCTTTTTTTTCTGATAACTCATCTTTAGTTTCGGATACATTCAAAACATCTGAATTCATATAATTTGCTCCGAATTGCTTTGAAAGTATTTCCTCATACTCTTGAATAACTGGAACACTTAAGCCATTAAATTTTTTATTAACAGTTTTAAAAGATAGTGTTTGAATTCAATTTTTATTTATATCTTGCTTCTCACTCTCAAGAAGTAGATACCCTTCAAACTTTTGGTCTTGCAAATCATTTATTGCTTTATTCAAATTCCTTATTTTTCTTTTAAAAAAGTCTTTTGTTTTACTCTTAAAAGAGTAGAAATTTTTAATTCTTTTTATAGTTGTTGGGCATAAAATTCTTATTTCGATGAATGGTTGATTATAAAAAGACGACTTATTATCTTTTACATAGAATGATTTAAATTTCTTAATAGTTTTATCATTCAAAGAAGAAACTATTTTAGAGGGTGCTAATCTTCTTAATTTATTATATGAATCAACTGTCATCATAATTTGGTTTTTTTCTTCTGATGGGACAAATCCCGAATACTTTATTGCTCCAAGCAACGAATATGAATCCATAGAAAATCAAATGTCTTCTTTTGAAGCAAATTCTATAAATTCTTTAAAAATAAATGACAAATCCTTTTTCTTATTATTCATAGTATCATTATACACTTTGGGCATAACATAAAAATTTTTTGGGCTATTAATGTATAATAAAAAAAGAAATGGGGCAATATGAAAAAAATCACAAAATACACATTGGGAGTTGTTGTTCTGGCGGGTGTCACAACTGCAATAGCCGTTCCGGTATCTATATCAGTCAACTCCAAACAAGAAGTTTACAGCGATGAAGCACCTAAAATTACAGATCCTCTTTTTGATGGTGTTGTTGGAGACTTTATAAAAGAAAACAAAGAAGACGAAAAAGTAACTACAAACTTTATAAAGCAATCAAAAAATGCTCAATCTTACTTCCTTTATAAAAAAGAACAAATAGGTTCTATTGAACTACAAAAAATGGATTTAAAATATCAATTTTATAAGAAAGAAAAAGAAACTGAAAAACTTGAAAAGGAAATTGAGGATTATAAAACTCAAAAAACAAATAATCCTAATAAAAAGGACTTAATAGAAGACTTAGACAAAAAAATAAAAGCAAATGAAGATAAGATTGATAATAACAAAAAAGAAAATGATAAAACAAAGAATTTGATTGAAATTTTAGAAAAGCCGGATGAACTAAAATATGAAGATTCATCATTTAGCAAAGATTATCCTAAAATAATTATGCCAATTGATAAACTTGAAAAAGATAAAAAAATTCAAATTGATGAAGAAGAATCTGCATTTGGAAAAAATTATAGGAAACAAGGTGACTGAAAAAAAGACTGGATAGAAGAATTAAGAAAAAAATACAACGGAGCATCAAGTAATGAAGAAGCTGCTAAAAATAGCGTTGTCCCAACTGTTAATTCCATAGCTGAAAATAATTGAAAAATTGGTATTAACTCTGATTACACTTTTGAACAAACAATAGCTAAGTATGATGGAAAACTTATATATACCGGAAATGATAAAATATTTAAATTAAATAGTTCAGGAAAAGCAGATGTAAAAATCTCAGATAAATATGACAACATTGATGTTGATACAGAAAAAGATGAGAAGAAAGTAAATGAAAAACTTTCAGCAAGAGTTTATTTCATTGGTTCAAAATCTAAAATTCCTGCAGAAATATTTAAAAAGATTTCAAAAGATGAAGAAGTTATTAAAAATGTTGCTGAAGGACACTTCGCGACATTACAACACGCTTTATTTGACGTAAAAGCTGATGCAAAAGATCCCACATCACCATGAACAGTAAAAAAAGAATTAATAAAAAAATTATTAGAATTTAAACCAGGACAAGTTGATGGAAGCACAACTGGAAACCACCTTAGAATAGAAGAACTTAAAACATTGTATAAAAAATCAACAGATGAAAAAGAAAATGAAAAATACAAAATAAAAACTAAGAACTTTATTGCAAATGCGACAGATAATGCTTCATCCAAAACAAAATCAGGGCTTCTGAAAACCGGGAAACTTGCAGATGTATTCAGTGGCTGAAACCCTGGATTTGCTCTTGGGTTAATTGATAATGAAATTAAAGCAGCAGGAACACCTGGAGATGCAATGATTGATAATCTTATTAAAGAGTTCAAGACTTTTGCAGGAAATAATACTAATCAATACATTCAAAATGAAGTTGAAAAAATGACAGATAAAGAGATAAATGATAAATTTGGTTCAATGTTTAGAGATTCCTTTTCAACAAATGGAGCACACAAACTTTCATATAGAACAACAAATGGAGTCATCGTCTTTTCAGCAAATGGAATTCACTATGCTCACCTTGATAAATATAATTCTCAGGGAGGAAAAACTGTTGCTGAACAAATAGTAAATAATATTGAAAAAGATTTACAATCTTATGCTAATGATCCAAAGGACAATACAAGCTTACTTGACTTCCCATCTCTATTCCAAAACTTCTATACAGATGCATCAAAATTTGAAACTCTTTTATCAAACCAAGAATTTTTAAAAGAATTAGAAGAAGGATATAAAAAAGATTCTGATGACAAAGGTCCATTCGACTTACCAGATCAAAAAAATCCAGATACTGATGAAAAATATAAATGATCAGAACTAATTGGTTCAAATGGAATTTTCCAAGAAGAAATAAAAGAAGCAGAACAAATTGATGGACTTGAAAAAGCATATAAAATTTTGAGCAACGGAATTCAAACATATATGCTTGGCGGATATGATCAAGGAACACTAGAAATAGAAGCAACTAGTTCTCCAATAGACATATACAATGCCGCATTGAAAATAGGAAGGGGAGATGATGCTAAGTAAAAGAAAAAAGGCATTTCTAACATTTGGATCTTTAATGATGGTTGCTGCTCCGGCTGCAATTGTAATTTCCTGTGGTGTAGAAGAAGTAACATCAGAAGAAATAGAAATTAGAAACCAACTTAAATCAACAACTTCTATGGATAAAGTTGAAGAAATATGATGAAATAAAGTTCTAACAAGTGAAATGAATTCTTACGATAAAGATAACCCTCTTGCAAATAAGACATTCAGTGATATGTTCAATTTATATGTAGCAAGAAAAATATTTGAATCAAATACTTATTTAAGAACAATTAATGAAAAATTATTAGATATGAAAAAATTCCAAGAATTAGCAAAAAAAGAAGGAAAAAAAGACCCAACAGAATTGCTAACTTATTGAGGATTAAATAGGCCAATATTTATTGGTGTAGATACTCAAAATAATAATTATGATACTATTAAAAAATTATTAGAAACTCAAATAAAACCAGAAGCTAAAAAATTCATATTTGAAAATTTCAAAGATATACAAAGAGATGTTTACAAAAGTGTTATGTCAATGAAATATCTATTTAATGAAAAACAAACAGTAAACAAAGATGAATATAAGCATGTGTTTTATGGTGAAAATAATGCAAATACTATGAGTGAAAATGAAAAATTGATTAATCCTAATAAAGATGTTAATTTTGCATTAATAGCAGAAGCAATCAAGCAACACCTTTTTATAAAATGAGAAGTTTCAGTGCCAGAAAATAAAATGGCAGGAAAATATAACTATGATGAAGGAGATGCAGCTGGTATTAGAACCGCAGCAGAAATGGACAAGTTATTAGAAAAAAATGCTGATCTGTATAACGATACAACTTATACGACTAAATATACAATAGCTGAAGATCAATTAAATGAATTAATTGCAGATAGTGGACAAAAAACTTACATTGGATACAAGGGTATTTCATCTTTCCAAGGAAAAGAAGGTGTTCTATCACTAGGCACAGAAGATATTAAATTAGCAACTACCAAAGACGATTGAACAGGATATGTTGTTGATGGTAAATTCGAAAAAGATAAAATTCCATTTATTCCAAAAGGAAGTAAAACCGTAAAAGTAACAAGAGTATTGGGTCTTATGCCTACATTCAGTAACAATTACCTTTCATTTGATAGCGCAGTTTGAACAAATGAAAGATTAGAAAGATTAGCACTAAACCTATCTCTGTCTAACTCAGTCTATTCAAGTGCTGTAGAATATTTTATTAATAGAGAAAAAGATCCAATTAAATTAAAAATTGAAGTAGATCTATTAAGAAAAAATGCAATTGAACATGGTTTCAAATTTATTGAAGAAAAATAGGATATCCTATTTTTTTATTATATCTGTTTGCATATAAGGGATTAATACCTCAGGAACTGTAATTGTTCCATCAGGATTTTGATAAATTTCCAATATAGATGCAACAACTCTATCAATAGCTAATGCAGATCCGTTTATGGTATAAACAGGTCTATTTTTACCGTTTTCATCTTTATATCTAATTGATGACCTTCTACCTTGGAAATCTCCAAATGATGAGACTGAGGAAGTTTCTCTATATCTATTTTCAGATGGCATCCAAATTTCTAAATCTACTGTTTTTTCAGCAGAAAATCCAAGATCTCCAGTACAAAGCATTAGTTCTTGATATGGAATCTTTAGTTTTTCTAAAATGTTTTTTGCATCATTTAAGGTTTTTGAAAATTCTGAATTTAAATCTTTCTCAGAAACAAATTTAACTAATTCAACTTTATTGAATTGATGTGCTCTAATAAGTCCTTTCATATCTTTGCCACCAGAGCCGGCTTCAGCTCTAAAACATAGAGTAAAAGCTGTGTAAGCTATAGGGTTTTTTAAATCAATTATTTCTCCATTATGTAAATTAGTGATAGGGACTTCTGCAGTTGGTATTAAATAAGAATCCATACCTTCAATTTTAAATAAATCTTCTTTGAATTTTGGGAGTTGACCAGTTCCTTCTAAAATATTTGATTTCACAATAACAGGAGGTCTTCATTCTATATATCCATTTTGAATGTGAGTATCTAACATAAAATTTTCTAATGCCCTTACAAGTTTCGCTCCTTGTTTTTTGTAAGATCAAAATCTTGAACCTGAAAGTTTAACAGCTCTTTCAAAATCTACTATATCCAATTCAACAGCAATTTGATGATGAGGCTTAACATTTGTGACTTTAGATCTGCCAATGTCTCCGTGCTCTTTGATTAAAACATTATCGTTTTCATCTTTGCCAACTGGAACATCAAAAGAAGGAAGATTCGGAACATAAAGAAGCAAATTACGAATTTCGTTATTAACATCTTTTTCTTTTTCCTTAATTTCATAAATGGACTTTTTAATTTTCTCGACCTTTTTTATAACTTCTTCAAAGTTTTTCCCTTGTGCTTTATATTGTCCAATAAGTTTTGATAAGGAGTTTCTTTCCGCTTCAAAGTTTTGTAATTCTGACATTAATTTAGATCTGTTTTTTGAAATATTTACAATTTCATCAATTTTTTTTGTATCAAAATTTCTCTTTTTTAGTTCATTTTTAACGTTCTCTGTATCACTAATAATATTCTTTAAATCTAACATATTACAATTATATACTTATTGATAAATAAAAAGACTATAAGCCTTTTTTTTCTAATTCTTTTAAAGCAATTTCAAGAACCTGATCTTTATTAATATTATTTGTGTCAATTATTATTGGTTCGATGTCTCATTCTTTTAATAGACTTTCAAAATTATTGTTGTATTCATTTAATAACTTCCTAAAATACTCTTCATTTTGTGAGAAATTAGCTACTTCAGCATTTCTGTTTCTTAAAAAAACTCTTTCTTTAAAATTTTCTCAGCCCACTTTTGTATAGATATAAGCTTTTGGATAGCCATATATATCAAGAATTTTCTTTATAGTTGTTTTTCATAAAAATTTGAAATGTTCATATGATCTTTTTTCGTTTGCCATAAGAAGTAAAGCAAAAAATCAATCTTCTCAAATCCCTCTATCTAAAATAGAGGTAATCATTCCGCCAGATTCATCTTTGTATTGCTTATATCTATTTGCAATAAAATAAAATTGGATAGTTGCATTGTGAATTCTTTTTCCTTCGTAAAGTTTTTTAAGAATTATTTCTTGAACTTCATCTCCTTCTCTTAATTCTGGTACCGGGTAATAGCCTCTCCTTTTTGAAATACCATCAACTAAAGTGGACTTACCAGCAGCTATAGTTCCTCCAATAATTATTAAGTTTGCCTCTTTACGCATTAATCACCCCCTTAATTTCTTTGATTGCAATTTCTCTTACTTGATTTGTTGAAAGATTGTCTGTGTCTATTTTTATATAATTAATTCCAAATAATTTAAAGACATCTGTCATATGTTTTTCATATTCAGCAATATGCTTTTTAAAAAATTTCTCATTATTTTTAAAATTCTCTATTTCAACAGTTCTCCCTCTATTAAAAAGTCTTTCCTTAAAAGTAGATCATTTCATTGTTAACAATATATACAACAAAGGTTTACCCGATTTTTTTATTATTTCCTTAATTTCTTTTTCTCATAATTTTCTAAAATATTTTAGGGATTTTCCGCCTAAATTTCCTTGAGCGAATCATAATGATTCGAATATCGATCTGTCTAAAACGTGGATTTTTTCTTTGTTTGCATGATTTGAATATTTATTTTTTCTTATTTGCAGAAAAAAATGTTCAATAACTTCGGGCGCCACTCTTCCTTTTTTATATGTATGCTCTAAAAGTATCATTTGAACTTCATCATTTTCATCCAATTCATTTATTATAGGGTAGTTTAAAGATGAAACAAGGGTGGACTTACCAACAGATATAGGACCACCAACAACTATAATATTTGCCATCATTAAATAATGCCTCTTTGTTCAAGCATTTCCTTAGTTTTATTGACAACATCCATTTTGCTCAAGTTATTTGTATCGATAACTGCAAATGGAATATCATATTCTTCAAGCATATTAATTACATATGAATCATACATGCTTATAAGCTTATTAAAATAAGGTCGGTTTTTTTCAAAATTGTCAATTTCAACATGTCTGTTTCTTTCAAAAATTCTCTTTTCAAATGTATCTCAAGAAATTGAAAGAAGAATATAAAGTTTTGGTTTCCCAATTTCTTTTATAAGTTCATTCACTTTATCTTTTCAAATTGAATCATAATATTCTCAAACATTTTCTAAATGTCCAAAAAGCATGAAAGCAAATAATTTATCTTCAAAAATCATTCTGTCAAAAACATGAATTTCATCTGATTCAGAGGCATTTTTATATTTGTCAAATCTCGAAAGCATCATGTCAAGTTGAAAAACTTGAGCAGCTATCATGTCTCCTTCATATAATTTTGAGAGCAATATTTTTTGCAATTCATCGTTTGGATCTAATTCCTGAACAGGAATGAATGGAAGGGACCCTACTAATGACGATTTCCCCGCTGCTATAGGTCCACCTACAACAATTGTATTAGTAAATAAATCCATTTATCCTCCTCTAATTTTGGTGTATTTTTTACATTTGGCGCATCCAGAAGGAGTCGAACCCTCAACCTCTCGGGCCGTAACCGAGCACTCTATCCAATTGAGCTATGGATGCAAATGGAGGCGCTAACCGGATTCGAACCGGCAATCATGGTGTTGCAGACCACTGCCTTAGCCGTTTGGCCATAGCGCCAAAAATTCCATATACAATTATTATACAAGTATATTTATTTTTAAAGTTCATTATTCTAACTAATTTAGTAATTTTTTAATAATTTTTCATAAAATCAAAAAAATGATAAAAATAAAATAGCAAATTTTTCATAAAATGTAGCAAAACATTTGTAAAAAAAGATAAATAATATTAAGTATAATAATAGATATGTTAGATGTAATAATTATTATAATAATTACTTTGTTTATATCTGTAGAAATTTTTTTTATTGGTAAATATATTTCTAAAACAAATAAATTGTTCGAGGATAATGAATATGGATCCTTTGTTGTTGGAGCGGTTACATACTTTTTTGTAACATTTTTAACATTCTTTTTCTTTATCTGAGTTAAACCTTCAAATGTATATTTTGCAGTTATTCTTTTAATAAAAGAGTTATTCCAAATAACTTTCCTTTTTTTAAAAAGGGAAACGTTTTTTGGAATGAAAATTAATTGAAAACATATTATCTTATCTATTTTTTCAATGATAACAATACCATTAATTTTTAATTATGGGTTTTATGAAATTATTCCAAACAAAGCACTCAGTCAAACTAATGATTTTCAATCTTGATTTATTTATAAAGATGCAATAGAAAAATTTAGTCAAATAAATGAAGAAATTGTAAGTAAATGAATTCTTTCAATGATTGCAAGTATAACTATATTTAATATAGTTGCTTCATTTGTTTATAGATTTTCAAAAAGAAAAAATTTTATTGATGGGATAATTAGTTATCTTGCAACTATTGGGTTAATTTTACTTTTTGGATTAGGAATAAGAATAGAATATATAATTGGCTCATTTTTAATTCTTTTTGCCATTCAACTTTCAGTAAACATAATTATGAAGTCCCGAAGAAGATATGCAATAATGTTTGGTTTTACAGTCATTGCATCTTGATTTTTTAATCCATCTCTCTTTTTAGTGAATCTTGTTTTATCAATTTCAACTTCTTTAATATATACATTTTTAAAAAAACCTAAAGCTTCATTATTTTGAGTACAATTAATATCTCCTTCTATTATTCTTTCTTCATTATGACTTTATACAATTTCTAACACGGGAGCTTTGTTTTTAGTTATTATAACCGTTATAAGTTATCTCTTTATGATAAGTGCAGGAAGAATTGAATTGCTCGAAAAAATGGAGAAATTTATATATAAGTATTTATGAGCAATAATTTTAA
Organism: Mycoplasmatales bacterium; assembly: GCA_013215685.1. Classification (GTDB taxonomy): domain Bacteria; phylum Bacillota_I; class Bacilli_A; order Mycoplasmatales; family Metamycoplasmataceae; genus DT-68. The sequence continues at coordinate 35,113 of JABSQU010000002.1, read as the reverse complement.
TTATTTATTTAAGTATTTTTGTATATTCTGTTGTAATTATGTCAACAACTGAAAATAGCATAAAAAATTATTTCTTATATAAAAATGCAATTGTTGATTCATTTAATAATTTGACCTGAGAAAAAATACAGTCATACTTGATGTATGTAATTGAATTTATATGTTTAATTATTACAGTGTGATATATAATAAAAGCCAAAAATATAACAAACAAAAGGATTGTTGTAATTTTATCGCTGACCATGTTTTTACTTGGATATAACTTCATGATTAGGGCAGTTATTGAAAATACTAAAATATATGATCAGTTTAGCCCTATTTCTATTTCGCTTTTTATGCCATTAATTTTATTTGTTCCATTAAGATTTAGAAAAAGTAAAATTAAATTTTAACTTTCTTTTTCAATATTAACTTCGTAATCACCATTTAATATTTTGGCTACTCCGCCGTTTTTATAATTTGGACCTATAAAGTCCGCCATTTTTTTAAGTTCTTTCGAAGCATTCCCCATTGCGATTAATCTCATATGAGGCACAACCGTTGAATCATTCATTGAGTCACCTATATGAATGATTTCTTCGCTTTTAAGTCCTAGTTTATTTGCAACAAACATATTGCCTAGTCCTTTAGTAGCAGTAATATCAGAAACTTCAAGAACGTAGCCTCTTCCCATAGAAACTATTGAAAGATTTGGTAATTTTTCTCTTAGTAATTTGAGAACTTTTTTCATTTTTACTTTAGATAGCCCCCATAAAACTATTTTGTTATATTGCTTATGCATTTCAATATTAAAATGTTTAACTGGGTGAAATCTTATTCTTTTAGTTAAAAAGGTTTGAAATTTACCAAAAGAACCGTATGCCGTTCTTGAATCATCTACCTTCAATATCAATCCATGCTTTTTTGCAAAATCAATAAGTAAAAGAGAATCTTTTAAAGATATCTTAATTGATTGAATAATTTCATTTTTTTTCAAAATTATTGATCCATTTCCAGTAACGGCATATGTATAATCAACCATTTCTAAATATTTTTTCGCTTGATTTCCAGAACGACCTGTAGAAATGACGATTTCCTTTCCGCTTTTTTTAGCTCTTTCTAATGCCTCTAAATTCATTTTTGAAATTTTGTGAGAATGCTTTTCTTTAACATCTAAGAGTGTTCCATCTAGATCTATAAAATAAGCTTTTATCTTACTATCAATTTTGTTCATGAATAAATTATATATAAAAAACAAAAACTTATGGTTTTTGTACGTGCGATGCTATGGCAATCATTGAAGCATTATCTGTTGTATATTTCATTGAAGGAATAAGTGAATTTTGATGAAGCTTTTTGAATTCGTCTCTTAATTGAGAATTTGCAGATACTCCACCTCCTAAAATAATTGATTTTGGATTAAATTCAGCAATTGCTTTTTTTGTTTTTATTAGTAAAGGCTTAAATATATAATCTTGAAAACTTCTTGAAATATCATTTAAATTTATTTCTTTATCTGATTGCTCTCTATTGTGAATAAAATTTATAACTTTAGTTTTAAATCCTGAGAATGAAAAATCATATGTATCGTCATTTTTTATTCCAAAATCATATATTGGATTTCCTTTTTTTGCCAATTTATCAATAATTGGTCCGCCTGGAAATCCTAATTTTAGCCTTCTTGCTACTTTATCAAAAACTTCTCCAACAGCGTCGTCCTTTGTTCCGCCTAATAATTTAATATCGGATGGTTTAGGAGAGGTTAAATATCATAGTTGTGTATGGCCTCCTGAAACAATCAAAGCAATTGCAGGATATATAATTTCATTATCAAATAACGAAGCAAAAATATGTCCATGCATATGATTCATCCCTATTACTGGTTTATTTAATGAAAAACCAATAGCGTGTGCAAATAAACTACCAACATGTAAAGAACCAATTAATCCTGGTTTTTCCGTGTAGGCAACTCTATCAATTTCATTTAAATCAAATTCTTCTAAGAATAATTTTAAAATTTTTACAATTGTTTCTGCGTGGTGTCTTGAAGCATATTCTGGAAGCGTACCCCCAAATTTTTTATGAAATTCTGTTTGTGAAATTGTTATTTCTTTTATTATTTCTCTATTTTCATATAATGAGACTGAAGTGTCATCATGTGAAGTTTCAATGGCTAATATTTTCATTATCCTGCCCCTATTTGTGGTTCTTTAAAATATTCAGATTTAAAATTAACAATATCTTCGATTTTTGAAAATAAATTTAATACTTTTTTAGGATTATTAATTATTTCTTCATAGTCAATTATTGAATCATTTTCATAATCAACTATATCAATTTTAAATTTTTTATTTTTAATTATTGCTCGGTAAGATTTTTTGCCCTTAGCATCTGTATAATAAGTTCCATCCAATCCCAATGATATGTATACAAGATTATTAATAGAGAAAAATTCCGCTCCAGTTAAGAGTGCAATGGTTTTTCCAAAAACCATTCCTGCACGTATTCCCATGAATGATCCTGGCCCGTTCACAACATAAATAGATTTAATATCTTTGGTTTCAATTTTTGCCTTACTAATTAATTTTTGAAAAACAGAGGGAATTAAATCGGATTTTTTTAGATAATTCTCTAAATGTTCAAAAACGATTGTTTTATCATTGTTTATAATAGACATAAAAAAGTCTTTATTAACCATATCTAATAATAATTTCATAAATCAATTATAAAAAATTAGAAATAAATTTCTAAATAATTTATTTTTTTTCCAAGAGAAGACCATTTAATTTCATATTCAGTTTTAATATTGTCAATTGATGATTTGTGAGAATGGAAATCTCTTGTAATATTCCTCATTTTTATGCCATTTTCTCTTAAATGTTCCACGGTTCACTCAAAAAATTTATCGTTATCCGTTTTAAATTTTATAGTTCCATTTTTATCTAATATTTTTTTATAAATGTTAATAAAATTCATATGTGTTAATCTTCTTTTCGCGTGTCTATTTTTTGGCCAAGGATCTGAAAAAGTTAATCATATTGTTTCAGTTTTTCCAATAAAAATACTTGGAATGTTTTTAACGTCATCGACAACAATATTGATATTTTCTAGCCTTGATAATTCAGCTTTTTTTCTTGCAATATTTGCAACAGTGGCAAATTTTTCCAATCCTATATAAATTAGTTCGGGATTGTTTTTTGCTAGGCTTGTTAACATATCTCCCTTGCCCATTCCTAATTCTAAAACTGTTTTAGAATTTAATTTAAATGGAAAATTTTTAATTAAATATTTTGATTCTTCTAACTCACTCATTGCATTAGGATTATTTCTTAGTCTCATATAGATAATAATAACTTATAATTGATTTATGAAAAAAAAGTTTAAGAACTTAGGTTGAGTAGGATTATCAGTAATTGTTGTTTCGTCAACAGCATACTTTTCGACAGTAATTTATAAAATTCTTAGTTCAAATAATGAAGAAACAGAAGATACATACCCTGTAAATGCTTCAAAAAGATATATTGATGATGATTACGGATTTTCGATGAAAGAATTTTATAATGATGCTCCTTATTTAGGAGAAGAAGGAATAAAGCTGTTACACGAAAAAATAAAAAATGAAATGGGATATGGTCCAGAAATAGCAGGAATTAATAGAATTTATATTACAGATGGGTATTTTATAGATAGAAATGCAAATGGAGTTTTTTACCCAGCAACAAAAGAAATTTTTCTTAACACAAGAGTATTAAGACAAACAATACCAATAGATGCTCCAATGGCAATTAAAGTGGAACTTGCTTATCAAATAGTTTTCCATGAATATGGACACTATATATCATCTGTTTACCTAACTAATAATAAACCATCAGAAAGTTACATAGCAAACATATATTCAACGTCAGCAAATGATTCCAGAAATCAACAGAATTGGAATAAAAATTTCGTTGAAAAATTTAAATCCAATCTAAACTATGACAAAGACACTCCTCTATACCAAAATGGTAGCTTTTCTGATTATAAAGCTCTTGGTTCAATTTACAATGCGAAAGAAATTTTTGATATATCAAATGGAAAAGAAAAGCCTGAATTTAAAAATTTAGGTAATGCTTCTTACACCGGAAAATTAGGAACAATAGGCTTTTACAATAATCAATATTGATATTTTAAACAGAGAAAATTATCATTAGATAATTTAGAGTATTATTACAGCATGGATGAATTATATACTAGAAAATACCAATTATTAAGAATGGTTGTGCCTCAAAAAGACTATGGTGACGGATTTAAAATGACAGATAGTGGATTGTTTATAGAACCTTATCAAGGAAGAACTCTTGTTTTTCCGACGCCTTACTTGGAAGACGTGTCAAAAATTCAAGCAGGAATGAGAAAACCTAAAAATAATAATGAAAGCCAAAACTTTAAAAGAGAAAACTTTAGAACACTAGAAGATTCTCCATATGGAATGAATGAAAATGGAGATAGCTTACCTGGTAATTCGAAAAAAATGTACAATGATATGGTTGAAGAAATGGGACAAAAAGATGGCTCTGACATAAGTTTTATGATTTCCAAAAATACTTCAACCGTTTCATCAAACAATAAATATATTCCTGGCGGTGATGCTAATTTAATCAAATTTGGAGGATATTTAACTCCTGAAGAAGCGAAAAAATATAAATTAATTGGCTATTTAGAAAATGGAACATTCCATGGATATGAAATTAAAACAAGTGAATTTTCTTATAAATATAAAAATAGTTTTGTCTCACAGACAGAAATTTCAACAGAATATCCAGAAAACTTTTTCTATACAACTAAAGATTTTATTGATGCAACTAAAATAAATAATAAAAAATTATATTTTGCAAGTACACAAGACGGCAATATAACAAATGTAACTCCATTAAAAAGCGTAAGAGGCGGAGAATTAGGTAGAACATCTAATTATTTCCCTAGAGCTCCACAACAAATTCAATCCGCATACTACGAAGCAGTAAATGATAATGGAATAGTAAAAATATCGAGGGGCACATGAAATTAATTAATGGCTCAATAATAAATGTTCAAGCTTACAAGCATGATGGAACTCTTTATAGACAGTGAAATGGAGTAAAGGTTTTAGAAAATTCCCCCGAAATGATAACTCTTTTTATGTATAAAACTAAAGTTGCAGAAAAATGGGGTCAAAAATGAGTTGTTAGAGAACCTATTTTATGATGATTTCCTAAGCAAGAATTTTATAATACTACTGGTTTAATCAGACCTTCAGGAACATACTTTTATACTAACTTAGCATCTACACCAATCTTTGAAGATTCAACACTAAAATTTATTGATTATGATTTGGATATTAAAGCATATCCCGATTCTCCAATAAAAGTGGTGGATAGAAAAGAATATGAAAGAAATTCTAAAAAATTTAAATACCCTAAAAAATTAAATAACATTCTGAAAAAAACAATATATTCGACAATTAAAAAAATTAAAATTGGTGAAGATTTTTTTGATAAAGATGTTGTTGATAGATATTTAGAAGATTTAGTGGAAGCGAAATTAATATCAAAAAAAATTGCCAAAGCAAGATTATTATAAAAAAACCGATGATGTCGGTTTTGTTTTGTTAATTATTTTCCTGAATCTCTTTTATTTTATCTAAAGATATTTCTTGTGTTTTTCTAATTGCTTCTTCAATTTTTTCTTGAATATCATTATTATCAATTATAGCAATTGATTTAATAGAATTACCATCTCTTAATGAAATTACTTTAACACCTTTTGCGCCTCTACCAGAAGTTGATAATTGAGATAGTTGTGTTCTTATTGTAATTCCTTTTTTAGTTATTATTAATATATCTTCTCCACCGTGAACGGTTTCAACAAATTTTAAATAACCTGCTTTTGAAACATTAATTGATTTAACACCTTTTGCACCACGTTTAGTTTTTCTATATTCATTTACAGGGGTTTTTTTACCAAAACCATCCTGTCCAATTGAAAGAACATATGATCCTTCCGAAGGAATTGAAGCTCCAACAACTTTGGCTTTGATGTCATCTGAAAGATTTATACCTCTAACACCAGTTGCTGTTCTTCCCATGGATCTAATTTCTGATGCATCAAATCTAACTACTTTACCTGTAGATCCACCAATAATAATTTCATCAGCATCATTGGCAGTCATGGCTTTTACTAACATGTCTCCTTCTTTTAATCCTAGAGCTCTTTTACCGTTTCTATTGATTCTAGAATATTCGCTAAGAGGCGTCTTTTTAATAACTCCTTTTTTAGTAACAGTAATCAAAAAGTCTCCTTTATCATAAGAATCTACTGAAAGCAATGAAATAACTTTTTCTCCTTTTTCAATAGAAATAATGTTTATAAAGGGCACTCCCTTTGCTTGCTTAGATAATTCCGGAATTTGATGAGCTCTTATTCTATAAACTTTTCCTAATGTAGTAAAAATTAATAAATCTGTATGAGTATTGGTTGTTACTATTTTTTCAACCCCATCGTCTTCATATGTCGACATTGATTTTGAACCAACGCCCCCTCTATTTTGAACTTGATATTCTTCTAAAGGAATTCTTTTTACATAGCCTCTTGAAGACATTGTAATAGCAATATCTTTTTGCGGTATTAAATCTTCATCAGCAATATTTCCTAGACCTTCTATTATTTCTGAATTTCTTGAATCGCCAAATTTGTCTCTTATTTCTTCAAGTTCAGAAATAACTAAACTTAATAGAACGTCTTCGTTTTCTAAAATGTTTCTAAGTCTTTCAATTTCAATATTAAGTGCTTTTATTTCTGAATTCATTTTTTCAATCGCAAGACCTGTCAATCTTCCTAATCTCATGTCCACAATTGCTTTTGTTTGTTCGGGACTTAAATTGAATCTATGTTCTAATTGCTTTTGAGCATCCATGTCATTTTGTGATGATTTTATAGTTTGAATGGTTTCATCAATATTTTCAATAGCGATTTTTAATCCCTCTAAAATATGTGCTCTTGCAACGTGTTTATCTAAATCAAATTTTGACCTTCTTGAAACAACTTCTTTTTGATGTTTTAAATAAACCTCTAGGGCTCTTTTAAGACTTAAAGTTTCAGGTGCTCCGTCGACCAAAGCAAGCATATTCATAGAAAAATTAGTTTGAAGTTGTGTTAATTTAAATAATTGATTTAGTATTACCTCTGGTACAACATCTCTTCTAAGAGCAATAACAACTCTTATTCCTTCACGAGATGATTCGTCTCTAAGATCAGTTATTCCTTCAATTGCCTTATCTTTAACAAGATGTGCAATTTTTTCAACCATATTAGCTTTATTAACCATAAAAGGTATTTCTTCAACAATAATTCTAGTTTTACCATTTTTTAATTCTTCAATTCTTGTTTTAGATCTTACCCCAACTGAACCTCTACCAGTTAAATAACCTTGCTTAATTCCTGCCGAACCTAAGATAATTCCTCCAGTAGGAAAATCAGGCCCAGTAACATATTGCATTAATTCTTCAGTTGAAATCTCGGGATTTTTAGCAATTTGAATGACTCCATTTATTACTTCTGTTAGATTATGTGGAGGAATGTTTGTAGCCATTCCAACTGCAATACCTGTTGCGCCAGTTACTAATAAATTTGGAATTCTTGAAGGCAACACAGAAGGCTCTTTATCAGACCCATCATAATTGTCAACAAAATCAACTGTGTTTTTCTTAATTCCATCGACCATTGTTCCAGCAATTTTTGACATACGAGCTTCTGTATAACGCATTGCTGCTGCTCCATCGCCGTCAATTGAACCAAAATTACCTTGTCCATCGACCATTGGATATCTCATAGAAAAATCTTGTGCCATTCTTACCATCGCTTCATACACTGATGAATCTCCGTGTGGGTGATATTTACCTAAAACATCTCCAACAACTCTTGCTGATTTTTTATGTTTTGCAGATGAAGTTAAACCCAATTCATGCATTCCATATAAAATTCTTCTGTGAACGGGTTTCATACCATCTCTTGCATCAGGAAGAGCTCTTGAAACAATAACTGACATTGCATATTCTAGAAATGATTTTCTCATTTCACTAGAAACAGATATTGGAGCAAGTCTTTTTGTCTCTTCAGTTATTAATTGAGATTTTACTTCGTATCCTTCTTTTTCTTGGGGAGCAAACTCATCGTCGTCATTACCAATGTTTTCCTTTTTTGGATCATGAAAAACAGTTTCCATTTTTTCTTCTTCTACATAATATTTAGAATCATCTTTTTTAGCATCATTATCTTTTTTTAATTTTTTATCTTTGTCTGTCATCATTTCTCCTAAACATCTATTTCCGCATATTTTGCATTTTCATTAATGAATTCTCTACGTGGAGCAACATCGTCTCCCATAAGAATAGAGAAAGTAAGATCTGCTGATGCTAAATCATCTATGTGCACTTGCAACATTTTTCTTTGCTCAGGGTTCATTGTAGTTTCTCATAATTGATCTGGATCCATTTCTCCAAGACCTTTATATCTTTGTATTTGTAATTTTGAATCATCTTCAAGTGAATTAATATAATCATTTTTTTCTTCTTCGGTATAAACGTATTCAGAGTTCTTCCCGTTAGTTATTTTATAAAGTGGTGGTTGAGCTATATAAACGAATCCATATTCTACAAGTGGTCTTAAATATCTATAAAAGAATGTTAATAACAGTGTTCTAATGTGAGATCCATCAACATCCGCATCAGTCATAATTACAATTTTATGATATCTGAGTTTATTAATATTAAAATCGTCACCAACACCAGTACCAAAGGCAGTTATCATTGCTCCTATTTCAGCATTTGCAAAAACTTTGTCAATTCTTGCTTTTTCTGAATTTATTACTTTACCTCTTAATGGTAAAATTGCTTGTATTTCTCTATCTCTACCTAATTTAGCAGATCCACCAGCGGAATCTCCTTCGACAATGTATATTTCAGTATCCTCTGCATTTTTTGATGAGCAATCAGAAAGCTTTCCAGGAAGAGAGCCAATATCAAATACAGTTTTTCTTCTTGTTGCTTCTCTTGCTGTTTGAGCAGCAAATCTTGCTCTTTGTGCTAGTAAAGTTTTTAAAACAATGTTTTTAGCTTGAATTGGGTTTTCCATCAAAAATCTTTCTAGAGCTTCTGAAATTACTTTGTTTGTTGCCATTCTGGTATCTTTATTACCTAATTTTCCTTTTGTTTGTCCTTCGAAAATTGGATCAATATGTTTTATAGAAATAATTGCTGTAAGTCCTTCTTGCACATCGTTTCTAGACAATTTTTCTTTTTCATTTTTAAACATTTTGTTTTCACCAGCATAATTATTAAAAATACGAGTAAGAGAATCTTGGAATCCTTGTTCATGGGTTCCACCCTCGATTGTGGCAATGTTATTTACATAAGAAACAACATTTGATTGATATCCATCATTATATTGCATAGCAACCTCAACGATAATTTCTCCATCGTCACCAGGAATTTTTCCTTCTGCATAAATAATGTCGTCGCCAATTATATTTTTACCATTGTTTAATTCAGCTACATATTCAACAATACCACCTTCAAAATTAAATTCTTTTTTTGAATTAATTCTTTGGTCTTCAACAATTAATTTAAGTCCTTTATTAAGATAAGCAGTTTGTCTCATTCTATCTGCAATAACATTAAAATCAAATTCATTTTTGTCCATAATTGAATAATCTGGATGAAATTTTATTTTAGTTCCTGAATTGTTTGCAGGTCCAATAACTTCCATTTTGCCATTTGGAATACCTCCATTATTAAATTTTAAGTAATTAAGTTCTCCATCTCTTGAAACTCAAACTTCCAATTCATCTGATAATGCATTAACTACGGATGCACCAACACCATGAAGTCCTCCAGAAACTTTATATGAATCACTATCAAATTTTCCTCCAGCATGAAGAACAGTTAAAACTGTTTCAACTGTGGATTTTCCTGTTTTAGGATGAAGAGAAACGGGGATACCTCTTCCATCATCTTCAACAATGACACAACCGTCAATTGTTATTGTAATTTTAACTTCATTTGCGAATCCTGCCATTGCTTCGTCAATCGAATTATCAACAATCTCCCAAACCATGTGATGCAAGCCTCTAATTCCTGTTGAACCAATATACATACCCGGTCTTTTTCTTACGGCTTCTAGACCCTCGAGTACTTGTATGTTACTAGCGCTATATTCTGACATAATACCTCCAATTGCTATTATTTATTAAATTATACCACAAAAGACCCATTTTATGGGCTTTAAGGCTGTGTGTATTGCTTTTTAAATGATTTGCCTATTTATCAAAAAAATCGCTCAAATCTTCTTTATTTGCATTTCTTTATTAAACATGTTAAAAACGAAATAAAAAGAGGCTATCCCTCTTTTATAACTTGATATAAATCATCATTAATTCATAATGTGGCACCATTCTTTACCTGAATCCCTCTTGAACGAACTAGCTGCCCATTTATCTTTACCTCATTATCAAGCAAATAAGATTTTGCTTGCCCACCAGAACTAATGATTCCAATTTTTTTTAGTAATTGACCAATTTTAATTGAATCAGTTTTAATTGTTATTTTCATATATTCATTATAAAATAAAAACCAAAATTAATATTTAATTCTTTTCTTAAGTAAATTATATTGGTGAGATATTGAATGAGATTCAGCAGTAGCTTTTATTGCTAATGATAAAAAACTAGCAAGTGAAACAATTGTAATTTTCTTAGAATTAATTTTGCTTACAGAAGGAATTGAATCGGTAACAATGACTCTATCGATATATTTAGAATTATCAAACATGTCAAATCCTTTTGTAAATATTCCATGAGTTGCAGCAACAAATATTGATCTTGCTCCTTCTTTTTTGATTGATTCTGCCGCTTTAATAATTGTTCCACCAGTATCAATCATATCATCGAGAATTACTACATCTCTATTTTTAACATTTCCTAAAACTCCCATGGTTTCAGCAGTATTTGTTCCTGTTCTTCTTTTATCAACTATAGCTATATCAACTGTATTTGAAATAAGTTCCGCTAAAACTCTTGCTCTAACTGCTCCTCCGTGGTCTGGTGAAACAATTGTGAATTTTCCTGCTTTTTTAATTTCTTGTGCAAGAATATATTGTCCTTTTAAATCATCAAGAGGGATATTGAAAAATCCTTGAATTGATGCGTTGTGTAAATCGACAGTTATAACCTTTGTTACTCCTGCTTTTTCTAAAATATCAGCAAACAACTTTGCTCCTATTGGTTGTCTTCCTGCTGCTTTTCTATCTTGACGCGAATATCCATAATATGATAATGCAACTGTGATTGTTTTTGCTGATGCTCTTTTTAATGAATCAACAAATAGTAAAAGTTGCATAACATTTTCATTCACAGGTATTGACGTTGATGCCACAATGAAAACATTTTTATTTCTCACGGTTTCATTTGCTGATAAAATTGATTCTCCATCAGCAAATTGTATATGAGTTAGTTTAGATAGTTTCATTTCAAGTTCTTCTGCTATTTTTTGTCCAAGTTCTTGAACATTTGGCATGGCGAATATTTTTGTTGTTTTATTGTTCATATACAATTATTTTACATTATTAAAAAGTTTTATAAAATCATTATATGAAAGTTCTTGTGGTCTTATAGTTTCTTTCTTATCTAAACTAATGATAAGTTCTTTCGCTTTATTTGCCCCTAAAAAATTTTTTAAGTTATTAAATAACGTTTTTCTTCTCATTGCAAAACACTGTTTAACAAATTTTAAAAATTTTATAGATTCATTGTAATCTATATTTTTGAAATCAAAAGTTATAACTGCTGAATCAACTTTTGGAGCAGGAAAAAACGATTGGCGAGAAACAGTAAAATTGTATTTAACATCAGCGAAATGTTGTGCTACTACTGAGAGTTTGCCATAATTTTTAGAGCCAGCTTTTGATGTAATTCTTTCAGCAACTTCTTTTTGCACCATAATTATTGCTCTATCAATTTTGTCAGAATTTTCAAAGAATTTAAAAATGATATCTGATGTGATATTGTAAGGAATGTTTGCAACAACTGTTTTTTTGTTATTGAAATCTAGATTTGCTTTTAGAAAATCATCATTAATTAATGTAAATTTTTCATCTTTAATTTCATTTTTTAAAACTTTCACCATGTTATCATCAATTTCATAAGCAATAACAGATTTAGCAGATTCTAGAAGATATTTTGTTAATGAACCAAGTCCTGGACCAATTTCTATAATTTCTTTATTCTTTATATTAGCAATCTCTCTAATGATTTTTAGAACATTTTGATCAATCAAAAAATTTTGCCCAAATCTCTTTGATGCCTTAATATTATATTTTTGGTAAATTATTAAAATTTCATCTTTACTTCACATGAGTTAATTATATATTGAATATCCTGTTAGCATTGTTATACAATGCTTTAAGAACATCTTCGTCTTTCTCTTTTCTTATTTTTGCAATGTAATCTGCAGTAAATCTTACATATTCAGGTTTATTCATTTTCCCTCTAAAAGGAACAGGTGTTAAATAAGGAGCGTCAGTCTCAGAAAGAATTCTATCAATAGGAACTGCTAGTGCGGCCTCTTTTATGAAATTTGCGTTTTTAAAGGTCACAATTCCAGAAAAAGAAATATACCCTCCTATTTCAACAAATCTCATTACTCATTCTTTTGACATGGTTGAACAATGAATTAAAAATTTTATTCCTTTAAATTCTTCATCGGTTAAAACGTCAAAAGTTTCTTGCTCTGCTGATCGAGTGTGGATTGCGACTGGTAAATCATATTTAAGAGCGAATCTTAAATGTTCTTTAAAAATTTCTGTTTGTACATCCAGTGGTGGATTAGATTCTCAATATAAGTCAATTCCAGTCTCTCCTACGCCTTTCAGTAAATTTCCATCTATAGTTTTAAGTCAATCAATGTCTTCTAATTTTCAAGAATAGCTAGGGTGAAGCGCAACCATTGCAAAAACATTGCTAAATTCCTTAGAAAGTTCAATTGCTAAAAGAGAATCTTCCTTTGAAGTTCCTGGGATAATTAATTTTTCTACGCCATGATTGTTTGCCTCTTTTACATAAAGAGAATAATCATTTTTATATTCTTTAGAATTAAGATGACAGTGTGTATCAATGTATTTCATAGGTATATTATACAATTATTTACCAAGACAGAAATTTTTGAACATTTCATCAAGTAAATCAGTAGCTTCAGCTCTTCCAAGAATATTACCTAAATCTTCTCAAGCCTTTTGAATATCAATAATAACAGTGTCAGGAAGCATGCCTTCCTTAAGCCCTGTTATGGCTTCATTAATATTAATTTTTGCAGAATCTATTAATGAAAGTTGCCTAGTATTATTTATAATTTTTTCATTATTTAAATCAATATCTTTAAATATATTTTTGATTTCTTTTGTAAGATTTGAAATTTCTTTGTTTTTTGCATTAATTGATATTCCGTCTCTTTGTTTTAAATCAGATTTATTATAAACTTTTATATATGGTTTTATCTTTGAAGATTGCTCAATCAAAAAATCATCTTTGCTTTCTTTTTTACTTCCATCAATTACATGAATAATTAAATCTGCTTCATTAATTTTTTCAAGAGATTTTTGAATACCGAGTTGTTCAATCTTATCGTTTGTTGTGTGAATACCGGCTGTATCTTTAAAATTTAATAAAACTTGTCCAATTTGAATTGAACCTTCCACGACATCTCGTGTTGTTCCTGGAATTTCAGTTACAATAGCTTTTTCCTCATTCAAAAATGCATTTAAAAGGGAAGATTTTCCTGCGTTTGGCTTACCCACAATAGCAACTTTTACACCTTCGTATATATATTTAGATTTTTTTGAAGATGTCAATATTTCTTCTAAATCACTATTTACATTATTCAATCTTGGCAAAAGTTTTTTATTGGTAAGATTTTCCACGTCATCATATTCAGGATAATCTATATTTGTTTCAATTGTTGCAATTATATTTAAAATTTTCTTTTTTAATTTCTCAATTAAATTAGAAGTTTCTCCATCAAATTTTTTAACCGAAAGATCCGCTTGTTCTTTTGTTTTTGCAAATATTAAATCGTGAATTGCTTCAGCTTTTATTAAATCCATTTTACCGTTTAAAAATGCTCTTCTTGAAAATTCTCCTCTTTCAGCAAGCCTAGCTCCATTTGCAAGCAATAATTGTAATATTCTATTTGTGTTTACTATACCTCCATGAGCATTAATTTCTACAATGTTTTCACCAGTAAAGGTATTTGGTGCTTTGAATCAGGCAACTAAGACTTCATCAACTACTTCTTTATTGTCTTTAATAAATCCATATGTTATTGATTTATCATTTCCAATTTTGCCATTAAAAATTTTTTTTGCAACACCAAAGGCATCTGCTCCAGATAGTCTTATTATGGATATTGGATCGTTGGTCATTCCCCCTGTTGAAATTGCAGCTATAGTATCAAACATAAATATATTATAAAATAAAAAAAATCAAAGCTATGCCCTAATTTTTTTCTTTTTGCTTTTCTTTTTATGTTTAACCAGAATGTTATGAGTAATTGTGACCTGAATGATTTGCCATATACTTCCGACGATCCAGTAAATCTGTAGACCAGCACTGAATATTACCGCCATAAACACAAAGATACCCATCATTATATTTTGTGTTTTGTTGTTTTTCTTCATTGCAGCCTGTTGATGAACGTTCGTTCTGTTCTTATCTCGCCTTTTGGTAAGAAGCCGAGGATAAATATTTTGGAAGGCGGCTCCGATTCCGGCGAGTAAAATTAATGGTAGATATTGTCACTCTCCAGCAAACAGTTCTTTATAGGATGTTGCAGAGAAATTAATCCCCATTCAAATTGTGGCTTTAATGTGAGGTATACCTCCAATTATTCTCCAAACCGATAGGAATATAGGCATTCCTATAAAGGCCGAACCAAGTGCTCCTAATGGAGAAATTCCAGCTTTTTTATAAAGGGCAGCGGTTTCTTGCCTTTTTCTTTGTTCCATTTGCTTATTACCTTTATAGTTAGCGTATTTAGCATCTATAACAGCTTTTTTAGCTTGAATCTCTTGTTGTTTTGTTTGTTGAAGAACAGATTTAAATGTTAATCCAAAAGCAATTATTCTTAGAATAAAGACAATCATAACAATTGCTATAAGAGTTTCTCATCCACTCATAATAGGTATTCCGTCAGTTAAAGTAACACTCAACTTAGATATTGGTCATACGAAGATACCGTAAAAAGGACCAAAACCTCTTGTTCATGCTTGACTTCATGATATTATTGGGACATATTTTGTTCCTGTTAATAAATTCTTATTAAATTTTATCGAAGGAATATCATCAGTTTTAACTCATTTTGTTCCATTTGATTTATATCAAGAGTTATCACTATTATTTAAAATTATATCCCCTGATTTGTATTTGTCTATGCTTGTGTCTGGATTTTTAGAAAAATCGAAATTAAGAATTGAGTAATTATTTGGAGATACTACATTTAAATAAGAAAATGCGTTTTTTACAACTTGTTGTTGAATAACATAAGCGCTATTAATTAATTTTTCATCTTCTGTAAGTTTTGCAGCATCTTCCTTTAAAATAGGAGTAATTTTTTCTCCTATCAGTGAAGTTTTTCCTGCGAAGAAACTTTTGTATTTGTCAGATTTTTTCAATGTTTCTAAAACGTTTTTGTCGATTTTGTATAAAAAATCTTCTGAAAATTTTTGTCTTGCCTCTTCTTTTGGAATTGAAGATAAGTCAGAACTAATTTTAAATTCAACATTATTAACATATATTTTTTTAAGAGTGTTTGAAGGAGTTGGATAAACTTCAGATTGAGAAGATAATGCTAAAAATTTGTCAGAGTCTGATTTTGAATATTTGCCATTGTTTTCAAACATCAATGGGTCACTTGTGTTTCCGTCTTTATCAATTATTTTCAAAGAAACAGCTTCATTTGTTCCTTTAAATGCATCAGACATTTTTATTTGATTAGCTGAGTCCTTGTTAGTAATTTGTTTATTAACATCATCTAATTGTCCTGGTCTGTCTTTATCCTCATGATGCAATCAAATAACATCTTTTGATTTTTCAAACGAATAAATTCCTTCAGGAGATTCCGTTAATGAAAAACGAGTTACATGTGGTGCAATTTCTTCTTCTGAATTATAAAATTCAACTCCGTTACCCACAGTTGTGTTTGATACAATCACAAATGATTGCACAAGACCTCACATTGATATGAAGAAAAGTGAAAACATTAAAAATATTTTTGTAAATCTTCATATTGTTTTCAATCTTGATTTAGGAGTTTTGTTTTCTTTGTCGTTTTTCCCCTTGAATCAATCGTATTGCTTTGATCTGTTTCCGTATGACATCTATGTTATCCTTTGCATTAATTTTTTTATTGACTGCTTTTGGAATAAAAAATCATTATTAATAAATGGTTTTCTTAAAATCAACACTATATCAAAACCCATATTATAAATAGATAGTTCATCCATTATTGATCTAACTTGCCTTCTTAATTTGTTTCTACCAACTGCATTTATAAATTTTTTAGAAACTGAGATTCCCACTCTCAATTTACTCAAATTATTTTCCCTATAGTAAATGACTAAGTATTTAGAAACCACAGAATTTTTTGAATTGATTATTTTCTGAAAGTCGTGATTTTTTCTTAATCTATTCTCTTTTTTCATTTTCTATTTATCAGAAACTGTCAGTTGCTTTCTACCTTTAGCCCTTCTTCTTTTTAATATCAAACGCCCTGAAGCTGATTTCATTCTTTCTCTAAAACCATGTGTCTTAGCATGTTTTCTTTTGTTTGGTTGATATGTTCTTTTCATTATATTCTCCTTGTGTTTCTAGTTAGCATATATAGTATATCAAAAACCGCTATAAAAAAGATTTCATGTTTGCCTAAAATTTATTTTTCCACATTAATCATGTTTTTTATTTAATGTTGGTTTTTATTGTGGATAACTATCTAAATATTCATATTATATATGATTTGCTGTGGATAACCATGAAATAAATGTAGATTATTTAGTAGATATATTAAAAAAGTGTGTTTTTTATAAAATTTGAGAGTAAACTAAAAATATGGTAAATCATTTGAGTAACGTTGAGATAATAAACAAATCTAACACGGCTATGATAGTTAGCTATTTGGACGGAATAATTGGGGATGAAATGGTTTTAAACTCTTTTATAAGAGACATGGAAATAATAAGCCAAAACAGCACTTCAGTAATCTTCCAAGTTAATTCAGAACACGCTAAAGAAATCATAGAAAAAGAATATAAAAATGCAATTTTACAAGCTGTTGAAAGTGTTTTCAACAAGCCTTTAAGTGCAAAATTTGTGCTGGGGAGAGAAGTCTCGTTGTTTGAAAAAAAAGAAAGTGTTGCAGTTTCAAAAAACATATCAAAAAAATTTCTTTTCGAAGATTATGTGAAAGCAGGATTTAATTCAGAAGTCTTTGAAATGGCAACTAGAGTTGCGGAAAACCCAGGGAAATATTCTCCTTTTTATATTGCATCTAAATCAGGATTAGGAAAAACTCACCTATTACATGCAATTGGAAACAAAATAATAGAAATTGGCAAAAGCGCAATATACATTGAGCCAAATAGGTTCACTAAAGATGTTCAAAAAGCAGCACAAGAAGGTGGGAATGCTATCTCAAATTTTGCTGACTCATACAAAAAATATGATGTGCTTCTTTTTGATGACATACAAAACCTAGGAGATAGATCAGTAACTCTTAAGGTTTTGTTCGAAATCATTAACAATCAAATTGAAAATGGAAAACAAGTTATTATTGTTTCGGATAAAGTTGCGCAAGAACTTTCGGGATTTGAAAGTAGATTTATAACAAGATTTATATCAGGAATATCATCTAAAATAAAAGAACCAAATACTAACGATATGATTATGATCTTAAAGAAAAAACTTGAAAAAGAAGAAATGAGGCCAGAAGAATGAGAAAATGAAGCGCTTTCATTTATAGCAAGAAATAACACTTCTTCAATAAGAGCATTAGAAGGAGCTGTAAAAAGAATTGCTTTTTACACAGAAAATGACAAGCACGTTAAATACACTTATGTAGTAGTGTCAAATATATTTAAAGATTTAGCAATTGATCCTTCTGAATTAACGCCTGTAAGAATAATAAATATAGTTGCATCTTATTACAGAATCACAAAAAAAGATATAACTGGAAAATCAAGAAAAAAAGATTTAGTGCTCCCAAGACACATAGCAATATATTTAATTAGAGAAATAATTGGCATAGGATACACAGAAATAGGTAAATATTTCGGAGGAAGAGATCACTCAACAATAATTTCGGCAGTCAAATCAATTGATAGATCCATGAAAATTGATAAAGCACTAAAACTTGCTATCTCCTCTCTCGAGCAAAGAGTTAAGACAGCAACTTAACAACATATAATCAACACATAAAAATGCTCGTTTAAGGGCTAAAACCAAGTTACACCACATATCCACGCTATTAATAATAATAAACTTAATAACTAACTAAACTTTTAAAAGGAGAAATAGGATGAAAATAAAAATTAGAAAAAGATTATTCGAAAAACATTTAGAATCGATCGGAAAGGCAATACAAAGTAATTCGCCACTTCCAGCACTTCAAGGAATTGTCATAACCGCTACAGAAAGCAACACACAAATACTAGCTTCTAATGGAAATTTATCAATTAAAGAAGTTATTGGTCATGATGGGTCTTTGGAAGTAATTGAACCAGGAAAAATACTAGTTCCAGGATCCTTATTCAAAAATGTTATAAAGAAACAAGGACAAGAAATTACTCTCAACACAACAAAAAATTCAATCAACATTGAATCTGAAGGGGCAAAAACAACACTTCAATTAATGAATGTGGAAGATTACCCATCAATAAATTTTGATACTATGGGTAAAGATTTAATAGTAGATGGTTCTGCTATTGAACATTTAATAAAAAATGTTTCATTTGCTGCGGCTGAAAATGACAAAAGAATAATTCTTAACGGAGTAAATTTAAAATCTTTAAATGGATCTTTAACAGCAACAGCAACCAACTCCTTCAGATTGGCCCAAGAAAAAGTTGAGGTAGATTCAAATGTAAACTTTGATGTGACAATATTATCAAAAAACTTAAAAGATTTTATTCCAAAGGGGATCAAAGGACCCTTAACGATTAATGTTAATGAATCTAAAGTGATTACAAAATATAATTCAACAACAATTCTTTCTAAATTAATTGACGGGTTTTATCCAAAAGTAGATGGACTTATACCTAAGAAATTTCAATCCGTTTTATCAATTGACTCAAAAACCTTATCAAGTTTAATTGAAAAAGCAACTGTAGTTTCAGATGACGGAAATAAAGTTATTAAACTGTCATTAAATGATGGGGAGCTAACAATAGAATCTAAAAAGAGAGAGATGGGGGATTCAATTGTTAGAACGAGAGAATGTAAATGAAATTCTGGAGACTTTTCAATCGCACTAAATTCTCTATTTTTAAAAGATGCCATTAACAAATTTCATGGAAGAGTAGCGATTGCTTTTAACGGACCTCACGACCCGATTGTTATAAAGGGTGAATCAAATGTTAAATTAACTCAATTGGTTTTACCTCACAGAACTTATTAATTTGTTCTAACTTTAATATGTTATTAACTTTATTTTCATTTATAATGATAAAATGACTATAAAAGATATATTTACTAGAAAAAAAGAAGAAGAAATAACCACAAAAGGATGGGTGGTTTCAAACAGAGGAAACAACAAAATAAGATTTCTTGTAATTAATGATGGATCAACATTTAAAAATTTACAAATTGTAATAAAAAACCAAGCTGAAGAAATCGATAAGGCCAGAATGGGTTCTGCTATTTTAGCTAAAGGAATTTTAAAATTAACCCCTGGCGGTAAACAAGAAGCAGAACTTGTTGCAGAAAATGTTGAAATTTTAAAAAACACAGATGAAGATTATCCACTTCAAAAACAAGGTATGTCAATGGAATTTCTTAGAGAAATTCCTCATTTAAGACACAGAACAAACCTTTTCAGGGCAGTGATGAGAATAAGATCAACTTTAACACAAGAGATTCATGATTATTTTAGAAACAACAATTTTTTAAATGTGTCATCTCCTATAATAACTTCTAACGATGGAGAAGGTGCTGGCGAAGCTTTTGTTGTTGATGATGAAGGAGAAGGAGAATTCTTTGGTAAAAAGGCAACTCTTGGAGTTACTGGACAGCTACAAGCAGAGTCATATGCAAATGGCTTTGGAGATGTTTATACTTTTGCGCCTACTTTTAGAGCAGAAAATTCTAATACAAAAAAACATGCTGCAGAATTTTGGATGATTGAACCAGAAATGGCTTTTAAAGGTATCGATGACGGAATAGCTTTAGCTGATGATCTTTTGAAAAAAGTAATTTCAAAGACAATTGAAAAACATCCAGAGGAATTTGCTTTTTTAGAAAATCACGTTGATAGCACATTAATTAAAAGATTGAAAGATTTTATCTCAACAGGAGTTAAAAAAATCACATATTCAGACGCTATTGAAAAACTTAAAAAAGTTAGTGATATTTTCGAAGAAAAAAACATTGAGTTTGGATTAGATTTAGCTACAGAACACGAAAAATATCTTGCAAAAGAAATTTTTAAAGGCCCTGTTGCTGTTACAAATTATCCAAAAGATATTAAAGCCTTTTATATGAAACAAAATGACGATGGAAAAACTGTTGCTGCATTTGATATTCTTGTTCCTGGAATAGGCGAACTTGCTGGTGGGTCAGAACGAGAAACTGATTATGAAAAAATCGAGAACAGAGTTCGCGAACTAGGGCTTGATCAAAAAGAACTTCAATGATATTTGGATTTAAGAAGATTTGGTCAATTCATGTCGGTTGGATTCGGACTTGGATTTGAAAGATTAGTTATGTATGTAACTGGTGTTGAAAATATAAGAGACTCAATTCCCTTCCCTAGAACCCCAAGAAATTTAAAAATGTAAAAAACCAAAAAACCTCAGGGTTTTTTTATATGTTAAAAAACAAACCATCATTAGTGATTTTGTGGAAAAGTTATTTACATTTAAGGAAAATCCCACAAAAAGGCAACTTGGCAGCCAAGAGGCAATTGTATAAATTTGTTTCTAACCATGAAAATAAAAAGATTTATACAATCAAAAAAAGGAATTTTGATTAATATAATGTTACAATATATTATATATGAGATGCAAAAAAATCACTACAAACAAGGAGAGAGTGGATGAAATTATCAATAATAACACCAATTTATAAAGAGGCAAAAAGATTAGATAGATTTTTATCTAAAATTAGCACACAAAATTCTAATAATTATGAATTAATATTAATAATTGATACAAATGGAGAAAAAACTTTAGAAGTAGTAGAGAAATACAGAGAAAAAATAAATGGCGATTTGAGAATAATTTTTAATTCAAAGAGAAACTCAAGATTTAAAAGCATTGGCCAGGGAGCAAAAATTGCAAAAGGAAAATATTCAATTGTTTTATCAATCAGAAATGAATTTTCATCTTCGTTGGTAAAAAATGTTATTGCACTAGCTGAAGAAAAAGGTACGGATATTATAGAATTTTCTGCAGCATTTAACTCACCAATAAAATTAAAAGGAAAAATAAGAAAACAATTTAAAACAAGCAGCAAAATTGAAGATAATCCAGAAATAATTGCTTGAACATATCCATTTGATTTTAATAAAATATATAAAACCAGTGTTCTATCAGAAGTGGGCAGAGTAAAAATGCCTGTTAATTTCAATTCTCGATATTCAATTGGCATAACATACTTTTCTCTTTCTGTTGCAAAAACATATTCAACTTCATTAAAAACATTGGTTAAATCTAGAGTTAATAATTCATCACAATTTAATTACATTCATTTCGTAAGACACTTTGATGCTGTTGTAGACTTAATATCTAAATCTCCTAAATTTGAATCAATTGATCGATATCTTTATGCTCAATATTTTACTGAAGTTGTTTTTGCGGCTCCATTTGTGAAATCTTCAAAAAATAAAGCATCTCTTAAAAAATTTAAAGATAAAATTCAAAAACGCCAAGAAACGAAATTTATAAATATTTTAGATGTTAATCAATATGCCATTTTAATGCCTAAGGAAAAAAGCGTTTTATTATCCCATATTTCTCCAGGTTCAATGTATAAAGCATACAAGGAGCTTGAGAAATAAATGATAAACAGAAAAGCAGGATTTTGAATAAGGTTGTTAGGAAGACTGATTGACTTAATTCTTATATCAGCCATAATTGTTGCTTCAGCATTTGGGATGTTAGAAAGAAGTGATGGATGGCACTTTAAAGAAAACTGAATGTTCTATATATGAATAGTTGAAATTATTTTACTTTTAGCTGCCGTTTTTTTGGTTATTCCATTTTTTTGAGATGGAAAAACGATAGGAATGTTTATCACAAGGACCAAAATTAAATTTAAAGATAATAATAAAATGAAATCAATTATCATCAGAGAATTATTTTTTTCTATTAGTTGAATTTCTTTAACAATACTTGTTTGCTTAATAATAAATCACACGCTAATAATTAAATTTTCTCTGACAGACAAGAGCGCAATAAAATTTACTAATTGAGAAAAATTTAGAATAACAATCATCACATCTATTGGATCAATTTTATCTATAATTCAATTCATATTTATAATCTCCATAATTATTAGAGGAGAAAAAAACGGGCTACATGATGCCCAATCTAAAACTGAAACCGTTTGGATCAATAGATACATAAATAAAATTTATAAAAAAGACAATGAAGAAAAAATAAAAATTAAACCAAAACCAGTAAATAACATCGATGTTATTTGAGTAGATTAAGGGGGTGTCAATGAAAGATTACTTAGAAAATTTAAATAAAAATCAAACTAAAGCTGTTTTAATAACAACTGGACCTCTTGCGATAATAGCGGGAGCGGGTTCTGGAAAAACAAAAACAATAACTCACAAAATTTCTTATTTAATTAACGAGAAAAAAATAAATCAGAGGAGAATTCTTGCGGTAACTTTTACAAATAAAGCAGCAACAGAAATGAAAGAAAGATTAGAGGGAATGATAGAAGAAAAGGCAGAACCTATCACAATTTCTACATATCATTCTCTAGGAGCTAGAATTTTGCGACAAGAGATATCTGCTCTTGGATATCCAAAAAACTTTAATATACTTGATAACATTGATCAAAAATTAATTTTATCTCCTTTATATAAAAAATATGGTTTATCACCAAAAACTCATAGCTATAACTCTGTTATTTCTTATATTTCAAAAAACAAAATTTTGGGAATTTCTCCGGAAACAATGGCTGAAGATGCTAAAAAAGATAATGACAAAATAATAGCTAACATTTATAAAGACTATTCTGATCAAATTCGAAAAATCAAATCAGTAGATTTTGATGACTTACTTATTCTTGTGCACAAGATATTTAAAGAAAATCCTAAAATTGCAAAAAAATGATCAGACAAATTTGATTATGTTTTGGTTGACGAATTTCAAGATACTTCGTGAATTCAATACGAAATTATAAAAATGCTATCACAACACAATAATATAACAATTGTTGGTGACCCTGATCAAACAATTTATACTTGAAGACAAGCAGATGTTAATTTAATAAATAATTTTCAAAAGTATTTCAAAAATTCTAAAATAATAAAACTTGAGGAAAATTATAGATCAACAAAAACTATTTTAGATGGTGCAAACAAACTTATTGTAAATAACAAGCACAGAATCGACAAAAAACTTATTTCTTCAAAGGGAGAGGGTGACATTATTGAATTCCATCATGCTTTTTCTGAAGACGCCGAAGCAAGATGGGTAATACAAAAAATTAATTTACTGAGAAAAGAAAGAATGCAATTAAAAAATATTGCAATACTTTATAGGGCTAATTACCTATCTGCCCCAATTGAAAAAGCTTTAATTAATGCTGGTATAAATTATGTTGTTTTCGGAGGTGTCAAATTTTTCCAAAGACAAGAAGTTAAGGATTCTATTTCGTTTCTAAAAATAATTGCAAACGGAGATGAAATTGCCATGAGGAGAATGATTAATATTCCTTCTAGAAAAATAGGTAAAGTCGCTTTAGAGAAACTTGTTAATTTTTCCTCAAACTTTAGATTATCAATTTATGATGCAATCATGAAACACTTTGATAAAATTCCTCTTTCAGAATCTGTTAAAAATGAACTTGTAAAATTTATGAATTTAATAAATAAATACAGAAGAGCAACAAAAACAAATTCAATTTCACTTGTTTTATCAAAATTTCTTATTGAAGTAAACTACTACAGTGTGTGAGATTCTGTTAATGATGCTGGGAGAATTGACAATATAAAGGAACTAATTAAGTCAATTAAAGATTGAGAAAAACAAAATCCAAATAAAGGGCTTCATGATTATCTTGAAGAAATATCATTATATACAGAGAAGTCTGATCATTCTTTCGGGTCTGATTATGTTTCTTTAATGACTGCTCACTCAGCTAAAGGATTGGAATATAGAAATGTTTTTATAATTGGATTCTCCGAAGGGATTTTCCCATCTAAAAGAGCACTAGATGAAGGTGGTAAAGCAGCATTAGAAGAAGAAAGAAGACTTGCCTATGTTGCTATTACAAGAGCGATGGATAAACTATTTATTACAGATGCAAGAGGTTTTTCAATTGACCATAGATTTCAAAGAAAACCATCTAGATTCATTACAGAGATGGGAATTGATGTTAGGTCATTTACAAATGAATTTATAGCACCAAATAAAACCGAAGAAAACTATATAAAAAACAGAACTTTTTTAGAAGGTGACGAGGTTGCTCATGTAAAATTTGGTAGAGGAGTAGTTGTCAATGTTCAAAACGACATTATTGAAATTGCATTCAAATCACCTCACGGAAACAAGACTTTAATGAAAAATCATAAGTCATTGGAAAGGATTGGTTAAATGAGCGCTGTTGAAATATTATTTGCAACACTATTACCAATTTTAACGATATTAAGCTTTAGTTTATATCTTTTATATTTATATTTTTACAACGAAAGAAACAAACACCATCATAAAGGTGTTCATATTTTTAATTTGGATTTATATTCAAAAAAAATCAGACAATTCAAATCCACAAAAAAGCAAAAAAGCATTTTTAAGGGAATTGGAAAAAAAGACGCTATTCCGCTAAAAAATCTTTTAAATCAATTTGACAATAGTCAATCTATAAAGAGAAAATTCAGAGAAGCAATGGTGAAAATAACCAGTGGAGTGGACCAGTATTCTTTGAATTTCGAAGGCAAACTTAATCAAGTTTCAAAAAAGAATCTTTATTTTATTGAAATCACTTTTTATAAAAGTGACAATAGTGCTGACTATTTAATGATTCTTTCATGAAGAAAAAAAGTAAATAAAAAATCAGGAAAAGAAATTAAGGTAAATTATGTAGATAGAGAACATATCATTAATATAAATTCTAAATTTAAAGGTTTTATTGCTTTTAATATTAACCAAAAAATCAATGACTCTACTAATAAATTCATAAAACTATTAAAATTAACAATAAATAAAGATTTAACATATTTTAAAAATAATGATGTTCTTATAATTGTTCTTCATGGACCATCTATGAAAAACGTTAATAGACAAATTTTGTCATTTATTTCCAAAATAAGAAAAAGAGGAAAAAGCGTTGGTTATAATATGTTTTTCAATGGTTCAGGATACATTACTTTACAGGAAATTTACACTCACAAAAGTTTGAATCAAGCAATAAGAGCTCTTGACTTTTTTATAATACTTTCAATTGATTTAAACAAGGAATTCATTTCTAATCAGACTGAAGAATACAATGCAGAAGAATATAAAAAATATTCTAAAGCTGTTAGGATTTTCAGATTTGCAACAAGAACCGGGAGAATATCAACAACATACAAACCAGTTAGAAGAAAAAGTAATAATAGAGAAATAATAAGATATGCACATCCAGGAGTATCGGACTTAAACAACAATATCTTAAAAAAAGTCTTATCTAATGGTAATAATAAAATCGAATTAATGGATGCACAGGCAAAAATTATTGGAATTAATAAAAAAATTGATACACCAGTTCTTATTGATGTAAATTCTCATTGATTAATAAAAAACCAGAGTAGAATGCAATACAAAAAAGCAATTTATGTAGTTAATTTAAATTCTCAACTACGTTACAACACCTTGATGGAAACGATAAAAAAATTGCAAAAAGAAGAATTTGTTTTTGCAATAAGAATAACCAAATTTACAGAAATGGTTGGAATTTTGATTAAACAAACAAATCCTCAGTTCATTCTTGTTGATGGAATTATATGAGGAGAGGAAGGTCTTTCGGATTCAAACTTATACATTACTTTATTGACAATTAAAAAAGTTGCCCAATCCGAAAAAATAAAAGTTATTTATGAAAATCCACCTGAAATGATAGACAAAAAAACAGCAAAAAACATAGGCATGCAATTTTATTACAAAATATAAAAGTTAAATATGTAATAAATGATTATGTTTTTTTATGTTTTTTGTATAATTACAATATGAAAATATTAGATAAAATTACCCCACAAGAAGAAGATTTTGCAAAATGATATCAAGACATTGTTAAACAAGGCAATTTAATATCATATGGACCATCAAAAGGATCAATGATTTATAAGCCGATTTCGTTTGGAATATGAAAAAATATTCAAAACGAAATAAATAAAATATTTTCCAGAAATAATATCGAAAATGTTTATTTACCTTTGTTAATTCCGTTTTCCTACATCGAAAAGGAAAAGGAGCATGTTGAGGGATTTGCCCCAGAACTGGCTACTGTTACAAAGGTAGGTTCAAAGGAATTAGAAGACCCTTTTGTGATTAGGCCCACATCAGAAGTGCTATTTGGAAATTTGTTTTCCAATGAAGTAAGATCATACAAAGATCTCCCAATTAAATATTATCAATGAGCAAATGTCCTTAGGTGAGAAAAAACAACAAACCCATTTTTAAGAAATAGAGAATTTTTGTGACAAGAAGGACATACTGTTCATTCGACTGCAATTGATGCTAGAAGAATGACGCGGAAAATTCTTAAAATTTACATAAAGTTTCTTAAAGATTTCCTGGCAATTCCTGTCATATCTGGTAAAAAAACACCAAGAGAAAAATTTTCAGGAGCTGTTTCAACATATACAATTGAAGCGATGATGAAAGATGGAAAGGCGCTTCAATCTGGAACGTCCCATTATTTTGGACAAAATTTTTCAAGAGCTTTCAATATTAAATTTACAAATGTTAATAATGAAAGTGAATATGCGTATCAGTCTTCTTGAGGAATCTCGACAAGACTTATCGGTGCTCTTATAATGTCTCATTCTGATAATAGAGGAGTTATTATTCCTCCTAAAATAGCCCATTATCAAATTGATATTTTAGAACTTTTTGCAAGCAAAAACGAAAATGTTAAAGCAATTTCTAAAAAGCTTTGCAAAGAACTTTCTAAGAAATTTAGAGTAAGACTAGACTCTAGTGATAAAAATCCAGGCTTTAAAGCAGGAAAATCCGAAATAGAAGGAACGCCATTAAGAATTGAAGTGGGTCCTAGAGACTTAAAAAATGATTTTGTTACTTTGGTTAGAAGAGATACACTTGAAAAATATCAAGTTAAATTGGTTGATGTGAAGAAAAAAGCTGAATCACTTCTTAAATTAATTCAAAATGACTTATACAAAAATGCATTAATGAGATTAGAAAAAAATGTTGTTTATAAAAATACTTATGATGAATTAAAAAAGGAAATTTCTAATAAGAAATTTGTTGTAGTTCCTTTTGCGGGAAATTCAAAAGACGAAGAAAAAATTCAAAAAGAAACAGGGGCAACAGCAAGAGTTATTCCCTTTGATAGAGACAAAAAAAATATGAGAAAATGTATCATAACAGGAAAAGAAACTAATAGACTTGTTGTTTTTGCGAGAGCATATTAGTGTATAATATTACTAGTAAGTAATATAATTAGGAGGTCTTATGGCAGTAAAATATATATCAGGATTAGAAGTTGAGAAACATTTAAATAAAGGAATACAAATTGTTAATGTGTTTGGAACGTGATGTGGTCCTTGCAAAATGTTGGCTCCAATTTTGGAAGAAATTTCAAAGGAAACAGAAACTTTCAAAATTGACATTGATGAAAATCCAGAATATGCAGCAAAAATGCAAATAAAAGCAGTTCCAACAACACTTGTTTACAATAATGGAACCCTTAAAGAAAAAATTATGGGCTTTGTACCTAAAAATGTAATTGAGTCAAAAATAGAAGAAGCAAAATAGGTAGTCCTATTTTTTTTCGTTTATTTAATTTATAATGTGTTTATGAAATTAATAGTAGGACTAGGGAATCCTGGTGAAGAATACGAGGCCACAAGGCACAATTTAGGGTTTAAAGTAATAGATGCTTTTTCTCATAAACATGGATTAAAACTTAAAAAGAAAAAATATACTGGAATTTATTATAAAGGGGAGGATTTTATTTTGGCAAAGCCACTAACTTTTATGAATTTATCAGGAAATTTTGTTCAACCGATTGCTAAATTTTACAAAATAAAAACTGAAGATATTTTGATTGTTTATGATGATATGGATCTTCCAGTTGGCTCTGCAAGAATTCGATCAAAAGGATCAAGTGGAGGACACAATGGAATGTCTGATATTATTTTAAGACTTGGCACTGAAGAGGTTCCTAGATTAAAAGTAGGAATTGGGAGATCTAAAAACCATTCTAGAAATCATGTTCTAGGCAATTTTACTAAACTTCAAATCTCTGAATTAAATAAAATAAAGGATAAATTAACTGATACAATTGAAGCTTTTATTGAGGGCGGAGTTGAAAGTGCAAATAAAAAAATAAATTCGTAAATATGATAATAATTAAAAGAAAAAGCTTATTTTTTACCTAAAAAATATATAATTTTTTTATGAAATTACTAGCAGTTAGTGGGGGACCAGATTCAATGTTTCTTCTCAATTGATATAAAAAAAAGAAAATTGTAGTAGCACATGTTAATTACAACAAAAGAAAAGATTCTAAAAATGATGAAAATATCGTCAAAAATTTTTGTAAAAAAAATAATATTAAATTGGAAACACTTGTTGTTAATGAAGAAAGTTCAGGTAATTTTCAAGCATGAGCACGAGAAATCAGATATTCATTTTTTAAAAAAATATATGATAAATATAATTGTGACGAGCTATTAATGGGGCATCACAAAGATGACTTTCTAGAAACGGCAATAATGCAACAACAATCGGGTAGATTTCCAAGATATTTCGGGATAAAAAAAAGAAATTTCATAAATGAAATGAATATTTATAGACCTTTTTTATTTTTATATTGGAAATCAGAAATATTAAAATCTCTTTCAGGAGATGGTATTTCATATGCTATTGATTCAACAAATTCTAAACCTATTTTTGAAAGAAATAAAATTAGAATTGAACTAAACAAAAAAACAAAAAAGGAAAAAAACGACATTTTTAAGTGATTCAAAATGTCAAACAAAATATTGGTGAAAAAGTTCAAAAAAGTTGATTTTATTTATAAAAGATGAAAACATTCTGAATATAAA
The DNA here is from genome assembly GCA_013215685.1 of Mycoplasmatales bacterium. Classification (GTDB taxonomy): domain Bacteria; phylum Bacillota_I; class Bacilli_A; order Mycoplasmatales; family Metamycoplasmataceae; genus DT-68. The sequence continues at coordinate 5,357 of JABSQU010000002.1, read as the reverse complement.
ATTAGAAATTTCAGAGAAATAAAATTTAAAGAAGAAGTTATATATGAATTTATAAACGATAATTTTCAAAATGTAAATTTATCTTCAAAAAAGATAGAAAATATTGTTCTTTTTATAGATAGTCCAAACGGAGGAAAATCTTTTAAATTAAATGACAAACATTCACTAATCAAAGAAAACGGATTAGTGAAATTTGTTCATTTTGAACCCCCTAAAATTATCTAAAAAAATTTTTATAAATATACCAAAATTCATAATAAAAACTATTAATATATTATCAATTTAATTTAATTATAATGATGTATAATTTTTTTATGTTCAAAATTATAAAGCAGAATAGATGGAATAAAATTTCTGAAGATAAGAAACATGTTATTAAATATTACACAAAGAAATCAAAAATTTTTGCTTACAATAAATTTGATGATGAAACAATAATTAAGAACCAAGTCGCTCTTTCTAAAATGAATAGTGAAGTTGTTTTCAATATTATTGAATACGGGAAAGATTATCATATTTCAATAAGAGAAAGTGTATTTAATCATTTTAATGAAATAAATAAGGAAATCCTTTTTGAGACAATCGATAAATTCGCAAAATTAAAACCTAATTTTGAATTAAATTCAATCATGGATTATCAAATTTTAAAATATATGGAATTGCCAAAATGATCTAAAAATATGGATTTAAATCTTGATGATAAATTATTTGACGAATTAGCGAAAGACCATGTACTGAATATGGGGGATGTGCATATGTGAAATATTATATTTTCAGAAAATGTTTATAAATTCATTGATTTAGATTCAATCGTTTATGCCCCTTATTGGTATGATTATGCGCACATGTTTGTTTCAACAAGAGAAATGCAAAATAGAGAAGACATCATATTAGCTTCTAATCATATGAAAATTAAACCAGAGAAATTAATTTGAATGTGTGAGCAAGTTGGAAAACTTCAGCTCTTAGAATGAATTTGAAGAGATAATAGAGAAGAGTATTTATTAGAAAGAGACGCCACATATGGTATTAGAAAATTTTTAAGGGAGATGAAAACATGAAAATTTTAACAATATTAGCTGCGGGACAAGGAAGCAGAATGGGTAAATTAACAAAAAAAACACCTAAACCCCTGATAAAAATCAATGGAAAAAGAATGATTGAGTCTATTATTGAAAATTTGAATAACTTCAACTGAGATAGAATAAATGTTGTTGTTGGATATAGATTTCAAGAATTTGAATACCTTAAAGAAAAGTATGGTGTTAATCTTGTCAGGAATGATTATTACGAAATAACTTCTACTTATTATTCATATATGAAATCTTTTATCGATTATCCAGGAGGACACTTTATTGTTAATGCTGATTTAGTTTTAAGTAAAATCGGTGAATCGATTCCAAACAAAACAACAGTCTATTCATTCTTAAATAAATCTCCTGATAATTGAACAGTAGAAATTAATAATGATAGAGTTACAAAAATATATACAGACCAAAAAACAGAAAATCAAATAGTGGAGGCTTATTTTATTGAAAAAGAACATGGAGAAATTCTTCAAAAAAGATTTTATTCAGAAGGACCCACAAAAAGAAATCTTTTTCTAACTTTATCATCATTATCAGATGAACTATTCATAAATTCAAGCAGCGATTTTAAAGGACACGACATAGATAATATTGTTGATTTAAACAAACTTGACCCATCATATGAAATAAATGAAGAAAACATTGAAGGATTTATAAAAACATTTTTAGTTAATAATTTTAATTTAATAGAAACACACAATGTTCAAATCAATAATATTGAAAAAATAAATAAAAACATTTACTCAGTTAATTTTAAAAATTTGATAAACAACAGTGAAAGAAAGGTTGAAATAAATTTAAATGATTATTAAAACAAAAATAGAAAAAATCAAAATAGAAAATAAGGAAATATATGTAAAAAGAGAAGACACTCAAATTAATAAATCCTTTAAAATTAGAGGCTCTCTTAATTTTATTAAAAAAAATTTCACCGATAAATACAAAAGAATTGTTATAGCTTCTTCTGGGAATCACGGAGTACAATCTTCTTATCTTGCAAATAAAAAAGGAATACCAATAACTGTCTATCTACCCAAAATGACTTCAAAAGAAAAAATAAAAAGAATGGAATCATTTGGAGCTAACGTTATTGTTTTGAATAAAAAACTTAGTGAATCCATAGAGATTGCAAAAACAAAAGGAACAGGAGATGCATTATATGTTCCTCCTTATGACCACGACGACATTACAGAAGGAAATATGAGCGTTTGAAAAGAAGATAGAGATTTTTACTTAGATAAAGAAATTGATTTGTTTGTTCCTGTTGGAGGTGGATCTATCGCCGCCTCTGCATGTAAATATTTTTCAAATTTTGAAAATGTAAGAGTTATTACTGTAGAAACAAATAAAACTAACTCTTTACAGAAATCAATTGAAAATGGGAAAATTACCAAGATTAATATTACTAAAACAATTGCAAATGGTATTGCGACAAGTTATCCTGGTGAAACAACCTTTCCAATAATACAAAAATATTCATATAAAAATATTTCTGTTAAAGAAGACGAATTGTTAAAAATAATGAAAGAATTAGAAAAAAAAGGAATATATTTAGATACAGCTGGAGCAGTAGGCATCACGGGGGCAGCAAAATATGATTCAGGAAAAAGAATTCAAGTTGCTTTATTCAGCGGAGGAAAATAAAAAAAGCATCAGCTTTTTTATTTTATTGATTTTAAAAACTTAACGTCTTCAAATTTTTCGTTTTCCACAAGAGTTGTGTTTTTTAACGAGCTATAAACTTTGTTTGCTTCTTTTTGATTTATTGGTGTTTTTCAATTTGGTCCATATCATTCTGCAATTAATTTTTCCTCATTTTTTGGCACCATAACCTCTAAACCATTTAAATTCTTTAAAACAGACTTATATTTAGTGTTAGTTTTAGTTACAGTATATGTTTTAGCTCCTAATCACCTAAAAGATGTAATTTTATATTTATTTTCACTTTCTTCATAGATATTCAAATCGATTTGAACTCTTTTATATTTAAGTACATATTGTTTAATTTCCCCTTTTAAGTAATATGATCCGGCAAGATATATTTTATACTTTAATAATTCATCTAAATCCTTTTGAGTTATTCTTCTATCAATTGCAAGATCTAAATCATCATCATTAATTTTTCCATCTCTATAGAGAGTAATAAGTCCTCCGAGAACTAACGAATAGTCATTTTTAAAAACTTTATTTAAAACATCAAAAATGTATTTCGCATGACGTCTAACTCTTCTTTTTCTTTTGTTTTTAATTATTTCTTCAACAAATGCAGTTATTCATTTAAAAGGTATAGCATTTCTTAAAAATTTTAGAATTATAAAATTAATCTTCATAATAATAATTATATCTCATATAAACGAAATTTTTATTGCGATAAATGAAATTTTTATAGAGCATTTTATTAATTTAAATAAGAATCAATACTTTAATATTTAATAGTATAATTTTCTTATGTTTAAAGATAGACCTGATGTTATAAAGCTTGCAAAAGAATTTGTTGAAATATGCGAAAAAGAAAATATTTGATATACAGCAGATAATGGTTCGCTATTAGGGGCAGTCAGAGAAAAAGGTATGATTCCTTGAGATGATGATTTTGATGTAATGATGACTCCTGAATCATATAAAGAACTAAAAGAAATGTTCCCTGAAAGAGTTATTGACACAGACACAAATGGATATCCGTTATTAATTCCTAAATTTATGAAAACCAAAAAGGAATATTTAAATTCTGCTGTTTTTGTTGATATTTTTGTAGTTGTGCCGACAAACATTAAAAATGTAAAAAAATATAGAAACTTAATTAATAAGACAAGATTTGCAATGCAAACAATTCATTCTGACTGAATTCCTTTCAATTTTGGTTCTAAATTATTCAAAATTATTTCGTGGCCCTTCAAAAAAATTCCTAAAAAATTAACTATTGATTGAGCTATTAATCTTTTAAAAGTTGATGAAGAAAATGCAGATGGATATTTCACAATCGATAATCCGATTGACCCACTTAAAATCAATTGGCAAAAAGCACTTTCTAGAAAAACAGAAAAGGCAAAATTTGAAAATTTTTTAGTTGACATTCCAGTTGAATATAATGATATTTTAATTCAAAAATATGGAAAAGATTATAAAACACCAAACAAAAATGCTCGATCAATAGAACACATAAATGCAATTTCTATAACAAAAGTAAAAAGAAAATAAGCTATTCTACTTACTTTCTTTTTTTTGTAGCTCAATCAACCACAATTTGAAAAACTTTTTCATTTAAATTGTTTTTTACTTCTCATTGAAAGGCGTGTTTCCCTTCATTTAAAAACATTGATTCAACACCTTTGCCAGTTCATTTTTTGACTTGTTTTAATTTATTTTTTGTTAAATATGTATCCATTGTTGACTGAATATAAAGAAATTCTGCATTCTCATTTTTGTTTATTTTTTTAAGTCTTCTATTGGATATTAAAATTAATTTTCCTGCAGAGTAAAAAAGTTTAACTGGTGTTGGTTTTGGTTTATTAATTTTATTCATTCTATTTAATGTGTCATTATTAGCGGTTCTTTGCAAATCTAATTTAACATATTCTTTGGTATTAAAATTGGTTAAAATGACCACTATCATTTTTCATGTTCATGAAAAAATTGTTGGTTTTTTAATTTGAAGTTTTTTGTACTGATCAATTTCATCTTTATCTTTTTTCTGAGCTTCTTTTGATTCTTCAGAAAATAAGAAATTATACGGGATTGACCATGCGACATTTTTAAATACTTCAGTAACTCCATATTTTTTTGCATACCCAGCAACTATTGATGCTCCTCAAGAACTCCCTATTGTAATTATGGGAATATTTGGAAATCTTTTCTTTGTTCATCTCACTATATCTCTAAAATCATTTACATATGTAAAGCCGAATCTAGAAGCTTTCATTTTATTTGATCCATGAGATCTTGCGTCATAATTGACAACAATTCCAGATTCACCAACTCATTTTTCCAAATATCTAAAAGAAGTGTTGTTTGAAAGTAATCCGTGATGAGTCACGAAAATGAATTTTGGGTTATTTCCAATATGCACCCTGACAGGTAATTCCTTTTTTTTATAAGTGATATGTTCTGTTATTTTTTCCATATTATCCTACTAAACATTTTATCATAGGAATTAATTATATTTGTCTCTTGTGTAATTAACAAATTGCCGCTAATTATTATTTCTAATGTTAATTAAAAAATAATCAATTTATTTATTGAATTTTTTTAATGATAGATATATCACTTATG
>JABSQU010000019.1 GCA_013215685.1 Mycoplasmatales bacterium | reverse complement strand
TTCTGTAGATTTATCGTTGAAGATGAAAATTGAAAATAATGCAAGCAACATTTCTTCAGGACAAAGACAAATTATTATGCTTTTAAGATTATTTGCTTTTGATTATGAATTAATCCTTTTAGATGAGGCCTTTGAAAATATAGATTTAAAGAAAACCAAATTATTAGGGAAAATGATTAAAGATTTTCAAAAAGGACTAATTATAGAAGTTTCTCATTCTAAGAAATTTATAACAAATGCAAAGGAGTTAAATATTGAAAAATTCTCTGAGGATTCCAAATAAAATTTTAATAATAATTAGTTTTTTTATAACAATAACAATTCTCTTTTTATTTTTTCTTTTTCAATATAAAGTTAAATCAGTTATTGAAGTAAAAGTGATTGTGAAGCATGATTTATCTAAAAGTATTTTAATCGATTCTGAAGTAGCCTATAAAATTCAATATAAAAATCAAATTCGCTTAAAAATTGGTTCGAATTATTATGATTCAATAATAGGGAGAATTAATTATAATTCGGAATATAAGAAATTTGAAGTTAATCTTATTAATTTAAAAAAAAGTTTAATTCCTGAATCTGTTTTAAACGCTTTTATTATTCAAGATGTTAAACCTGTATTCTATTTTTTAGTTGGTGTATAATTTAAAAGTGATTAAATTAAACATACAAAATAACAGCGATTTTAAATTCAATTTTGAAAAAATATACAATGAAATAATTGCAGAAACACTTAAATTGTTGGAAATAGAAGGAGATACTGAATTATCTGTGATTATTCTTGATGATATAAATATGAGAAAAATCTCTAAAAAATATCGAAATATAGATACCACAACAGACATTCTTTCTTTTCCGACAAATTATAGAGAAATTAGAAAATTAATTGGTTATAATTTACTTGGTGATATATATTTATCATTTGAAAAACTTGAATTGCAGGCAAAAAAATTTGGACACAGTTCTAAAAGAGAATGATCATATTTATTTACTCATGGATTGCTTCATTTACTAGGTTATGACCATATAAGTGATGATGAAGAGAAAAAAATGAATGCAATTGCATACAAAATAATGGAGAAGGTGAAGGTAAGTAGAGATGCGTAATTTTTTTAGAAAAATTATTCAAAAATGAACATATTCAATTATAGGATTTTGAATTGCTTTAAAAGAGGAGAAATCATTATGGATTTTTTTTGCTTTATTACCAATGGTAATTGGCATTGGAATTTGAGTCGAGTTATCCTTGTTAAAATGAGCAATTTTATCTTTAATTATCTCTATGTTAATTTCTGTTGAAATATTAAATACTTCTATAGAAGCTGCTGTTGATACAATTTCTTTTCAATATAATGTAAAGGTTAAAAAAATTAAAGATATAGCTTCAGCTGCTACGCTTATTATAACTTTGGGATCGATTATATCACTATTATTAATATTTATCCCAGCGATAAAGGAGGCGTTATAATGAAAGAAAAATTAAATAAATTATTGAATTATTCATATGCAGAATATTCAGGTGTAAAAGTAGCTGCAATTGTAATTGATAAAAATGGCAATGAATATAATGGGGTAAATGTTGAAAATATCGCATCCCCATCAGGTATATGCGCGGAAAGAAGTGCAATGTTTCGTGCGATATCAGATGGGCTTAAACCCGGAGACATTAAAGAAATTCATTTGACATCAAATCTAGAGGATACTAATATTTACCCATGTGCAGGTTGTCTACAGGTTATGCTTGAACTTATAAGTCTGGATTCTAAAATTCATATGTACCATAATGATGAGATTAAAATTCATTCACTAAGAGAATTAGTTCCTTATGGAATTTCAAAAGGTTCTTTTAAATGAAAGTAGGTTTTGTTGCAATTGTAGGAAGACCTAATGTTGGTAAATCTTCACTTCTTAATCAAATTCTGGATTATGAAGTTTCAATTATCTCATCTAAACCACAAACAACAAGAGATCAAATTAAAGGAATTTACAATGATTCTGATTCTCAAATCATTTTTATTGATACACCAGGAATTCATAAACCTAAGCAAAAATTAGGAGATATTTTAAATAATTCATCATATGCATCGTTAAAAGATGCTGATTTAGTATTGTTTCTTTCCCCCTTAGATGAAGAAATTGGACCAGGGGATAAAATTATTATTGATAGGATTCAAAATCACAATAAAGTAGCCGTAATGACTAAATTAGATAAATCAAATCCTGATGAAGCTAAAAAGAAAGCTAATAAATTAAAGAAATTTGGATTTGAAACGGTTCTTGGTACTTCAATAGAAATGAAAAAATCAATTGAAGAAATTTTAAAATTTATTAAAAAAAGCCTTCCTATTGGCATACCTTTTTATGATAGTGATGAAATTACTGATAAATCACTAAGATTTATTGCAAAAGAAGTTATAAGAGAATCAATAATTAAACGTGTTAATCAAGAGGTTCCGCATTCAATAGGAGTGGTAATTGATGAATTCATTGAGCCTATAGATGAAAACAATAATTGCACAATAAGAGGGACGATTTACGTAGAAAGAAAATCACAAAAAGGTATTCTCATTGGGAATAATGGCAATATGATTAAATCAATTGGTAAAGAGGCTAGACAAAAATTGAGTAATTTGTTTGAAATGAATGTTCACTTATACACACATGTTAAGGTAAACAAAAATTGAACGGAAAAAGCCAGTGAAATAAGCAAAATCGGATATTAAAGTAACTTTTTATAAAATATGTTTACACATGTTTTCAACTTGAAAACACCAATAACAGAGTTACAATTTTAATATGACAATAAAAGACTATATAGGAAGATATATTAATTTGAAATTACAGTCTAATGAATGGAAACCAGGGGATAAAATTATATCTGAACAACAACTTGCAATAAAATTTGATTGTTCAAGATCAACCGTAAGACAAGCGCTTAGCTCATTTGTCTATTCCGGTGCTTTAATTCCATCAAAAGGCAGAGGTTATATTGTCTCTAATGATGCTAATTTCAAATTTTTAGAATCATTTTCATCAAGATTTAAGTTAACAGATATTTTTTTAGAAGAAATTGAATTTTCAGAAAGAATAATTAACAAACTTAAAATTGATGAAAATGAGAATATTTTTCTCTTTGTGAAAAAATATTACAAAGATGAAGAATTGGTGGCTGCCCAAATAACAGCTTTAAATAAAAATGTTTTTTGAGAAATAGATTCAGAAGCTATCAAAAAATCAATTTCAAAGGAAATCCTTAAACAAGGAATTACTGTTGAAAAAATAAAGATTCATCTTAAAATGATTGAATCTTCAAAATCTCTTTTAGAAAGTGAAGCTATCAAATTAAATTGAAAGAATGGGGAATTAATTGAAGAAGATATAACATTACTTTCAAAAGGGAAATTCATAGAAAGAACAATAAGAGTTATAAATAAAAATTATTTTGACTTTGTATTCCATAAAAACAAAAGAAACACGCAATAAAAATGAGAGATATATCTCTCATTTTTTTCAAAAAGAAAAAGGGTATAAAACCCTAATATCCCAATTCATCGTTTAACATTTTATTTATGAACATAAATTATAATTTTCATTGAGAATTTGATTACTAAAATAGACTATAATTTATTAATAAAAGGGGATTTACTTAATGAAGTGTCTTTTTGATTATAATTTTTCTCAAATCCATATTTTAATTTAAAGTTCTAAACAAACATAAAACGAAAAGAATTTCAAATTATTTTGTAAGGTTGACATTTACCGAGATTAAAATTCTCCATCATCAATTTTTGTATAATATTAAAATATTTATTAATTTTATAAATCAGAATAAAACATTCACCTAGTTTAAATTAAGAAAAATATTGTTATAAAATGGAGAAATAGGTGTGTTTCATTTTTAAAACAAAATGTAATAAGCTGAGATAAACAGAGAATAATAAACTGATTGAATACAAAATAATTTGGTTGTACTGATTTAAACTTAAAAAAGACAATAAAATTGGTTGTAAAAAATAATTATGCAAAAAATGCTTAATATTTTTTACTAATAACAATTATTTTATAAAATCAAATTAATGATTTATCGGGGAAAAAATAAATGTGTATTTAAAATTTAGTGCTTTAATGAGTCTTTTTTGAAATATAGTCAACCCATATATATTATGCAATAAAAAAAGCATTTTTGTTACATTTATTTAAAAATAAATTTTAATTATAAAAAATGTTCATTCCAAAACAATTAGTAGATTCTAATAAAAAATATAACAAATATTTTAAAAGTATTCATTTTTATTTAAAATGAACAAAAAATATTAATTGATTAACTTGTATAATAAATTTATGACTGATTTTGTTAGAGGTATAGTGATTAAAAAAGTAAAATTGAATTCAGATGATCAAATCATTACAATTTTAACTAAATTTGAAATAATTTCTTTTATTGCTTTGGGAACACGAAAATTGAATTCAAAAAATTCAAGATCATTAGACTTTGGAAATTACATTTCAGCTGAAATTTTTAGAGCTAGACTTAAAAACAAGTTATCTAAATTAAAAAAATCAATTTTAATAAAGCAACCACCTATTTTAACTTCTGATACAGCTAATGTTATTTTAGAAATAATAAAATTAATCCAAAAAATTGATAATCATTCAAAACGATTATTTGAAGCATTTCTAGAGTCTTATGAATATTTTGGAGATACTTACAACCACTGGGTTAAAACTTATATTATTTTTAATTCACTTGATTCATTGGGAGTTTATCCACAAATAAAACAATGTGTTGAATGTGGAAGAAATGATCGAATCAATGGTTTTGATTTTTCACTAGGAGGATATACATGTGCTTGACACACTAAAATAGAAAAATCGATTGAATATTTGAAGGCAATAAATTTAATAAATGAATCGATAGAAAATTACATAAAAATAGATCCTGAGTTAAATAAAAAAATTTATCAAGAGTTGATTTATTTCATTAATGATTATATTTATCATATGCAATCTTAAAAATATTATTATTTTTATTAGAACATTTTTTAAAATATTTTTTTAAGTAAATTATTTTAATATTAATATATGTTAATAATGGTATAATTAATCTGCAATATACCAGTTGGAATCGGTTTAAAATCATCATTGTAAAAAAAGAATCCTTGCAAGGGTGGGACGTTGGTCCCTTGCAAAAGGATTTTTTTATTAAAAAGGAGGAAAAATGGAAAATTTAAATAAAAATTTTCAAGAAATTGTGACTCATTTAAAAGAAATTGGATTTGTATATCAAGGATCTTCAATCTATGGAGGCTTAGCTAACACTTGAGATTATGGGCCTCTTGGTGCTTTAATTACAAAAAATATTAAGGATTTATGAATTAAAGAATTTATTTTTAAAGAAGAAAATAATGTGATGATTGATTCAAAAATCTTAATGAATACTAAAGTTTGAGAAGCATCAGGCCATGTAAAGAATTTTTCAGATCCTCTTATTGAGAATAAAGTAAATGGAAAACGTTATAGAGCAGACCACATTATAGAGTCAATTGATTCATCCTTAGATCCTGAAAATATGTCAAATGAAGAAATGTATACTTGAATAACTGAAAATGTTCCTAAGTGAGAAAATTCTAAAGCAAATTGAAATAAAATTAGAGAATTTCATCTGATGTTTGAAACTAATCAAGGAGTTGTTGTTGATTCAAAATCAAAAGTTTATTTAAGACCTGAAACTGCTCAAGGTATTTTTGTTAATTTTATGAATGTACAAAGAACATCAAGACTTAAAATACCTTTTGGAATAGGACAAATAGGAAAATCATTTCGTAATGAAGTAACTCCAGGTAATTTTATCTTTAGAACTAGAGAATTTGAACAAATGGAACTAGAATATTTTGTCAAACCTGGTGAAGATCAAAAAGCTTATGAATATTACATTAATAAATCTTTAGAATTTTCCAAATTAGTTGGACTTAAGGAAAGTTCAATTAGACTAAGAGAGCATGGAGAAAATGAATTAGCTCATTATTCAAATGGAACTTCTGACGTTGAATTCTTATTTCCTTTTGGTTGAGGAGAACTCATGGGTATAGCAAATAGAACAGATTTTGATCTAAAATCGCATGCAGAACATTCTCGCGAAAAACTAGAATATAGAGATCCAATGACTAATAAAGTTTATGTTCCATTTGTGATTGAACCTTCAATGGGATTAGATAGATTGACATTAGCTGCGCTAGTTGATTCTTATAAAAAGGAAGAAATTGATAATGATTCGAGAATAGTTTTAAAACTTGATAAAAAAATTGCCCCATATAAATTTGCAGTTTTACCATTGAACAAAAAAATTCACTCAAATGAAGCAAAAAGAGTATTTAGAGAATTAATTGATAAAGGAATTTCCGTAAGTTACGATGAATCTGGCTCTATCGGAAAAAGATATAGAAGGCAAGATTCAATTGGTACGCCGTTTGTTCTAACGATTATTGATGAAACAGCAACCGAAAATAAAGTTACAATAAGAGATAGAGATTCCATGAAACAAATCACAATTTCATTGGATGAAATAAATAATTTTATTTAGAATTTTATTTCTTTGAGATTATTAAATAAAATATGTATTTTGGAGGTATATGAGCAATAATAAAATTGAATTAATAAAAAATACGCTTGATATTGTTGATGTAATACAAGAATATGTTGATCTTTCTAAAAAGGGTAAAAACTATTGAGGAGTTTGCCCATTTCATGATGATTCAAATCCATCAATGTCAGTATCTCCAGAAAAACAAATGTATAAATGTTTTTCTTGTGATAAAGCAGGCGGTATATTCAAATTTGTTCAAGATATAGAAAAAATATCTTTTTATGAAGCTGCCGAAAAATTAGGTAATAAAGCTGGAGTGGAAATTAATCTTATTAAATCAGAGCCAAAATATAATGAAAGGCAAAAAAAATTAATAGACGCCTTGAATGATGCCATGGATTATTATCAAGCTTCAATTGATTCAGAAGATGCAATTAATGCTCTTGATTATGCTAATAAAAGAGGTTTAAATTCAAAAATTAGAGAAAAATTTAAAATTGGTTATGCACCAAAAAAAGGATTAATAAATTATTTGACCAAAATACGACATCACAATGAATCTGATTTAATAAATGCTTCTTTAATGAATTCAATTGGTGAAGATTTTATGAAAGATAGATTAATATTTGGGATTGCAAATGAATTCGGAGATACCATTGCCATGTCAGGTCGTACATTAAAGAATGACCAAGCAAAATATATAAATTCTAGTGAATCACTAATATTTAAAAAATCTCATATTTTATACAATTGAAATAATGCAAATAAAGTTGCCAAAAAAAATAATGAATTAATCTTAGTTGAAGGTTTTATGGATGTAATTGCTTTATATAAAGCAAATATAGAAAATGTTGTTGCTATTATGGGTACTGCTTTAACCAAAGAAAATATAAATAAAATTAGAGGCTTAAAAATTATTCTTATGTTTGATTCTGATAAAGCTGGAATTTCAGCCACTATTAAATCAATAAGAATATTACTTGAAAATGGAATTAAAACTTATGTTGCTCAAAATCCTAGTGGAATTGATCCGGACGAATTATTTAATTCTAAAGGAGAAAAAGCTATTAAAGAAATTATTGATAATAGAATAACAGCTCTTGAATTTATTTACATATCACATAAAAATAAATATGACATATCTAAAATAGAGGAAATAGAAAAATTTGTTGAATCATTTAAAAAATATTTGATTTATGCCTCACCAGTTGAAAGAGATTTCTTGATTAATAAAATAAAAAATGAATTAGGCGTATCAAGGGAAATATTAGTAAAGGATTTAAAGATAAATAAAACAATTGTAAAAGCACAAACAACCCATAACGAAAATAAAGTTTTAAATCAGAAAAAAAATGAATACAATCAAGAAAAATACGATATTAAATATAATAAAAGCGCATATATACTAATTAGGTCTCTTTTAAAATCCAAATCCTTAAGTGAGTATTATGATCGAAAAAGACATGAAATTAATTATGTGGATAGAACATTACCAATTATTGGAACTTACATAATTGCTGCTCATAGAGGCATAGAAAAAATTCCTAATAAGTATAAAAAATACATTAAAGAAAAAATAAATTTAGAGGGTGAAACAATTGAAAAAAACGAAGACTTAGATGATATTATTAAAGTTATAAATAAAAATCATAAATCATATGAAAAAAATAAAAATAGAATAAAATTTAACAAAAAAAAGGATGGCAATTATGGCAAAAGTAACTAGTAAAAATGAATATTCAACAATAGTTGAATTATTGGAAAAGCAAAAGAAGAATTTGAATGTTTTATATCTTTCACAAGATGATGTTTTCAAAATGTTAGATAAGAAAAAGATTTTGATGTCAGAAGAAGGAGTTGATGAATTATTAGAAATATTAATTAAGAAAAAAATTGTTATCGATGATATAGATGAAGGAGACAACGAATTAATATCTTTAAGTGCTGCTTCTGGAGGAGAAATTAAATTAGAATCTTTTGATGACACTCAAGAAATTGATTTATCCAGCATAACTGAAACTGAAAATATATCTGACTCAGAATTATCCAATAAACTTACTGATACTGGCGACATTGTTAAATGATATATGAGATGAATTGGTAAATATGGTAAATTACTTACACATCAAGAGGAAATTGATTTGGCAAAAGCAATTACAAAAGGTGGTCGTAAAGGAAGAAAAGCTAGAGAAATCCTAATTAGAAGAAATTTAAGATTAGTTGTCAATAATGCCAAAAAATATAAAAATAGGGGTCTTTCTTTTATTGATTTAATTTCAGAAGGAAATGCAGGTTTAATAAAATCTGTTTCAAAATATGACTATGAAAAGGGATATAAATTTTCCACATATGCAACTTGATGAGTTCGTCAAGCTATTACAAGAGCTGTTGCTGATCAAGCAAGAACAATTAGAGTTCCTGTTCACATGGTAGAAACTATAAATAAAATTATTAAAATTCAAAGAGAACTTCATCAAGAATTAGGTAGAGAACCTAGTGATGAAGAAATAGCTGAAGCTACAGGGCCTGATTTTGATGCTGAAAAAGTAAGATACATTAGAAAAATTAACATCGATCCTATTTCTCTTGATAAACCAATTGGAAAAGAAGATGATTCATCATTTTCTGACTTTATTAAAGATGAAAATGCCATTAATCCAATTGATTTTGCAGCTCAGGAAGAGCTTTCAGAAGTTTTAATTAATTCAATAGATAAGGCGATTCAAGATGAAAGAGAAAGGTCAATTATAAAAATGAAATATGGTGTTGGTTTAAATTCAAAAGGAGAAAGAATTAAATCACACACTTCCGAGGAATTAGGGGAAATATTTGATGTTTCAAAAGAAAGAATTAGACAAATTGAAGCTAAAATTATAAGAATTTTAAGAAAGCCACAAAATCAAAAACAATTAAGGGAATATTTCGATAAAAATAATGATAAAACTTAAAAAAATTATTGATAAATTTAATCAATTATATCAGCCGTCTAAAGCTGAAGAATGAGACAAAATTGGATTACAATATGGCGATGTTAATCAAAAAATTGAAAAAATCATTATTGCATTAGATTTGACAAGTGATGTTTTTAAAAAAGCAATAGATATGAGAGCTGATTTAATAATTACACATCATCCTTTTTTATGAGAAGAAACTCTTGAAGAAGAATTCGAAAAAGCACCATACAAAAGATTGCTTCATACGAGATTAAAAAATACTGGAATTGCCCTTTTTTCAATTCATACAAATTTTGACCAGGCTCCTGACGGAACATCTTCTCAAATAGCAAAAGGTCTTGGTTTTACAAAAATAAAAAATATAAAAAATTCCAAGTACGGAAAAAAGATAGAAATAAATATGAATCTTCATGAAATTGAAAACTTACTTAAAGAAAAATTTAATATTACAACAATTATTAAAGCCAATACAGATTCAACTATAAACTATAATTGCATTGCAATATTTGCTGGCTCAGGAGATGTGAAAGAAATTTTACAATCATATGAAAATGATGATATTGATTTGGTCATTACTTCTGATATAAAATGATCGGAATGAATATCATACAATGAAGAAAGAATTCCTATCTTAGAAATATCGCATGGAACTGAAACACTTTTTGCAAAAAAAATAGCTTCTATCCTCAACAAAAAATTCAAAGAAATTGATGTAAAAATAATTAATTCTATTGAAATTGCAAAAATTTAATTTTTAACAAATAGCTAATTTTATGAATTAGTTTTTTTATTTTTTTTATCATTTATTTGTTTTATTCAGGATTATGTTTTTATGTAATAATATATTATTTTTTTATTTTTAATTAATATGCTATATTATTTTTTAATGTATAATCAAAATACAGGGGATTTATGTTTCAAAAGGAACATACGATTTTTTAAAAATTTAAATTTTATTAATAGTTAATGTCATTGCCAGATAATATTTATGAATATTATTTTGAGTAGAGATGTTTTATCACAAGGGGTTAAAAAAACAATTTTTAAAAATTGCATTTTATCCATGAATTTTTTTTAAATATATCTAATCAAATTTGACAATTTAAATGTCATGGAGAGATACTAAAGATTTATTAGAGCTAAATTATTATCTAATCAATTATCTGAAAGGAACAAACGACCATGAAAAAAAATAAATTAATAAAAGGTGTGGTAGTGGGACTAAGTGCTACTTCAATTGCTGTGCCATCGATCGCAACGTATTTACTAATTCAAAATAAAAACCTTGTATCGAAATCGATATATTCAGCTAGAAGAAGTATTTCTGACAAACCAGATTTTTCTGGTAAATTGCCCATCACTCCACCTTCGAAAAAATTTTTACAAGAAACAATTGATAAAGAAGTTTCAAGTTTTTCTAATCAAAGTGGATATATTGATGAACAAAAAATTAAAAAACTTATTGAAAATGATTTGTCGATTGTTGATAAAACCACAAATACAAACGAGTCAGTTGTTGATATTGAAATAAATTATATTGATTTAAATAGTGCACCAAGAATTAATGGACATCTTGAAAACGGGGATGGCATAACCATTGACATGAAAATAAAACCAAAATTTAGAAATACATACTCTTGATCTAATGAAACATATTCCAAAGGTTGAGGTGGAAGAATGGGATACACTGATGTGATGTATGGAAATTTTGAAGTTAGAGGTATGGGTCAAAATTTATTTCCCCCAGTTGCAGCATTAAAGGCACTTAGAGCACAATATGATCCAACTGGCGTAAATGGAAGATTTCTTGATTTAAATCCTGTTTTAAATTCTCCTCATTTATCGGTTCAATGAACTGCAAATTATAGTCAAAATTGACAACCTGTGCCACCTGACGGGATAGCTAAAAATATCGGCCAAGGATGAACTCGTATAAAATTTAGACCTGATCCTGGATATACAGTTGATAAATTTGATACCCTTAAATCCGCTAAAGGCGGGACCATGGCGGAAGTTAAGCCAGGGGGTTTTTATAGACACGATGATTGAGATGGTGTTAATTGTATAGTTTATGTTTTTAGAGCTTCAAAAGCGACTGAAATTATTATAGATAACCCATTACCTAATATAGTTCTTGATGGAATTGATAAGCATGGAGAAATAAATTTATCAAATCTTAATTTGGCTGTATCAAAAGATGCAACATTAAATATTGAATCTATTTCTAAGAGAACCGGTGCTAAAAGACAATGAAATAGATCATCAATTATCGATAATTTGGAAAATGGTGATAAAGTTACATTTAAATATAAAATTACTTCACAATTAAATTCAACCTTTAGTATTCCAAATATAACAAATGCTCATATTTCTGCTGATAAAAGAGAAGTTGAAATTACATATAATGTTCAAGGATTAGGAGATGGAATACCGATTCATTATGATTATCAAAAAATGTTAGATGATATAAGTCAAGATTATGATCGTCATGGAGAATTAGATTTGTCTTCTCTGAAAAAAATAGCAAATCCTAGTAATCACATTTGATCATTTGATATAGAAATTAATAAACATGGAACTACTTCATGAACAAAAATTTTAAGAACAAATACCATTGAGGGTTTATCAACTAATGATAAGTTAAAATTTACCCTTACACCTGAAAAAGGGTATAAAATTAGAGGAACAACTGGTGAAGATCAACCTTTACAACTTCGTATATTTACAGTACCAAAATTAAAAACTATTGATGTTTATGATCCAACTAGTAAAATTAAATTAAATGGAATGGAAACCGAAGGTGAGATTAATCTTCGAAATTTAAACATATCAACAATACCTGATCATACAAAATTGGAAATAAAAATAAATAAAAAAGATGGTTCACAAATCGCTGTTCCAGTATCAGCAGAAAAAATTACTAAACTTTCTAATGGGGATAAAATAGAATTTCAATACACAACAGATGGAGACTATGTAATTACACCCATTTTGAATTCTTTGGGAAATAACATCGTTTCTGATACTTGAGTCACCGGAAGTAGAGAAGAAAGAGTTTCTTTTGAATATAAAGTTGAAAATTTAAATAATAATGTATTAGTACCAGATATTGATAGAAACGCTATGAAATCATATTTATCAGGTCAATACGAAAATCACGGCTCTCTTGATGTGGGAAATATAATTTTTAATAAGGTTAAATTTATTAAAGAAATTAAATTGAAATTAAATGGTAAATTTGTGAATTTAAGCAAGAATAATTCAGTTTTAAAAAATTTGAGTTCTAATGATGAAATTATTTTTGTTTATATTCCTGAAAATGGATTTCAAATTCAAAATACTTTAAGTGCAAATGAAAATTTTGAACAAACATTTACTGTTCCTAACTTGAAATTATTAGAGATAGATGATCCTACAAAAAAAATGATAGCTGTTGGTAAAAGTGGCAATGCAGTTATTAAAATTCCTACAAGCAATTTTCTTAAAGATGGGTATGTAAATTTAAAAATAATATTGAAACATGCTGACAAAAATAAAGCAGATATAGTAAGAAATTTTAGTAGATCTGCTCCTAATGTAGTATCAATTCCAAATATAAGTAATGGAGATAGTATATCAATTACATACTCCCCAGCTCCTTTTACGAGTCCACAAAAGCCATACGTCATAAAAGATGCAAATCAAGAAAAATCAATAAATTTTGTATATGATGTTAATGCATTAGGACTCGAAGTTGATAACACAACATTAAAAGATATTGTTATTTCTGGAAATAATGAAACTCCTAGAATTGACATTCCAGATAACTTAAAACATATTGGTACGCATATAGAATTCTCAATTGATGAAACAAGTAATAATTGAGTTACTAAATCAAAATTTCTAGAATATATAAAATCTACAAAAGGAAAGGATTGAGTATTTCCTAAAAAAATATTTGCAAAATATGTTTCAGACGATCCAGATAAGACTCCTATTTCATTTAAAGATAATAAACCTTATGGCATAGTTAAAACAAAAGTGCAAATGATTATTAATAAAAGTATGATGGAAAGTTTTAAAAATAAAATTGATGCAAATAATTTTATTGCCTTTGCTCCTGGAACGACGTCAAAAAATGTTACATTATTAAGATCTGGTATTGGGGAAATTAATGAATTGAGAAAGAAATATGGATTAAGAACTGTATTTTCAAATGATAGAGGAGCTAGTTGAGCCGAAATGCCTTTACTTAATTTTTCAGAAATTGATCCAAGCTATTGAATTAAATTCATTCCTGCTGATTCAACATTAGCAGCTTCAAATGAAAATGTCTCAACTCCTACAATAAAATTTGAAAATGTTAATAATAATATTTTCAAAATGGATGTAAAAAATATTCCTATTCTTTTAAAGATTGAAAAAAAGACTTTAGATGCTATTAGTAATATTAAATTATCAGGAGTAATTGATACCTCAAACAGATTTTTAAATTGAACCATAAATGGGACAAAAGAAGAACCGAAAGCTATTAAAGATTTACTTTCTGCACATGGAAATGAAATAAGTGTTGATTATGAATATGCAAATAACAAATATAAAAAACTTTCCGATTTACTCAATTCTAATTTACTCGATAAAGATGTTTCTGATTCGATTAAAGTTTCAATAAAATTAAAAAAATTATCTAATGGTAAAAAAAATATATTAGATGGTGCAACTAATGGAGAAATAGCATTAAATATATTCTTTAGAAATGTTACTCAAATGATAAGTCTAACTAATGCTAAAGGAGATTTGGGTGGAAATGATTTCATATCATCAACAGTATCTAGTTCCAAACTTATCACCGTAAAAGTCAAGAATGAAATAGATGCTATTCCTCACGGAGCTAATTTGATAATTGGATTACAAAGAGTAGATAAAGAAACAGGTCATTTAATTGGTAATTTAACTTCAACTCTTAATTCCGTACCTCCTGGTGAAAAATATATTATTGTAGTAAAAACTGAAGCAAATTGAAAAATTGTAAATAGCAAAAATCCAATGCCTAATGGTACAAATGAAATTAGAATTCCAATGAAAACAATTTTAGATATAATTAATCCAGAAATTATTAGTGCAAATGTTAGATTTAGTAAATTTAACGGTAAAGGAAAAATTGAATCTTTTGACTTATATGCTAAAAATGGATTTAATAAAAATACATTAGTAGATACTAAAATTAATCACATGAAAGTTGAATTTGCAAAAGAAAATGAAAATGGAACATTAGAGTGATTAAAATTTAATTCAAATAAATTAAGTGATTTATCTAATGGAGATACCCTTAAAATTAGAATTATTCCTGAAAAAGGATATATATTCGCAAATCCTCAAAAAATTCTTACAGTTACTGTTGAAGGCTTAGTGAAAGAAGTTGATTTAAAAAATATAAAAATAAATAAAAATCTTACTTTCACAGGAAATGATGGCCATGGGTCAATTGATATTAATTCAATAAAAATGACAAGTAAAGTTGAAAGTGATACTAAATTATTAGAATTGCTCAAAAAAGGAATAATAAAATTACACTTCTATGTAACTAACAGCCATCACACAAAAATAAAATTTGATGGAGTTATAAATGAGAGAAATAACAATAATTTAAGTGTTGGAGATGAAATATTTGGATTTTATGAAATTACTAATAAATACAAAAAAATATATGAAATAAGTAATAATCCTAATGATATTAATAATAAAATTAGATTCAATGATGTCTCAGGATTAAAAGTTCATCCTTCTGTACTTGGTGAAGATAAAAGTAATGATGCTTTAACAAAAATTTTAGGAGCATCACTTGATAGTAAAGAAAAAATAGATGTTATTTTAAAACTTAATAACCATAAATCTTCAAATGTTCCTACTGATGAAAATTGACATTGAGAATTCGGAACAAGTGATAATGCAACTTCATCTGATGCAAATCCTACAATTTCTTGAAAAAATAATATATTTAAAAAAGGAACTATCTCTGGAATACTTTCTGATGATGAAGTAAAAAGTAAAACAATTTATATTAGACTGGCTGCTGATCCAAATTATGCTCTAGATAATCCTAATTATAAATATTGAAAAATTAAAGCAAGTGATCTTAAAAATATTATAAATGTTTCAAGTTTAGGAAAATTAGGATTGGACATTACAGGAATTAATGGTAAAGCAGATGTTAAAGCTGTAACAACATCATCTAGCGGAGTTGTGTCAAACTTTAATGCACCTAATAATACTCATTTAAGATATGCAATTGTTTCAAGTAGCGATCCTATAACAGACGAAAATATTGAAGAAATTTCCAATTGAGAAACCGATCCTAAAAAACTTAATATAGAAGTTGGTGATAACGTAGTTGCAGACCTTGTAAGCAATAACGATAATGTTACTCTATCAGGCAAATATTATACAATTAACCCAATTACAGTAAAAGGATTAACGGTTGATATGGATAAAATAAATGGCATAAAAATTATTGCTTCTGGATTTAACAATCACGGAATTCTAAATTTAGATTTAGGAAATTCTGAATCTGCTCAATTAAGAGGACTTATATGAAAAGTTAGTGTAAATTCTGGTAATAATACTGATATAGATGATATTGATTATTTGAAAAATGGAGATAATGTTAAATTGATTGTCAAGGCTGCAAAAAATTATGTTTTACCGCCAATAGAAAGTTATAAGAAAAAAATCCCTTCAACAATAGTTAATGGATTAAAAAATTTCCTTAGAATTGAACCAAATGTTCAAATATCAATTAATGACAATGATTTTTATGGAATTAATAAAGACGGAATAACAATTAATTTTAAAGATGGAAATATTATTAATGGAAATGCATTCATTAAAAAGATTAATTTAATGAGTTATCTAGACGGGTCATATAAAAATCCAATAACAATCAGCGATATTAATTCTGGAAAAGTATCAAAAATTTATGATGGAAACACCAATGCTGAAATAAAAGGAATTAAATTATCAGTATTTTTCCAAATCAATGGTGGAAAACCAATAGAAACTTATCCGTTTAATCTAAAAAATGGAGATGTTATTACAGCATTTTTAGGAGTCTCATCTAAGTCACCTCCTGATTTATATAATAAATATCAAGTTGGAGATGAAACAGTTGGTTTTGCCAAAACAAAAACTACTTATATAGTTCATAATCTTGCTGTACCATCTCCTGATTTAGGAGAAATTAAAGTTGAAATTCCAGAAAGAACAAACGGAAATGGAACAATATTAATTAAAACTGAAAGACCGATTCCAATAGGATATAGATGAACATATCAAGTTATACATAAAGATGGAAAAATTGATGCTTGAAATCCTGAAATTCCCGACAATCTTTCTAATGATGATGTTGTTAAATATAAATTAATTGCATCAAAGGGATCGCTAATTAATGATTATGGTAATTCCGTAAAAATTTCAGGATTAGAAGAAGTAATTCTTGCTGATGAAAAAATTGAAAATATGGTAACAAATTTGATTGATAATATGAAATTTACAGGTGATAATAAATTAGGTAGATTTTCAGATGAAACTAAAAAAGAGATTATTGCAATAAATACTGAACTTCGAAAAAAATATAAAGATAAAAAAAATATCAAATTATCATTGGAATTAATTGAATCAAAAGAAAAATCATCATTCATTGGCGTTGATGCTAATAAATTAATGAATGGAAACCATATTTCAGTTAAATTATCACAAGTTAACATGAAATTTAGAAAAAAACATATAGAAGAAATTAGTGGGCTACGTGATTCAGATAGCTCAGTAAGTAAATCTTTAATTTGAGGAATTTCAATTAGTTTTCTAGGAATATTTGTCATCGGAGCAGGATTCTTAATATATAAACTTTTAGGTAAAAGGGGGCGAATTTAGAAGATTAAAAAAATAAAATGATAACTAGGAGGAAAAATGAAAAGAATCGGAATTTTCGGAAGTGGTAAAAATGTTGAAAAATTAGCCAAAGTACTTTCGAAAGGTTTGAAAAATAGAGAGGGAATAATCATTGAAGTATTACTCCCCGAAAATAGATCATTATTTGGTTATGATGAAACAAGTATTTTAAATTCAATTTCAGAAAATAGCTTAGATGTTTTTGAAAAAAATGAAGAAAAGATACAAAATTTCATGGATAAACATCGAAATGTAAGAATATTTAATGATGTAAAAATAATTGAATACTATGAATCTAATAAAAAACAATATTTAAATATGTATGTTGATAATGAGATTCAATATACAGTTGAAAAAGAATATGATGCATTTGTTTTCGTAGATAAGCTATTTACAATTAGCTCTACACTTAATGGAATTTCTTCGGATCATTCATTAGCAAACATTGCTTCAATACATGAAACGAAAAAAGTTGAGCAATTATTCACAAAAACAAATGCATGAGCTGAAGCAGAAAGTATAGTTTTAATTGGTAATGATATAAAAACATTTAATTTTGCAATTGCTTTAAAAGAAACTTTTGATGATTTAGAAATATCTATTATTAATGTTGATAGAAATAATAAAAAACCTTTAAGAGGACATACGTTTGATTATGTAGGAGACGCATTAGTATATTGTGCTATATTAATGGGAATAAAAGTTCATTTAAATATAAAAATAATTGAAAGATCCATTGATTTTGATACAGATTTAATTTCTTCTATAACAATTAAAGATTTGACTGAGAATAAAATTATTAAACTTAACACAGAAATAATTCTTGTTATAGACAATATTAGGGAAGAAGATATGGTTATGGAAAATTCTTATTT
>JABSQU010000018.1 GCA_013215685.1 Mycoplasmatales bacterium | reverse complement strand
GTTGTAAATCAAATTCTATTATTTTTAATTTATTTTTTCCGTAAAGTTTTTTTATCAGTTCATCATTATCATATGTTAATATTCAAGGATTATTCACTTTTAATAAAAAGTCTCTAAGAATACTATGATCATTCTTATTAAAATTATTCATATAAAGTTGCCCGCCTTTAACTACATAAGGAGGGTCAAGAAAAATGAATACATTTTCATTAAGCCCATTAACAAATTGATCATAATTTAAATTTGTAATACTTATTTTATTTCTAACTGAATAAATTCACTCTAGTTGTTTTAAAAGTCTATCATGGTTAAATCTGCAATTAATTTTGTATTCACCCTTTTGTTCTTTCCCGCCTATAGGTCCAGCACTTAATATTCCTGATCTATTGACTCTATTTAAAAACAGCATTGCAAATCCCTTTCTTTTATATCCATATTTATTTGAATTAATAATTTTCTTTTGGAATTCTCTTTCATCTAATCATTCTTTTAAATTAGTGAAATTTGAAACTCTTTTTAGATTTCTTCTTAAAAAATTAAAATCTGTTGTTGCAAGTTTTCAAAAAGAAAATACATTTTTATCTAGATCATTTATATAAACATGATTTACAATATTATTTTTCAATAGTAATAAACCGATGCCGAAACCGCCTGAAAAAGGTTCGGCATATTCATTATAATTATTATTTAAAAGTAAAGGTTCTACCTTTGAATACATTCTACTTTTACCACCGGGATATCTTAATGGACTAATTGATTGCATGCTCATATTATAACAATTATCATTCCTTATTAAATTCCTTTATTAATTCTGTAAGTAATTTTCCAACTTCAGTTGATAATTTTTCATTATCATAGTGACTTCATCTTCCGTGAGCTGCTTGATTTAAATTC
The DNA here is from genome assembly GCA_013215685.1 of Mycoplasmatales bacterium. GTDB lineage: Bacteria > Bacillota_I > Bacilli_A > Mycoplasmatales > Metamycoplasmataceae > DT-68. The sequence goes on along the minus strand of JABSQU010000018.1, from coordinate 19,060 downwards.
TCTACATATAATGAGTATTCTTTTGTTATTCATTTTATAAATTTTTGCTCATTCATACTAAATAATGCTTTTCCATCATTTATTTCATCCTTTTTAAATGCTGAATTAAATTTAAAAATTAAATTTGATAATTTTAACGGCGATATTGTTTCCTGCAGGGAAACTAATTTGTCGAAAAGTTCTCTATGTTTTTCCTCAATTTTATCAATTTTCCCATCAAAAATAAAATCTCATGTTTGCATTTTATATTTTCTTTTTAATGCTTTCGCCAACAAATATCACATGATATTTTCAATTAATATTCTTTCTCTTCAGCCTCCAGCCAAATCATTGCTTTTTAATGTTGAAAGACTATAAAAAGATTCGTAAATGTTATTTTCCAAGAAAAAAGAATTTCTTTTTTTAATTTCATTTGTGATATTTACTTTTGGTGACCGTTCATTATTTTTTTGTTTTATATCTTTTGTTTTAACTTCATTCTTTGTTGATTTTGATTTCGTTTTTGTTGGTTCTGTAGATTTAATTGATAGTTTTTCTTTTAAAATACTTAGTGTTTTCTTAAATTCCTTAATATCTAAGCGTTTTTGACCTATTGAGTTTTTTGAAATATAATGGGCAAACTCCATTATTATTTCTTTAAATTGATCTAAGTCTATTTTATCTGTAAAGATTATTTCATTATTTGAATTTAGTTTTATTTCTAATAAATTTAAAGCATTGGTTTCAAATCCTTTTTCATTAATTAATTTAGTATTAATTAATAAACGTTTAAACATAGATAATTTTTTATGATAAGCCTTTTCTAAGTTATTTTTTAACTCATTATGAGAAACAGAAATAGATAATGCAAATCTAAAAAGTGATACATTCATTACAATATCTAATATCCCATCTGGATAATCATATTCAATTCCATCGACATACATTTTATAAAAATAGGAATATCTTGCTGCTGTAGTTCATTTTGTTTTTTCATCCACTAGGTGTGTGCTTCTAATAAATTTTTCTAAATCACTATTTTTAAGATACTGAAAAACAGGGATTTTTTCTTTAGTTTTAATTTCACCAAATCCATTTATTTCATATTTATTGCATAATTTTTTATATGCTTTTTTCCCAGAAGCTATTCTAAATGCCAATAATCTGCTATTCCCATCACCAACAATATTTTCAGCATTTATATGCAATGGAAAAACACCATCAAAACCTATTTTATTCATTGAGTTAATAAGATTTTGAATAGAATCTTTTTCTATCATCAATAATGATTCTTCAGGTGTATATCCGTTGATATGAAAAAATCTTATATTCTTATCGTCTAATTTTAATTCATCTTCTTTCATGAATTTATATTCAAATTTTTTATTCATTTTCTCATCTCCCTATACTTTAATTCTACTCCATATAAACAATCAATTATCCTTCTGGTTTCTTGAACTTCAACTAATTTGGTATCTAAACCTGCAGGTTTTTCTATTGCTTTTTCAACTGCTTTTTTAGATATTTCATTAAATGAAAATCTTTCATAATTTTTTAGTTTTAACACTTGAACAAGTTGATTAGCTATTGCTTCTCTTTCTCTATCTGTATCGGTGGTTAAATATATTTTTAAGCATACTTTGAAGAATTTTTTAAGTCGTTTACAACATCTTTTTTATCTTTAGATATTCTTCAAATTGGTTCAAAATTGATTATGCCTTTAACCCCTAGATCATCATGACCATCTTTGATTGCTAAATCTAATATATGACCAACAGAAGCTTTAACATCTCAGTTAAACCCTAAAAATAATTTTAGTTTTTTAATTTTATTTGGTGTTTCTACTATTACTAAGTTTTGTGCCATAGAAACATCCTTTGTTTTATAATTTTTGTATGGAAAAATTTAAATTAGATGGAAAGTTAATTTTTAAGCATGTAGTCACTAAAGAAAGTCCGGGAAATATATTCAAGACCGATGAATTAAGTTATGACTATAAAGAGAACAAATACAAATTAATTTTTTCTCTTCAAGAAAATGCTTCTGAAGGGAAATTACATACACGTATCGATAAGTTAGTTAAATTGGTTGAAAGAGAAGATGGTTTAGTAGATGAAAAGGTTATTTCAAAATATATATATTCAAATATTTCAAATCAACTTGGCACAACTATCGTTAAAATTGAGGGGCAATATTTATTATATAAATCTAAAAAAGAAAATGAACTTTTATCTGCAACTTCTACTGGAAAGGGCATGTTTGAATCTTTGAGTACAGAATCTATCGTAAATTTATTTTCAGATATTCATGTGGATTTAAGCAAAAATATGTCTTTAATTCCCAAGAAGTTTTCAAATGAAGAATTGGAATCAATTATTGATACAAACAATTCTGGAGAAATAATGAAAATATCATTGCTAAAAAGATTAAAAGAATTCAATAATAAATGGAATTTTTCCATTAAAATGAACCACAATGAACAAAAATTTCAAAATCTTCTTTCGAAATATCCCGAGATAATAACAGTGATATTTCCTAGAATTAAGAATCTAAAAAAGATAGAATATCTAATAGAGTCAGAAAATGAAACTGATAATAAGGTTGATATACTTGCTAATGGTGATGAACGAAATACCATTATAGAACTGAAAAAACCTAGCACAAATTTATTTACCTCTAGTAAAAGAAATAACATTTCAGGTCTTTCAAAAGAATTGATTTCAGCCTCAGTACAATTATCGCTATACAATAGAAGGATTCAACATAAAGCACTAAAATTATTAGATTCATTTACATATGGAATTTTAATTATAGGACACACAAATCAAATGAACACAAATGATAAAAAGTTATCATGAAAATTGTATAAGAATGATTTTAATTATGATATATATACATTTGATGAAATATCAAAATTTGTTGATAAAATAATTGAAAACATTAAATAATCTAAACCTCTCCTCCATCTTTTGAGGGGTAAACGCCTTCTATCTTCTTTATTTAACATCTTAATTGAATTTTTTCGCCTCCCCATAAGTTCTCTATTTTTTAAAAACTTCCTTTATATGTTTTCCCATTTGGCGATTGTTTTAATCATTCAAAAGGTATATATATTTCTTTAGTTTTATTTGGTATTGCCACTAATCAATAATATTTACCATTACTATTTTTTTCTTCTCCTGTCTTGCAGGTATTACTACTTTAAATTATTTATTCATTTATTTCCTCCATATTTTCATTCTCATAGTCAGAATTTTCTTTTTGAACTACTTGCCCAATAATAAATTCTTTATATTCTTAAAATTTTGCTGTTTTAGTTTTAATTGGTTTTTCTCTTGCTAGAGAAATAATCATTTCTCCCATTGATAATCTCATTAATTCATCTGGATGAATAAGATTTCTTGTTTTTTCACTTTCACTAGAACTTGATGATTAATCTCTCTAATTTTTTGATTCCTCCCAAATTACTAAACTAACTTTCAATCATTAATTAAATCCGATTATGTTATACTTTATATGCTAAATTACTCATTGTAATAGCAAAAAAACATCCCTAGGAATTTTTAAGGTGTTGTCCCAATGCGGGATCCTTATTTTAGAACTATGGAGAAGAAAGAAACGGAGACAAATGTCAGAAGATCAAAATAAAGAGATTATCTCAAAAGATAAACTACTAGAAGCTGGAGTTTACTTTGGTCATAATAAATCCAAATGAAACCCTAAAATGAAACCTTATATATTAACAGTAAAAAAAGGTACACATATATTAGATATTCAAAAAACTAAGAAAACTTTAGAATTTGCATATTCAATCGTTAAAAAATTCGCAGAAAGAGGAGCATCATTCATTTTTGTTGGAACAAGAAAGCAAGCTAAAGAGGCAGTTAGAAATAATGCTTTAAGAACTAATTCATACTATGTATCAGAAAGATGATTAGGCGGTACTCTTACAAACAGTAGAACAATTTTTTCAAGAGTTAGAAGAATGTTTGAACTAGAAAGAATGCAAGAAAATAATTTTGATGGTTACACTAAAAAAGAAGGTGTATTATTCTCAAAAGAATTGGCAAAATTACAAAAAAATCTATCTGGAATTAAAAACATGAGAAATAAACCAAATGTTATGATTGCAGCAGATCCTAAAACAGATGAAATAGCTATTGCAGAAGCTAAAAAATTAGGAATAAAAGTTATCGGAATTATTGACACTAATGTTGATCCTTCACTTGTTGATATTGCAATTCCAGCAAATGATGATTCAATAAAATCAGTAACACTTATATTAACTGTTTTAGCAGATGCTATTGCAGCAGCTAAAGACGGACAACAATTATATGCATATCAACCAGATTCAGAAATTGTTTTACCTGAAGACCTTAAACCAGAATTTAAGCCAAAAAGACCAGGATTTAGAAGATTTAATAATGATTCAAGAAATCCAAGAGATTTTAAATCTAGACCTTCTAGAGCTAGAGAAAATACTTCATCTACAAGCGCCGCATCAAAACCTAAAACTGTTTCACCAAAAATAGAAGCACCAAAAGTGGAAGCACCAAAAGTGGAAGCGCCAAAAGTGGAAGCGCCAAAAGTGGAAGCGCCAAAAGTGGAAGTTGAAGCTCCAAAAAAAGTAGAGCAAGTAAATAATCAAGACTTATCAGAAATGAAAGTTGCAGATTTAAGAGAAATGGCAAAAAATAAGGAAATCAAAGGATTTTCAACAATGAAAAAGGCAGAGCTTCTTGAAGCTCTATCTTAAGGAGAAAAAATGGCATCAGCAAAATTAATTAAAGAATTAAGAGATAGAACAGGAGCAGGATTTCTAGATTGTAAAAAAGCTTTAGAAGCATCAAATGAAGATATTGAAAAAGCAATTGAATGATTACAAGAAAGAGGAGCTGCCAAAGCAGCTAAAAAAGCAGGAGCTATTGCAGCAGATGGTGTAGTTGCTATTAAAAAAGAGGGTAATAAAACAGTTATTTATGAAGTAAATTCTCAAACTGATTTTGTTGCTACAAACGAATCTTTCTTAAAAGTTGTTGACACAATCGGAAAAGCTCTTTTAAGTCAAGAATTTACAACAAGTGAAGAAGCAAATGCTATATCTTATAATGGAAAAACTATTCAAGAAATTACAACCGATGCAACATCTACCATTGGAGAGAAAATTGTTTTAAGAAGAGCTATTGCATTAAAAACTAATGATGGTGAAGCTTTAGGTTCATATGTTCATGTTAATAAAAGAGTTGCAGCACTATTATTAACTAAAGGCGGAGATGATGATACGGCAAGAAATGTAGCAATGCATATTGCTTCAATGAATCCACAATTTTTAGATGAAAAAGAAGTGCCTGCTGAAAAAGTTGAAGCAATGAAAAATGAAATTGCTCAATCGGACGCAGTTAAATCTAAACCAGAAAAATTCAGAGAAAATATTATGACAGGGATGTTAAGGAAAAAATTATCTGAAATGACTCTTGTTGACCAAGAATTCGTTATGGAAAAAATGCCTGTTAAAAAATATCTATCTGATCACGGAGCAACTGCTCTAAAAATGGTTAGATTTGAAGTTGGAGAAGGTATTGAAGTTAAAGAAGTTGATTTTGCGTCTGAAGTTGCAGCGCAAATGGGTAAATAATTAATTTAAAATGACAGTTTAAAACTGGCATTTTTTTAAGGAGAAAAATGAGAGTAGTAGATATTATTGAAAAAAAGAAATTAGGTAAAAATCTTTCTAAAGCAGAAATTGAATTTTTAATCAATGGATATGTATCGGGCGAAATACCAGATTATCAAATATCAGCCTTTGCAATGGCAGTATATTTTCAAGGAATGAGTCATAAAGAAATTGCAGATTTAACATCGGCGATGATGAATTCTGGAGAAATTATTGATTTATCTGATATTCCAGGAATAAAAGTTGATAAACATTCTACTGGAGGTGTTGGAGATAAAACTTCAATAGCTGTTGGACCAATTGTTGCATCTCTTGGTATTCCAGTTGCTAAAATGTCAGGAAGAGGTCTTGGTTTTACTGGCGGAACTCTTGATAAGCTAGAATCTATTCCAGGATACAAAATTGAATTATCTGAAGAAGAGTTTAAAAAACAAGTTATCAAAATGAATTTAGCAATTATTGGTCAAACTAAAAATATTGTTCCTGCTGATAAATTGCTTTATGCTCTAAGAGATGTTACTGGAACTGTTGATTCTTTAGCATTAATTGTTTCTTCAATTATGTCTAAAAAATTAGCTACTGGATCTGATGCTATATTACTTGATGTAAAAAAAGGTGATGGAGCTTTCATGAAAACTTACGAAAAAGCAGAAGAACTTGCTAAAGTAATGATATCTGTTGGAAAAGAACTTAATAAAGATGTTAGAGCAGAAATAACTAGCATGGATAGACCTTTGGGGAAAGCAATAGGTAATAAAAATGAAATTTTAGAAGCCGTTGAAACTCTTAAGGGAAATGGTCCAAAAGATTTTACTGAAGTAGTTCTTTCATCTTCTGCAACAATTATTCAGCAAGCTAAAAAAGCTGATTCAGAAAAAGAAGCTATTAAAATGGTTAATGAAGTTATTAAAAATGGTAAAGCTTTAGAAAAATTTAAAGAATGAATTAAAGCTCAAAATGGTGACGTAGAAGCCGTATTCAAAGAAGATTTCTGAAAGCCAAAATATAAATACGAAGTTAAAGCAACCAAAAATGGATATATGCAAATAACTTCTGCAGTAACTTTCGGAATAGCAGCGATGCAATTAGGTGCAGGAAGAGCAACCAAAAAAGACATCATTGATAATGAAGCAGGAATTTTAATTAATAAAAAAACTAATGATGAAGTTAAAAAAGACGATGTTTTATTTACACTTTATTCATCTAAGGAAATACCAGATTCAGTTGTGGAATATACAAATGATGGATATAATATAAATGACAAAAAGGTTGAGAATAAGGTTATTCTCGGAAAGTTGGTATAAAATATGGAAAAAGCAAAATATATAGATCATACATATTTAAAAGCTGAAGGAAAAACAAAGGATATTGATAAATTAGTTAAAGAAGCTATTGAATATGGTTTTAAAACCGTTTGTGTTAATTCTTCATGAGTTAAATATGTAGCAGAAAAACTTAAAAAAACTCAAGTTGGAGTTACATCAGTTGTAGGATTTCCGCTGGGAGCAATGACTTCTCAAGCGAAAGCTTTTGAAGCAAAATTAGCAATTGATCATGGCGCTGATGAAATTGATATGGTCATGAACATTGGTAGATTAAAAGAAGGACAATATGAATATGTTCTTAATGACATTAAGGCTGTTAAAAAAATTATGCCAAATAATCTTTTAAAGGTAATAATTGAAACGGCCCTTCTTACAGAAAAAGAAGCAAAAAAAGCTACTGAAATAGTTTTAGCTTCTGGGGCTGATTTTGTAAAAACATCAACAGGTTTTTCATTCAGAGGAGCTTCATTTGATGATATCAAAATGATGAAAGAAATTGTTGGAGATAAAATTGGTATAAAAGCAGCTGGCGGAGTTAAAACTCCAGATGATTTTGATAAAATGATTGAACTTGGAGCAACAAGAATTGGAACCTCCTCAGGAGTTAAATTAATTTCTGGAAAAAGCGCAGGAAAAGGATATTAATTCAAATAAAAAAATATAAAAGGAGACAAGAATGACAAAAATTTTTAAACACCCTCTTATTGATATAAAATTAACAAAAATGAGAGATAAAAACTCTTCTCATACTACATTCAAGAAAAATTTAAATGAAATTGGTTCTTTAATGGTTTATGAAATTTTAAGAGATTATAAAGGTAAAGAAAAGAAAGTGGTTACACCAACTGGTTCAACAGCAATTGGTTTAGCTTTTGATAAATCAATAATGATTGTACCGATATTAAGAGCTGGATTAGGAATGGTAGCAGGAATTGAATCTTTAATTCCGCAAGCAAGAATTGGACATATTGGTGTTTACAGAGATGAAAAAACATTTCAAATTCATGAATATTTTTATAAACTTCCTGATGTTGAAAAAGATTCAGATGTTGTCGTTGTTGATCCTATGCTTGCAACAGGAGCTTCGGCTATTGATTCAATTAATAGATTAAAAAAAGATGGATTTTCAAACATAAAATTTGTTTGTTTAGTAGCTGCTCCAGAAGGAGTTGCAGCTTTAGAAAAGGCTCATCCAGACGTTGATTTATATCTAGCTGCTCTTGATGAAAAACTGAATGAAAACAAATATATAATTCCAGGTCTTGGAGATGCTGGAGACAGAATTTTTGGGACAAAATAATTTCTCCAATTAATGCTAATTTATATATAATTTAATTGAAAAGGAAGGGAAAATGCATCAATATAAAGGTATACTTAGATCAACAAAAGAAGTCATTGCTGAAGGACATTCAATTTCTGAAATAGAAAAAGCTGTTATTCATTTCAGAAGAGAACAAAAGAGAGAAATTCATACAAATGGTAATGTTCCAATTGAAATATATCATGTTAAAAGAGATCAAGTCTCAGGCAGACACAAAGATGAATTAATTAAAGTGGTTTAAAGCCATTTTATTTTTTGAATTTTCACCATTAAAAAATCACTATATGTAAGTGGAGGTGAAATGGATATATATAAATATGGAAAAATAGTTTCTATTGGTAAAACTTATTTAATTTTAGAAACAAATAACATGGGAACAATTATCTATGTCCCCAATATTAGATCTTTCAAAATTAATGAATGAAGAAAAATTTTTATTTATAAGTATAACACTGAGTTTACTAGCGCAATATATGGATTTTCGACATTTAATGAAAGAGTTATTTTTGAAGATTTAATTTCTATAAATGGAGTTGGACCTAAAATTGCCTTAAGTTTATTAAAAGATGGAAAAGATAATATTATCAATTTGATTTGCAATATGAGCACTGAAAAATTATCCTCATTTCCATATATTGGCTCTAAAACAGCTAATCAAATTGTTTTTGAATTATCAAGCAAATATAACAAAATGTTTAAAAGGAATAAAGAACAAAAATTAGTATTTCCCATAGAGGCTAAAAAAACTTTAAAAATTTTGGGATTTAATGCAAAGCAAATTAATTACGCCATCAATAAAATTAGTCCGGAAAATAATATTGAAAAATTGATCGAAGAGGCAATAAAGGCAATTTCAAATGCAAAATTTACTTAGGCCAAATGATTTCGATAATTTCATTGGCCAAAAAAAATTAAAAGACACCCTTGAAGTAATGATTCAGTCATCAATTCAAAGAAAAAAACAAATTGATCATTTATTATTTTATGGCCCAGCTGGTCTTGGAAAAACTTCATTAGCTAATATTGTCGGCAATATGTTGAATAAGAAAATTAAATATGCACAAGGTCCATTACTTGAAAAGAAAGCTGATATATTATCTCTTTTTGCTTCAATAACAAAGGGAGACATTATTTTTATTGATGAAATTCATGGAATTAATAAAAATGTTGAAGAATTATTATATTCAGCAATGGAAGATGGACTTATAGATATTGTTTTAGGTCCAGAAGGAGACCAAAGAATAATGCGAATGAAATTACCAAACTTTACTCTTATAGGAGCGACTACACTTTTTTCCAAAATTTCACAGCCATTAAAAGATAGATTTGGATTCATAGGTAAATTCACGAGATATTCAAATCACGAAATCATAAGTATTTTAAAAAATTCTTCAAAAATTTTAAAAACAAATATCGATATTAAAGCCTTAAAAAAAATTTCTTCATATTCAAGAAGCACACCAAGAGTTGCTAATAATCTTTTAAAAAGATGCATTGACTTTTTAACAGTAAAAAAAATGAAAACAATTAATTTAGAAATAGTTAATGATGCTTTTTTTAAAATGGGGCTTTATAAATACGGACTTACAGATCAGCATATAATATATTTAAAATTTCTGTCTGAATCATTTAAGAATAATTGAGTTTCAATTAATTCAATTTCTGGAATAATTAATGAAGAAAAAACTAATATTGAATTAGAAATTGAACCACTTTTAATATCAAATGAATTAATAAAAAAAGGAACAAGAGGAAGGCAAATAACTGAAAAAGGTATCTCTTATATAGATGAATGAAATAAGGAAAATAAGGTTAATTAATAAAAGCAACATATTATTGCTGCTTTTCTAAATTTATCTCCCTAATTTCCTTAATTTTTTTATCCATTGAATTATGACTCTTTTTATTTTTACTAAACGAATATATTAAAGCAAAAATTATAAAAATTAAATAAAATATTATATTGTTAAACATCGATAAATAGCTATGTAAAACAAAGTTAGCCGTATTTTTTTTGATATCAATAAATCATAATTACTATTGATAATGTAATTGTAAGAACAATTAATAGAATAATTTTACTTAATAAAAACTACATGGTAGTAGTTTTATTTCATAACCATACATACAACTGCACCAATTGAAGATGCCATAGCCATGTCTGTAGATATTTTCATAAGTGTATTTCCAATTTCATTTGTTGATATATTTTTTATTTTTATAAAAAATGATTCTAAAAATGCTGTAAAACCAATTGCAGGATTTAACATTAATGCAAATCTATCACCAAAAATAACTAATGTAACAATTAATCCAAGACCGACAACAATTCCGGGTATTGATGTTCCTCCAAATACCGCAATTGCAATACTTGAGAAAAATATAATTGTTCCTAAAATTTCTCCAAATATTGATCCTTTTCAATCAAGCTTTTCATTTTTTGAAAGATTAATTTTAAATATCTCTTTATCGTTTGTTGATAAGAACACTAGAATTTTAATTATAGTAAATCCTAAAATAGCACCTATTAATTCTCCACTTATTGCACTTAAAACCAATGAATAATCGCTTTTTCCGATTGCATCCATTAAAGCAGCAGCAGGATTAACATATCCATGTGCAGTATTAATTTGAATTCTTTCTAAGTTTGCAGCTGTATAAACAGCAATCATTAAAGTTCCACCGATTGCAAATGCTTTAAATATGCTTGATGAAAAACCTGTAAGTGTATATGATTTACTCTTAGTAAAATATAAAACTCCACTAATTCCAAATGCCAATATTAACGTCCCGATCATTTCTGCGATAAATAATTCCGTATTTCACATATTACCCCCTTTCTAAACATGAATATTATAAATTATAATTGCTTATTAGTGAATATTGATTAATTTGCCAAATACTATCAATCATAATTAAAATTTATTGTATAATAGAAAAAGTATGAAAAACTTTAAGTTGAATAAGACAAAAAGATTCATTATTTTAGGGCTAACTATATTAGCTACTTTTTTAACTATTATTTTAGGATCTAAATTTTATGTTGCAAAAGATTCAAAAAAATCAATAGAATATGGTGGTGGAGCAGAGTATGTTGTTAAAGTTACTCCAGAAAAAGGAGTTTCATCAGTTTCGTCAACTGCAAATCAAGTAGCTCAAGAAATATATGATAGAGTTAACAAATTAGGAATATCTGGTGCAAGTGTAAATGCAGAAACATCAGGATCAGAATCAAGAATAAGAGTTACTTACCCAGGAGTTGCTACTGAAGAACAAAGATCTGAGATTGAAAATCTAATTACTAAGAAGCCAGTTCTTACTCTTACAGATATATATGGTAATCCATTGTTTATTGGTAATGGAGTTAATGGTAGTGGAATATTTAATAGGGAATTAATTGGTCATTCAGAGCATTTAAGATCATCTGATGCTCTTATGGAGCAAGAAACCAAAACTCATGTGCCAATATCTAATAATGGAGCAGTAAGTAGAGTTACAAATAATGGATATGAAGTTTTAATTAATTTGATACCGAATAAAGTTTCTGAATGAGTTGCAGCTACAACATATATTTCAACTTTACCAAAAAATCAAAATATGATTGTTGCTTGATTGAATGTTAAAGAATTTATCGAAAAAGCCAAATATGCTAAGGGCGGACAAAATCTATATGCAAGTGCAGGTAATAATATATATCTTGCTTCTAAAATAAATGGTGTAAATAGAGAAAAGACTTTAGATACTTCGAGTTATTTGATTTCTGAGGCAAAAGTTGATAATGTTTTAACAGGAAGTAATTTTGTAATTGAGGGTAACTTTTCTTCAAAAGAAGCAAATATATTGGCTCAAAAAATTAATTATGGAGCTTCACATTATTCTCTTAAACTAGAATATTCTAACTATGTAGGGGCTACATATGGAACAAATGCTTTTCAAAAGGCAACAATTGCAGGAATGATTGTTTTTGCACTTATAGGTATATTTTTAATAGTTAATTATGGTCTTTTGGGAGCATTATCAACAATATCAATATCACTATATATGTTCATTACACTTACATTATTTACAGTGATGCGAGGTGAATATTCACCAGAAGCAATAGCCGCTTTAATTATAGGGGTCGGTATGGCCACGGATGCAAATATAATTACTTATGAGCGGCTTAAGTCAGAAATATATTTAGGCGCCTCGATCAAAAAAGGATTCAAGGATGCTAACAAAAAATCACTTTCATCAATTTTCGATGCTAATATAACGACATTAATTGTTGCATTTGTACTATTTTTCCTAGGTACAAGAAATATAGTTGGATTATCTGTTACATTAATTCTTTCAATTGTTCTAACGCTTGTTGTTATGCTTGGATTCACTAGATTCACCGCAACGCTACTTGTTCATACGGGAATTTTCGAAAATAAAAGGCATCTTTTAGGAATTAAGCCTAAATTTGATCAAGGATTACAAAATAAAATTAATAAAGTGGATTACATTGGCAAAGCAAAATGATTCACGTATGGTTCAGCATTTATATTTTCATTGGGACTATTCGTTTTAACAATTACTGCAATAATGGCTGGAAAATTTTCAGGAGGATTTGCATTATCTAAAGACTTTACAGGTGGAACAGTGTTGGAAATTCTTCCTAAATCACAATCAGGAATAATTTCAGCAACTGATTTAGCAGAACTTAAAAATCAATTAATTACATTTGGCATTGAACCAGATAAAATTAATGAAATTATAAACTCAGGTAATGTAGTTGGAATTAAATACGAATCAGTTAACCCGCTTGAAAATGTTGCTCAGCTTAAAACAGATATAGAATCGATAGGGTTAGGATATGAATTCCATAATTCAACAACTTCAACAGATGTTGCAAATAAAATACTTAGAAATGCAATGATTGCTGTAGCGGTTGCTATTGGTGGAATAATTATTTATACTTTAATAAGATTTAAATGAACATATTCAATTGCTGCTGTTATTGCATTATTGCATGATGCTGTTATTGTTGTATCAATATTTGTAATAGCGAGATTGGAAATATCCCCAGTATTTATAGCTGGATTACTTGCAATCATTGGATATTCAATTAATGATACAATTGTCACGTTCGACCGACTAAGAGAAAATATGAATGAACATTTAAATGTTAATCTTAAAGATGCTGAAATTAAAAAAATAGCAAATATTTCAATAAAAGAAACTCTAAAGAGATCTTTATATACATCATTAACTACAATTATTGCCGTGCTTGTTTTAATGAGTTTTGGTAATGCTACAAAATTAGCCTTCAATTTAGCGATGTTAATTGGTCTTGTAAGTGGAACTTATTCTTCAATATTCATAGCTACATTTATTTGAACTAAACTTGAAATTAAACGTCAAAAAATGATTAAATCAAGAGCAAATAAAAAATTCTGAGAATTTGATGAACCTGAAGAACAAACATTTAAAGGTATAAATGATTTTAGAGCTTAATTAATATATAATATATTTAACAATAAAATGAATAATAGTCAATGATAGAGATTGTGACACTCTTAAGACTAGTGTAAAAAGCTGCGATAAAGCTAAAGAGTCCAAATTAGGGTGGCACGTTGGTCCCTAGTTGTGGACTTTTTATATTCATTAAGGAGGATAAAATGAATAGACCTAAGGGGACAAAAGATATATATGGACAAGACCAAATTGTTAAAAAACATATTGAAGAAATTGTTAAAACAATTGCACTTTTAAATAATTTTGAGGAGATTGAAACTCCCATTTTTGAGTCTTCAAATGTTTTTAAAAAATCTGTTGGAGAAACATCAGATATCGTATCAAAAGAAATGTATTTATTTAATGATAAAAAAGGCAGAGAAATGGTTTTACGTCCAGAAGGAACGGCTGGTGCAATTAGAGCTATTGTTGAAAACAAATTATTTTCAAAACAACTCCCACTTAAATTATTTTATTATGGTCCTATGTTTAGATATGAGAGACCACAAAAAGGAAGGCAAAGACAATTTACTCAATTTGGAATTGAGATGATATCAAATAAATCACCATATATTGATGCTGAAGTAATCTTATTTGCGTCATCAATATTAGAAAGTTTAAATATTAAAAATAAATTAATAATTAATTCTCTTGGAGATTCTGTTACTAGAAAAAATTATTCCAAAGCCCTTAAAAAATATTTTTCTAAATATAAATCTGAATTATCAGATGATTCAGTAAAGAGAATAGAAAAAAATCCTTTAAGAATATTAGATGATAAAATTGATGGTAAAAAATCATTTGTAATTAATGCTCCTAAAATATCTGAATTTTACTCAAAAGAAACTAATGAATATTTTCTTAAATTATCTTCATTTTTAAAAAAAATGGGCATTAATTTTGAAATAGATCATAAACTTGTTAGAGGTTTGGATTATTATGCTGATACATCATTTGAATTTGTTTCTACTTCTGGAAAGGCTGGCAGTCAATCTACTTTAATTGGAGGAGGCAGATATGACAATCTTATTAGTCAATTCGGAGGACCTGAACTTTCTGGAATTGGTTTTGCTATTGGCATAGAAAGAATTATGAACGAATTAGATTACAATGAAATTATTGATTCTAATAAAAAAGTAGTTGAAATATTTGTAATAAACTTATCAGATGCTTCTTTGGAAACATCATTAGGCATTGTTCATATGCTAAGAAGAGCAGGTTATATAGTTGAATGAAATGGTAAAACTGTTAAATTGCAAAAGGGATTTGCTACTTCTGATAAATTTGGAAGTAAAATTAATATAATAATTGGTGAAAAGGAAATAAAAAATGGAAATGTTGTAATCAAAGATAAAGTTGAGCAAAAACTTGTGAAAATAAATGAAATTATTGATTATATTGATGCGAAGTTAGGAGAATAATGAAAAATGTTAATAATAATGAATTAAGAATAAAAGATATAGGTAGAAAAGTTACTTTATATGGATTTGTTGCTAACAAAAGAAAAATGGGAGAATTAACTTTCATTGATTTAAGAGATAGATGGGGAATTACGCAAATTGTTATCAAAGGTAATAATCAAAAAATTTCTAAAGAATCTGTTCTTAAAGTTACTGGAATTGTAATTGAAAGACAAGATAAAAATAAAAACTTACCAACGGGTGAAATTGAAATTGAATCTAAGGAAATAGAAGTTTTATCTAGTGCAGAACAATTGCCTTTCATTGTTCATGATGACCTTGAAGCTAAGGAAGAAACTAGATTACGTCATAGATATCTTGATTTAAGAAGACCTAAAATGATGAAAAATTTAGTTCTTAGACATAAGGTTAATAAATTAATAAGAGATTTTCTAGATTCTCAAGAATTTTTAGAAATAGAAACACCTATTCTTTCAAAATCCACACCTGAGGGAGCTAGAGATTTTCTGGTTCCAACAAGAAAAAAAGGTAAATTCTTTGCTCTTCCACAATCACCACAACTTTATAAACAATTATTAATGGCTTCTGGAGTTGAAAAATATTTTCAAATTGTCAGAGCTTTCAGAGACGAAGATTCGAGAAAAGATAGACAACCGGAATTCACTCAATTAGATATTGAAATGTCTTATGCATCTGAAGAAGATGTAATCAATCTTGTTGAAAAATTATTTAAATATATCTTTGAAAAACTAGGGAGAAACTTATCATTTCCAATTCAAAGAATGGAATTTGATGAAGCTATGAATCGATTCGGATCAGACAAGCCAGATTTAAGATTTGGAAACGAACTAAAAGATGCAACAGAAATATTCGCAAATACTTCTTTTAATGCTTTTAAAAAGGCAGAAAAAATCAAATACATTTTTGTAGATGAAATTTTAAACAAGAAACATATTAAAATTTTAGAAGAGGAAGCTAAAAAAAATGGGGCAAAAGGTTTAGCGTGATCGACTATAGATTTAGAATTAAATCAAAAACTAGGGCCTGGGTACAAATTTTTTGAAGAAGAAATCAACCAAATTCTAACTTTAAATGAAAAACAACAAGGTTCAATTTTACTTGTCGCCGATACAAATGACATATCCAACAAATCTCTTGGTGCCGTTAGAACTAAAATTGGAGAAATATTTAAATATACAGACAAAAAAGAAGATAAATTAGTCTGAATTACAAATTGACCTTTATATGAATGCGATGAAGAAAATAAAACATTTAGTTCAGCTCATCACCCTTTTACATCCCCTTCTTTAGATACTCTTGATTCATTTGATATTGATAAAAAAAATGCTAAATCAAGAGCATATGATTTAGTTATGAATGGATATGAAATTGGCGGAGGTTCAGTAAGAATTAATTCGCTTGAAATTCAAAAAAGAATTTTTGATTCTCTTAACATTTCAAAGCAACAAGCAAATAAGCAATTTGGCTTTTTCCTTGAAGCATTTAAATTTGGGTTGCCTCCTCATTCAGGTATTGCCTTCGGAATTGATAGATTAATAATGATTCTTACAAATTCACAATCAATAAGAGATGTAATAGCATTTCCTAAAAATGCTAATGGAATAGCCATTATGGAAAATGCACCTTCTATTACTTCGAAAGAGCAATTAGATGAATATTTTATAATGGAGATTAATGAAGAATAAATCAATAATATATCAAATATCGCTTACAGGAATATTAACTTCTCTTGGAATTGTTATTGGAATGTTTGCATACTTTCCTTTGGGGGCAGGAAATGTGTATCTTGTTGGAGTTATTCTTTTTTTAATGCCACTAGTATTAAAATTTCAATTTGCATTGATTGGTTGTTTATTGAGTTTACTTTTTACTGATTTATATACGGGATATATCGCTACCACTTGAATATCATTAATAGCATATTCAATAGGACTTCTAATAATATATTGATTTAGATTATTAGATAAAAAATGACTATTTATTGTAGGGCTTATTTTAGGATCTTTAGTTGTTTCTATAATATATCTTATACTTGAATTTATAGTTTTTGATAGAGCATATGCTATTGCAGATTTTTGAGCTACATTACTCCAATTTACAATAATTGTACCTATAACTTCAATCTTATA
Source organism: Mycoplasmatales bacterium (assembly GCA_013215685.1). Lineage (GTDB taxonomy): Bacteria > Bacillota_I > Bacilli_A > Mycoplasmatales > Metamycoplasmataceae > DT-68. The sequence goes on along the minus strand of JABSQU010000018.1, from coordinate 1,709 downwards.
CACGCCTATTTTAATTATTAGTAAAAATAATTAATTTTTTCATTATAATATTTTAATGAAAACTCAATTATTAAAACATTTACCATCAACTAAAGAAAAATGAAAATTTTATTTTAAATTATTTTATCCAATGATTCTTGGATCATCTTTATTTGCGCTTAATGGTTTTGTTGATAATTTTATGGTTGGTCATATAGCACAAGGAACAGCTGCCTTATCGGCTGTAAATTCGTGGACAGGAATAATCATTGGATTCTATGTTGGTATTTCAGCATCTGGGTCAATTTCAATGGCCAAATATTACTTTGCAGGAGACTACGAAAAAGCTAGAGATGTTTTTAGATTCAGAATGCTTTTTTCTTTATTTTTTGCATTATTTTTTACAATTCTTATGCTTTCAATTCCAGAAATGATGATTAGTGTTTTTTTAAAAAAACACACTGGATTGAGTATGACTCAAGAACAAATTTTTCTTGATCAGGAAAATTATTCAATAGCTCTTGATAATGCAAAAAGTTATGCAAGAATAATAACTATTCAATGAATATTAATGGCTATTTCATATAACTTAGGTAATCCACTTAGAGAAATTGGGCATGGGAAAGTAACTATGATTTGAGGCGTAGGTACTCTATCTGCTAATATTATTCTTAATTCAACACTTATGTATGGGTTTCATTTAGGAGTTTCTGGTGCAGCGTGAGCATCTGTTGCTGGAAGAATTGTTGCAATAATTTGAGGAACATCATACATAATATTGAAAAAAATTCAAATTAGATTTAATTTTTTAACAATATATAAAATTAAAAAACAAGCCATAAAAGATTTTTTTAGAAACTGATTTATGTTTGCTTCTTTTTCAACAACAATAATTTTCATAATTTTGAGAAATTATTTTTATGATGCTGGTTACACTGTTTCATCAAATACAATTGGTCAAGGTGTCGGAGCAATGTCGGTTCTTGCTCTTACAGGAGCAATTGGTAATGTTTTCACAACAACATTTTCGTCTCTTGCTTCAATGTCTGCAAATGTTGTTGGCTCCGAATTAGGAAAAGGAAATATTAAACAAGCTAAAATAAATGCTTTTGAATTAAAAGGATTTGTTACTTTGATGTCTATTTTTATGTCAATATTATTAATTATTTTTGCAAGCTTTATTCCCTTTATGGATTTTTTATCAAAGAGTCAATATACTAAAGATGGTAAGTTACTATTTGATAGTCATGCTCAATTATCTAGTGTTAGAAATTCAACATATGTTATAGCAATATTTTATCCAAGTTGAATTTGATTTTCAGCTTCATATAGAATAGCTGCTTCTGCTGATAAGGGAAAATGATTTGCATTTATAGATTGATTTACATCTGGGCCTATACAATTAGCTTGAGTTGCTATTATAATGCTCGGAATAGTTCCAAATTCTGAATTTTTACAGGAAAATTTCTGACTTTCCTACAGTATATTTTTCTTGTCCGATTTAATAAAATTAATTGGAATAGAAATTCTCTTTTCAAAATTAAAATGAGATAAGACGATTTCAAAAGAAAAATTAGCAGAAGAGAAAGTAATTGGTGAAGATGAGATAAGAAGTGGAAATCATATATAAAAAGATCTAATTAATATTTTATTTATTTATTTTATGGTCTATTAATTGATTCATTAAATTTGAATTATATCTTTCACTTTAAAAAATATTATTTTATTTA
>JABSQU010000017.1 GCA_013215685.1 Mycoplasmatales bacterium | reverse complement strand
AATTCTGAGAAAAAACTTAAAAATATTTATTTAAATAGTAACGATTCATTTGATAATAAGGCAAAAATAATTGAATTAAAATATAAAATTGAATTCTCAATGAAGGCTATTGAAATTGCGAAAGTTTATGATAAAAAAATTGATTTAGCAATAAAAAAATATAATGATTTGAAATCCACATTTAATAAGAAAGAAAACAAAGAAAAAGAAAATAATTTAATCGATAAATTAAAAAATGAAAAATCCAAAGAAATAGAAAGAATAAAAAATGATTTCAATTCTGGAAAATTTTCTAAGACATCAAAAAATAATTCAATCAAAACTGTTAAAAAACAATTCAAAAGCAATATTTTAGAAATTAAATTGGATAATAATTTGTCATCAGCAAAAGAAAAAGTAAGATTTTTTAAATTGGATAAAACTAAAGCTTTAGAAAAAAACAAAAATTTGATGTTTTCCTTAATAGATGACTCATTAAAAAATATACCAACAAAAATTTTTAAGTATCAAAAAATAATTTCAACATTTTCATCATTGATTTTGCCAGGAACAGGTCAAATATTAAACAAACAATATCTAAAAGGAATATTACTTATTTTTTTAGCATTATTTGCCTATGGTTTCTTACTTCCTTTATCAATGGGATGAATTTCATTTAGAGGAGAAGGAATTTTCGGATTAGGAGTTTTAGCACCTTCAAAGCCTTCCTTTTTAGGCGGATTGGTATATAAAGATGCCCGATATAGAATTGTAGAAGGAATTATTGCTATATTTGCGCTTTCCTTTTTTGCCTTAATTCTTGTTTTATCATCAAAGGATGCTTATTCATTCTCTAAAGCAATGCAATTAGGGCTAAGACCTAAAAATGGAAGAGATTTAAAGAAATATTTTGCCTCATCAGGGCTTCCTTATATCTTGTCATTTCCAGCTGCACTAGTAATACTATTAGTTGTTATTTTGCCATTAGCAACTACAATATTTCTTGGTTTTACTAATTACTCATCTGGGCATATACCACCAGGAAATTCTCTTGATTGGGTTGGTTGAGATAATTTTGTAAAAGTATTTAGTGGTAATTATGCCAAATCTTTTGGTTTTGTTGCCATTTGAACATTAATATGAACTTTTTCTGTTTCAATATTAGTTATCGGATTAGGAACATTTTTAGCATTTATTCTTGATCAAAAAAGAATTAAGGGAAAAGTTATTTTTTCAACTATTTATGTACTTCCATGAGCCGTTCCTGCTTTTGCAACTATATTATTTTTTGCAGCAGCATTTAATAATGGTTCAATTTATAATCAATTATTTGGAACATCAATTAATTTTAAATCGAGCGTAGCTTGAACAAGAATGCTCTTGATTCTAATTCAAGTTTGATTAGGACATTCGTATATATTTTTATTAATGACAGGTGTTAAAAAATCTATTTCTAAAGATTTATATGAAGCAGCCTCTATTGACGGGGCACCAAAAATTACACAATTTATTAAAATATCTGTCCCAATAATTTTATTTCAAATTATGCCACTTTTAATTGGACAAATTATCTTCAATTTTAATAATTTCGGAATAATTTGAATGTTTAGCGATGGAGGACCCGCTACTTCTCAGTCTTTAATCGGAAATCCTGGTTCCACTGATATATTTATTTCCTTAATATTCAAAATGACTACTAGCTCAGCTAATAATAATGTTGCTTTAGCTTCTGCATTTACAATTGTCATTTCACTATTTGTTGTTAGTATATCTGCTATTGGATTTGTAAGATCTAAATCATTTAAAGGAGAAATTTAAGATGTTAAAATTAAAAAATAGAAATCAAAAAAATGAACTTATTAAATTTAAAATTAAATCATCAATAGAAAAAATTAATCCTTTTAGTACGATATCAGGAAGAGCAAGTAGAATTTTACTGAATGATAATGTTATAAAAACGATCGAAAGGGAAATAAAAAAATATCACGAAAATAACTTGGATAGAAAAGACAAAAAAATGATTTATTATGTCTTAAATAATAATGATACAAGAGAATTTTTAACTATATATGCACAAGAATTACTAGACAAGAAAAAAATCTTGAACAGAGAATATTTATTATCTGCAATAAAAGTGGCTTCTGCATCATTAGTTTATCCTGTAAAGTCAAAATTAATAAGAAAAAATGTTCTTAAAACTCAAAAGCACTTTTTTAATTTGAGTGTTTTGTTAGCGAAAAAATATAACTCAGATTTTGGTGAAAAAATTAGTATGATTTTAAATCAAAATGATTCATATGACAATGATCAAAAAATTTACAAATTTAAAGTTGATCCATTAAGAAATTATTTATGGAATAAATATTTAGCTTTTGCAAGAATTATTGCTGAAGAATTTAAAAAATTAAAATTTGAAGACGAAATTAGTAATTTATTTGAGGATATTGCAAAATATCAATTACTATTTAATGAAACATCAGCATTTACGAATAATTCAAAAAGTGATAATTTAGTAAAAAAACATGAATATTCTTCGCTTTCAAATGCATCATTTGATTCTTTTGAAAAAATAAATAAAGTTTTAACAAATTGGAAATTAAACTTCAGACCATCATTTTTATCACATATTACAGAATCAAATGAAAAATTACATTTATCTGACTTACCAAAATTATCTGCAACACAATTTATTTCTTTAGCACTGTCATATTTATTACTGATACTTTGATCTGTAGTAATAATCTTTCCTTTAATACAAATGATTATTCTTTCATTTGATGGAACTGGTAAAAATAAATTAGGATTTACAGGAGCGGATAAGGGAGCATTTATTCACTATAAAAATTTATGAAATGAAACGGATTTTAAGTATTGGCTAGGAAATTCCCTTGAAGTTGCATTTATCACTATGTTAGTAACTGTTGTGTTTACTCTTTTACTAGCGTATGCGTTTTCAAGATTTAAGTTTAAAGGTAAAAAATCATCATTAATGGGAGTTATGCTTCTACAAATGGTACCATCGATAGCAGCTTTGACAGCATTTTTGGTTCTTTATCAAATGATGAATGCTGGAATTAAGATACAAATTACTACATTTTTAATAATAATTTACACTGGCGGTGCTGTTACAGGAAATACATTTGTATTAAAGGGATACATGGATTCAATTCCGAAAGATTTAGATGAAGCCGCAGAAATTGATGGCGCTAGTAAGTGAAAAACGTTTTATTCAATATTAGTTCCATTAGCAAAACCAATGATTGCAATAGTTGCTTTATGGTCGTTTATTGGTCCATTTGGAGATGTAATTCTTCCGGCTCTTTTAAGTGATGGAACTTCAGAAGCAAGTAAACATTTAACAATTGCAGCTGGATTAAAAACTTTATTAAGTAGCGGGAATAATGGTCATAGTTTTGAATATGAGTATTTAGCAGGAGCAATAATAACCGCTCTACCGATTGCAATAATATTTATTTACGCACAAAAATTCATGGTAGGTGGATTAACAGCAGGAGCTGTAAAATAAGGAGGATTTATGAAAATAGAATTAAGAAATATCGCTAAAAAATACGAAGGAAGAGAAAATTACACACTTGAAAACATAAATCTTACAATAGAGCACAATGATTTTTGTATTATTTTGGGACCATCAGGATGTGGTAAGACTACGCTTTTAAGAATGATCGCAGGATTGAATTCCATTACAAAAGGCGATTTACTTTTTGATGGTGTTAGGGTTAATGGTTTAACACCAAAAGAAAGAGATATTGCAATGGTATTTCAATCATATGCTCTATATCCACATCTTACAAATTATAAAAATATAGCTTTCGGATTAAAAGTTCGTAAGGAAAGAAAAGACGTTATCGATAGAAGAGTCAAGGATGTTTCAAAAATTTTAGAAGTAGAAGAATATTTAACTAACAAGCCATCAGATATTTCTGGAGGACAAAGACAAAGAATCGCCCTTGGAAGAGCAATAGCAAGAAAACCAAAATTATTTTTAATGGATGAGCCTCTTTCAAATTTAGATGCAAAATTAAGAGAATCAATGAGAACAGAATTAGTGAAAATTCATAAAATGATGAATACAACAACTATTTATGTTACTCATGATCAATTGGAAGCTATGACAATGGCAACAAAAATTATAGTTATGAATAATTCAATAATTCAACAAATAGGCACTTCCAAAGATTTATATTATCGACCAATCAATTTGTTTATCGCTAAATTTATTGGAACTCCTACAATGAATATTTATGATGGGGAATTAGAAGGAAATGATTTCATTTCCAAAGATAAAACTATCAAAGTTAAATTAAAAAATGATCAAATCAAAAAAATAAAAAATCTAAAAATCAAAAATATATCTCTTGGTATTAGATCTGAGGATATTACATTTGTAAAAACAAAAACTTCTGCAAACACAAAAAGCATAGCAACAATTGTTGAAATGTTAGGAAAAGAGCAAGAAGTAAAATTTGAAAATAAAAATTGCAAGACTACTATGACAACTCCATCTGATTTAGAAATAGAATTTTATAAAGAATATTATTTGAAATTCAATCCTGAAAAAATTCACATTTTCGACACGGAATCAACAACAAGAATTAATTAATGAATTCAAAAATAATAAGCAAAATTATTCTTCAATCTATAATTTCAGGAAAATTGAGGAGCAATGAAAAATTGCCTTCAGAAAAGCAATTATCAATTAAACATGATGTTTCAAGAATAGTTGCAACAAATGTTTACAAAAATTTAAAAAAAATTGGAGCAATTTATTCCATTCCTAAAAAGGGTTTTTTTGTTGCTGAAAATTTAACTGGAATAGTAATTTCTGTAAATAATTTTTATAAAATTGACAAATTAATTGATAGTGAACCTGATATTGATTTGGTTTTGGAAAATGATTTATATAATTTTAAATATTTCAAAAGGGAGCACTATTCTAAGGGCATATTAAAAATAGTTAGTTACAATTGAATAAACACAAATTCTTTTGAATACAAGAAAAATAAAGATTTTATTGATGATGGTATTTTAAATGAAAAAATAACTAAATCAACTCATAAATTAAAATTTGAAAAAATATTTGCATTTAATCATGAGGAAAATTTGGTTGACACAACGTTTTATTATTTTAATCAAAACATTATTTATATTGAAAAAACTATAGTCGATAAAAAATACTTTAGTTTATCTAAAAATGATTGAAATATCTAAAAACTTGTTATATCATGCAATATTTTTCAAATTTTAAGTGGGATAATCACATTATGAAAACAAAAAATGAAATAATCAAATGAGCAAAACTTATCGATGAAAAATATGCAGATTATGAAACAGACTATGGAGCAGTTTATAAAAATAATAAGTGAATTTTAAATTTATGACAGCCTTTAGCTAAAGAAGTATTTTTAATTATTTTTGATAAAAATGATCAAGATAAAATTATTGAAAAAATTAAGGGAATTTTTACTTCTCCAAATTGAAAATGAGAAATTGATTTTGATTATGATGGATATTTTTATCAATATGAAATTATTCAAAAAGATAATTCAAAAACGATTGTATTGGATCCTTATTCAAAATCTATGGCTGCCTTTAATTGAGAAGGGAAAGAAAACAAAATTGGAAAAGGGGCTTTTATTAAATATAATAATGTTATTAATCCATTTAAGATTAATCTCAATAAAAAGCATCCAATTATTTATGAGGCTAATGTTAGAGATTTAACCTCATTAATAGAAAATCTCAAAAATCCTGGTTCATTCAATGCATTGAAAGAAGTAAATTTTGGCTCTTATATTAGAAAATTAGGTTTTAACACAATTCAATTATTGCCAATAAATAGTTGCTATGCAATTGATGAGACAAATCAGCAAATTTTGCAAAAAGGCCAAGGCAATAAATGAATTACAAATTATAATTGAGGTTATGATCCGCATAACTATTTTTCCTTAAATGGGTGATATAGCACTAATCCCAATGATCCTTATAATAGAATGAATGAATTTAGAGAACTTGTTAGTCATTTTCATAAAAATAGTATAAATGTTGTTATTGATGTAGTTTTCAACCACTTAATGCATAATTGAATTTTTAATGATATTTTTCCTGACTATTATTTTAGAGATGGAAGCGATAGAGAAAGTTCGCAAAATCCAGTTAAAGAAGCTCCATTTGCAAGTGAAAGAAAAATGGCTAGAAAAATTATTATCGATGCACTAATTTGAATGGTAAAAAAATATGATGTTGATGGTTTTAGATTTGATTTGTCATGCTTTATTGATAGGGAAACATTTATCATAATCCATAAAGAATTAAATAAAATAAAACCTGGGATAATTCTGCATGGAGAAGCTTGAGGCTGAACAGATTTAGAACCTGATATGCAAATGATAAAAGGAAGACAAGACAATCAAATTGAATTTGCATATTTTAATGACTCAACAAGAAATGCCATTAAAGGTCAAGACGATATTAATGGTTATTTTGGTGGATTAATTAATAATGAAAAATTCGATGAAAATTTTTCAATTTATTTAGCCTCGATAATTGGGAATATTAAACAATTTAAAAATGCTCCTAAAGAAATAAGTATAGATGATTATGATAGATTTACAAAAAATCCAAATGTTAATTTGCAATATATAGTTTGTCATGATGGCCACACCCTTTGAGATAAAATAAATTTATCCATTAATGGAGATTTGACATTCAAGATTCAAAAATATCGTCAAGCACTCATTATGCTTTTAGTATCTCAGGGGAAAATATTATTACTTTCTGGCACTGAAATGCTTTATACAAAGCCGAATGACGATAGTGGTCAAGATGGAGACAGATTTTACGAAAGTGAAAATATTATTGACTTATTTAATTTGGGAAGTAGATTTAATGAAAATACCTATAAAACAACGGATTGATCTGCTGGACTTAGGTGAGAACAATTACAAAATCCCTTCATTAAAAAAAATATATTTAATTTTTTACAGAAAATTTTGAATTTCAGGCATTCCTCATCTCATTTTAATTTAAATAATTCTAAAGAAATTAATGAATCAATTAAATTTAATGTGACTGATAAGGAAAATGGAATCATAGATTTTTCAATAAATATAAATAATCAAATCATTAGAGTAATACACAATTTAAAATCAAAAAAATACTTTTACACTTCAGGAGGAGAAATTATTTTCCATAGCGATATTAAGAAGCCTAATTTAAATACTTTAAAGGGATTCTCATCAATTATTATTAGTGAAATTAATTCATAGGAGGATATATGAAGCAAAAATTATGAAAAAATAAAGTTATTTATCAAATATTTCCAAGGTCATTTTATGATTCGGATAATGATGGTAACGGCGATATCAGAGGAATAATAAATAAATTAAATTATTTATCAGATCTAGGTATTGATGCAATATGACTTTGTCCTGTTTACGATACAGACTTCGCAGATGCTGGATATGATGTAAAAAACTATAAATCAATTTGAAAAATTTTTGGTGATTTAAATGATTTTGAAGAACTGACAAGAAAAGCAAAACTTTTAAATATAAACATAATTATGGATATTGTTTTAAACCACGTTTCTAGCAAACATCCTTGATTTAAAAAAGCTTGTCTTTCCTCAAAAAATATTGAACATAATTATTTCATTTGGAGAGATAAACTTAGTAAAAATGAAAAAGCAAATTCAATTTTTGGGGGATCTGCTTGAGAATATGTAAAATCTGTTGATAAATATTATTTTCATTTATTTTCAAAAGAACAAGTAGATTTAAATTGAGAGCATCCAGATACAATTAAAGCAATGGCTGATATTATTGATTTTTGGTATAAATTGGGAGTAAGAGGATTTAGACTTGATGCAATTAAACATATTTCAAAAGTATTTCCAGATGGAAAAAATAATGATTTTTCTTGAGGCCCCACAGCAGTCAAACAATTGCAGAAATTTAATGAAATTGCTTTTAAAGATAAAAAAGATATTTTTATTCTTGGAGAATCATCAGGAATTTCAAAAGCAGAAGCTATAAAATATGGCACTGGAAAACAAAAAATTTCTTCCAATTTTTATAATTTTGCATGATGGTCAATTGGATGAGGTAAAGAAACGGGCAGAAATGGATATGATCCTTCATGAGACTATAAAGACTTTTTATTAAAAATGAAAAGTTTCCAAGAATCTAAAAAAATACCTCCTGATTTAATGACGAATTTTTTATCAAATCATGATACGTCAAGAGCAATTTCAAGATGAGGAGATGAAAATATTTTTCATAATGAATCTGCAAAAACATTAGCCTTATTGCAATTTTCATTAAAAGGAATTCCTTGCATTTACTATGGCGAAGAAATTGGAATGCTTAATCCTAAATTTTTATCAAAAAATGAATTTAAGGATGTTGATGCTTTAAATGCTTACAAATTACTTGTCGGTAAAAGGAAGATTTATTCTGATTCAGAAATGACTAAATATTTAAATATTAATGGAAGAGACAATTCAAGAACTCCAATGTCATGAAGCGATGATATAAATGCAGGATTTAATGATGGTCACTTGCCTTGAATTAAAAATGGATTTGATTATAAAACAAACAACGTTAAAAAGCAATTAAAAGATAAGGATTCAATTTTAAATTTTTATAAAAAAATAATTAAGATAAGAAATAGCAATAAATATAAAAAAATTCTAGTTGACGGAGAATCAAAAATGCAATTATTAAATAATGGAGCATTTAAAATTACAAGAAAATATAACGATAAAAAAATTATTGTTATTGTAAACTTACAAAAAATTTATGTAAAATTTAAAAATTTAGATTATGGAAAAAAAATCATTTCCAGTTGATCTGACAACAAAAAAAGCAAAAATATTTTAAGACCTTATGAGTCTATTATGTTTTTAGAGTAAATAATTTTTCGAAGCGCATGCACCGTGAAGATTTTATCAAAAAGTGTAAAAGGAGATAAAAATGAAAAATTTTTTAAATTATGACACAGAAAAATTTAGGATTAGTCAAATTAAGTGAAATAAAAATTATGTTGCTAAAACTGAATCAATGATGTCCCTTGGAAATGGGTACTTAGGTTTAAGGTCAACAGATGAAGAAATAGAATATTTTAATAAAGAAAATCTTTTTGTAAATGGCATTTTCAATAAAGAACATAAAAATGAAGTGCCTGAATTGGCTAATTTAGCTGATTTAATAAAAAATCAAATAATAATTGATGACAAAATTTTTAGTATTAATGATAAAGATGAATATGTTAAAACACTTAATATTTTAACTGGGACACTTTCTAGAAAAATTATTTTCAAAAGAGATAATAAAGAATTTGAATTAAATTTCTTAAGATTTGTTTCTCAAGATAACAAGCATTTATATTGTCAAAAAATCATTTTAAAACAATTAGATGGAAAACCTTCGAGTGTATCTTTATTTCCAAAAATAAATGGTCAAACTACAAATAAAGGAGCTCAACACCTTAAAGAAGGAGTTAAAAAAAGATTGACTTTAAATTCAATACAATATCAAGAAGAAACAACTTTGTCTAATAGATTAGTAATTCACAACATGATTGTGAATGCATGGAAAAATAATGATTTAATTAAACCCGGAACAGATGATTATGTTGTTACAATGGACAGGCGACAAATTGGGTTTAAAATAAAAACATCAATTTCAAAAGACCAATCTATTAAATTAGTCAAATTAATGTCAGTAAATACAAGTGTAGATGATGATGAAAGTCTTAATTCTAATGATTTTGTTTTAGAAAGAGCTATTAAATTAAATAATGAATTAATTAATAGTAATTTCAATGAATTATTAGATAAATCTATCAGTGAATTAAATAAAATATGAGAAAAATTTTATTTAAAAATCAAAGGAAATAGTGAAGACGCAAAATATGATCAACTTACAAATTTATTTTCTATTTTACACATGAATTCATTTGTTCCAAAAGATAATCCTAATTTATCAATTGGAGCAAAAGGTTTATCAGGAGAAGGGTATCAAGGACATTGTTTTTGGGATACAGAATTTTTTATACTTCCAAATTATTTATTTACTAATCCATCAATTGCCAGGAATTTATTAGAATATAGATATCGAGGAATAGAAGGTGCTAGAAAAAAAGCTCGTGAAAATAAAATCAGAAATGAAGAATCTAATTTAAAGGGCGCACAATATCCGTGAGAATCTGCTTGACCATCTGATGGGGAAGTATGTCCATTTTGAGGGCAAGTTGACATTGCCTCTGGAAAACAAGTTCCCATTGCCTCAAGAAGAGAAGAAATTCATGTTTCTGCAGATGTTGCATATGCAATTGATCAATATTATTCTTTCACAGGTGACGAAAAATTCATGAATGATATGGGTTATGAAATTATTTTTGATACAGCGATGTTTTGAAGTCAAAGAGCAGAAAAACAGAATTCTGGAATTTATGAAATTAAAGATATCATGGGTCCAAATGAATATAAAGGGAATGTCGATAATAACGCCTACACAAATGCATTTGCAAAATATAATTTAGATCTTGCTTTAAAATATTTTGATAAATTAAATTCTTCTGAAGAAGGAAAGGCTATTTTAAAAGAAGTTCTTAAGAAAATCCCCTATTCAATTGATTTTAAAAAAATCAATGATGTTTCAAAGAAATTAATTCAGCAAAATCCTAATGGTCAAAACATAATTCCTGAAAATGATAAATTTCTTGATTTACCACTTTTTGATATTAGCGAGTTTAAACTTTTAGGAGATGCTGGAAAAAAATTATTTAATACAAAAAAGGGGCAAATGTGTTTAAAATCGCAAATTGTAAAACAAGCAGATGTTGTTTTGTTAACATATTTATTGCCACACTTATTTTCCAAGCAAATAGTTAAAGATAATTTTGAATATTATGAAAAAATCACAACACATGATTCTTCCTTATCGGCAACAACTTATGCACTACAAGCGATTAATTTAAGAAAAATGGATTTGGCATATGATTTATACAAATATTCATTAAATATTGATATGGGTCCAAACATGGAATCATGTGATGCGGGAATTCATTCTGGTGCTATTGCAGCTATTTGACAAAATACAATTTTTGGTTATGGTGGTGTTAGATGAATAAATGGAGATTTGCATATTAATCCAATTCTTCCGAAACAATGAGAATCATTAGAATTTAAAATTTTATATAAAGATACTTGACTTAAAATTACATTACTAACTGATCATTTTGAAATAAATGCCATTAATGATAATAAAGTAAAAATATTCATTAACGAAAAAGAGATTGAAATAAATAAACAGATATTTAAGATGGAGTATAAATATGATTAAGGGATTTATATTTGATTTAGATGGTGTTATAACAGAAACGGCAGAACTTCACTATTTAGCATGAAAAGAACAAATGTCATTATATGGTATTGACTTTACAAGAGAAATAAATACTAAATTAAAAGGTCTCTCAAGAATAGAAACCTTAGAGGGTATTTTGGATGCTTATAAAATTGATAAATTTTCGGAAAAAGAGAAAAAAACAATTGCAGAAAATAAAAACAATATTTATTTGAAAAAATTGAAAAAAAATCTTTCATCAAAAGACATTCTCCCAGGAATAGAAAAATTGATTATTAATTTAAAAGATAGAAAAATTAAGTTAGCAGTAGCTTCATCGTCCACAAACGCTCCATTAATTTTGAAAAAAATTGGATTATACGATTATTTTGATTATATTGTTAATCCAAAGAAAATATTAAACGGAAAGCCTTTTCCTGATATTTATTTAAAAGCATGCGAAGGATTAAATCTTAAGCCTAGTGAATGTATTGGTTTAGAAGATGCAATATTGGGAGTCGAAGGACTTAATAAAGCAAAAATTAAATCAATTGCCATTACTCATGGCGAAAAGGCCGAGTGAAAAAAAGCAAATTTTGTTGTCAAGTGTACAAATGAATTAATTTTAGATGAATTATTAAATATGAGTTAATGCATTGCATTAACTTTTTATAATCCTAATTTTCTTTCGACTTTTTCTAATGTTTTATTTGCAATTTTTCTTGCTTTTTTTGCTCCATTTTCCGCAATATTATCAATTTCTTTAATAGAATTATTAAATTTAGATTGTAAATCAATTAAAAAATCCTTGACTTCTTCTCCAACTTTTGATTTAAAAATACCATAATTCATATCCTTAGTTAATTCCTCTGCTTTTTTAATGGTTATATCTTTTAAAGAGGCATAAATTGTTAATAAATTAGTAATTCCTTCTTTTTCTGGTGATGCATAAATTTTCCCTTCGGAATCTGTCACGGCTTTCATGATTTTTTTATAAGCTTTATCAGGATCTTCCAATAATGATATATAAGATTTTTCAACCTTAGAAGATTTAGACATTTTTTTTGAAGGGTCATTTAATGCCATAATTTTTGAACCAGTTTTTGGGGTGTAAAATTCTGGTATAACAAATGTTTCTCCATATTTATTATTAAATCTAGTAGCAATACTTTTGGTAAGCTCGATATGTTGTTTTTGGTCTTTTCCAACTGGAACTATATTTGGTTGATAAAGTAGTATATCTCCTGCCATTAATGTTGGATAAGTAAGAAGGCCTGTATTAATTTTTTCCGTTTTATTTGCCATTTTAGTTTTTGATTTATCTTTAAATTGAGTCATTCTTGATAATTCACCAATAGTTGTTTGATTTTCCATGATTCAATTCATTTGACCATGCGCTTTTACATCTGATTGGTAAAATAAAGTTGCTTTTTCAGGATTTAATCCACAAGCAAGATAAATTGCCATGATATCTCTTTTATTTTTTCGTAATTCTTCAGGACTTATTTCTATTGTTAATGCATGTAAGTCTGCCACGAAAATAAATAATTCATATTCATCTTGGAGTTTGACAAAATTTTTAATAGCACCAATATAATTTCCTATTGTTAATTGACCTGTTGCTGTTATACCACTTACTAATCTCTTTTTCATTTTAGCTCCTTAGAATATAATAATTATATATAATTAATTTAAATAATTATAGAAAGAGGTTTTATGACTGGAAAAGATAAATTCATTTATATTCTACTATCTATTATCACATTAGGAATTTATCCTTATATGATAAATAAAAGGAAAAATGAAAATTTTTCAAATGAACTATCAGAAGCAAATAAATTATCTATTAAAATTGAAAAATTAATTGAATATTTAGGTGGTAAAGAAAATATTATTGGAACTGAATACACACACACAAAAATAAAAATATTTTTTAATGAAAAATCTAAATTACAAGTTGAGAATATTGAAAAATTAAAATCAGTTTCTGGCATAGTTGCGAGCTCAAAATATATCACAATTATTGTTGGGAATCAAGCTAAAAAAATTGCAGAAAATTTATAAAAAGCGCTTAAGCGCTTTTATTATTTCTTTTTATTTCTTTTCTAGAATAATTCAATACTGAAGTTATTATTGCGGGATTTCTTCTTTTAATTTTATATACGTATGGTGATATTCTTTTTGAAACAATTTCTTTTATTTGTAAAACAGTTCAATTTTCATTGTTTTTAATTGTATGTAATATCGCTCCATGTGCAAGTCTTTGTATTTCATCCAGTAATTCTTTAGATGTTTTTGTAAATACTGCTCCTCTTGAAATAACTCTTGTTCTTCCAACAATATTATTTTTATTTTTGTCAATTACTACTACAATATTTACAAATCCATTTTCTCCAAGCATCGCTCTTTGTTTTATAACTGGAACATTTGTTTTTGAAACATTATTTGAATCTATATAAACTGGACCTATATCTTCATGTTCATCAGTAATAATTAATTTTTCATTTTCTAAATACATAATATTTCCATTTGTTGGAATGTGAATGTTTTCTTTTTTAACACCAGTTTGTGCAGCTGTAACTCCATGTACAGCAGACATTCTATATGAACCATGGAATGGAACAAAATATTTAGGATTTGCTAATTCAAATAACTTTATATGTTCATCTTTGTAAGCATGTCCAGAAACGTGTAATAGTCCATCGATTCTATGTTCTTTGATATCAACACCGGTTTTATAAAGTTGATTAATTAATAATTCTATTTTCATTCTATTTCCAGGAATTGGAGATGATGAAAAAATTATTGTATCTCCTTTTTTTAATTTTACTTGAGCATGTTTTCCAAAAGCCATTCTTGCTAGACCCGCTCTTTCTTCTCCTTGAGATCCAGTTGTAATAATTAATAATTCATTATCTGGATATTTAGAAATTTGTTTTTTATCAATGAAAACTGAATCATCAACATTTATATAACCTAATGCTCTAGCAGATTCAATGTTTCTAACCATTGACCTTCCCATGTAAACAACTTTTCTTTTAAGTTTTTCAGCCATTTCTATAATGGATTGAATTCTAATTAATTGAGAAGCAAATGTTGTAATAACGACTTTACCTTTTGACGCTTTTGTAAATTTTTCTAAATCTTTATGAATATTTTTTTCTGTTGGTGAATGATTTTGCGAGAATGCATTAGTTGAATCAGAAAGCATTACTGTCATTCCTTCTTCACCCATTTTTTTAAGTTTATCAAAATCTGTATATGTTCCTAGTGGTGTATAATCAAACCTAAAATCACCTGTATAGAAAACACTTCCATTTGGAGTTTTAACTCTTATACCATATGCATCTGGAACTGAATGTTGAGTAGATCAAGCATCGATTTCAAAGTGTTTTGTTTTCACTAATAAATCTTTATCTATTTCAATGAATTCTACATCATTTTTTATATTATGTTCTTCTAGTTTATTTTTCAAAAACACTAAGGCTATTTTTGGTGCATATATTTTTTTAACATCGACTTGTTTTAATAAGTATGGAATGCCACCAATATGATCATCATGTCCATGAGTTATAAAAACACCTTTTATTTTTTTTACATTTTTTTCTAAATAACTGTAATCAGGTATTATTGCTTGAACACCTGTTTCCATGGAATTTGTAAATTTGATTCCATTATCAACTACAACTATTTCGTCCTCGTGTTCTAAAATAAATCCGGCTTTACCGATTTCTTGCATCCCGCCTAAACCGAAAAATTTTGTCTTTTTCATTCTATCTCCTTTTCATTATTTTTTAAAATTGAAGCTCTAACTTTTATAAATTATAACAAAAAAGTACTATAAAAGTACTTCATCATTTAATTGCTTTCATTTATTGAATTTATCAATTCTATCAATGAAAAGTTTTCCCTCTAAATGGTCATATTCATGCTGGATAATTATGGCATGATACCCTTTTCTTGTAACTGTAATTTCTTTTCCTTGAAAATATGAATAACCTTTTATTGTAACTTCCATGTATCTATGTACTAATCCGTCTTGTAATGGTATTTCTGTTCCAACTGATAAACAGCCTTCTCCATCTCTTAAAGCAGCTTTAGAACTTTTTTTAGTGATTACAGGATTTATAAAAAATTCTTTTCATTCTGGATACCCATCTGATTCAGGAGCACTAATGTAAAACATTCTATCCAAATGACCTACTTGAACTGCTGCAATTCCTACTCCTGGTCTTAAAGTTGTTCCTGGTTTTTGAGAATCATCAATATGATTTATCATTCCATTAATTAAGTCAATTTTTTCTTTTGATAAAGGAAAATCAAGATTTTTTGATTTTGTTCTTACTTTTTTATCTGGCAACATTGTTAAATTCATAGATTAATTATATCATATGATATTATTGTATTATGTTAAGAGTTATAGGCGGATTACATGGCGGTAGAAAATTAAAGCAACCTGATTTAAACATTACTAGACCAACTACAGATAGAGCTAAAGAAGCTGTTTTTTCAATGATTCAGTTTAAAGTTTCAAAGTCAATTTTTTTAGATTTATATTCTGGTTCGGGATCAATTGGAATTGAAGCATCATCAAGAGGCGCTATGAAAGTTATTTCAGTTGAGGAAAATTCTGAAGCAATAAAAATAATTAAAGAAAATATTGAAACTTTAAAAATTAATAATATATCAGTTGTAAAATCAAGAGTAAATGAATTCTTGAAAAGAATGAGTGGGACAAAATTTGATTTCATTTATATGGATCCTCCATATCAAAAAAACCAATATAATGAAACAATTAAAATTATTAAAAATTTAAATTTATTAAAGGAACAAGGTTTGTTAATAATTGAAACTTCTAGACCAGAAGAACTTGAAATTCCTGAATCATTTGTTGTTCAAAAAAATAAAAAATATGGGAAAACATCAATAATTGTAATTGGTAATAATATATAATTTACCTATGAACAAGAAATTAGTGGTATTTACAGGTCCTTCTGCTGTTGGAAAAGCAACTATTGAAAAACACTTATTTAATGATGAGTCATTGAAGTTAGAATTGTCAATTTCAGCGACAACAAGAAGACCAAGAGAAGGTGAAATTGATGGAGTTCACTATTATTTTATTTCAGGAGAAGAATTTGATAAAAAAATCAAAAATAATGAGTTTATTGAATGAAATGAGCATTTTTCAAACAAATATGGGACACTTAAATCGGAAATTAACAGAATAATTGATAAAGGAAATGTACCATTTATGGAAGTTGAGGTTATAGGAGCTATGAATATTTTAGAAAACTATAAGGATGAAGAAACTATTTCTTTTTTTATTAGGCCTCCTTCGATGAAAGAACTTGAAAATCGGATAAGAGCAAGAGGTTCTGAAACGGAAGAGGAAATTTCAGAAAGAATGGCAAGAGTCTATGATGAAATGACTTTTATCAATAAATTTCAGCATGTAGTTGTAAATGATGATGTAATGAAAGCAGTTGAAAATGTTACTAATATAATAAAAGGAAATAAATAATGAAATTCACTGTTAGAACTGATGTTGGTGTAGTTAGATCTGAAAATCAAGATAGAGCGGCTGTTTTTAACAAGGATGGTATTATTTTAGCAATATTATGCGATGGAATGGGTGGACATGAAGGTGGTTCACATGCATCTTCAATTACAATTGCTACTTTTGAAAAATCATTTGAAAAGAATTTTCCCTCAAAAAGGGAATTTATTGATAAATGATTTTTGAAAACAATTCACACAGCTAAAAAAGCAATGACAGTTTTTGCTAAACCAAATCGATCTTTGTTAGATATGGGAACAACAGTTACGGCTGCTTTAATTTTGAATGATGAAATAAAGGTTTTTAATATCGGAGATTCAAGAACATATATTTATAATGGGTTACTTCATCAAATAACTGTTGATCATAATTTACGTAATTATTACATAAATAAACATGGCTATTCCGAAGAAGAAGCGGCAACAGTTATGGGGGCGGCAGCTTTAACATCTGCTCTTGGTCCTAAAAAGAAAACTACAATTGATACATATAAAACAGAAAGAAATGCTGATTTCAAAACAGTAATTTTAACTTCAGATGGTATTCATGATTATATTTCAAAACCAAATTTTGAGAAAATTATTTCAACTTCATCAGCTTCGCTTGAAGAAAGAGGTGATGTTCTTATTAGACAGGCTATTAAAGGTAAATCATCTGATAATTTAACAGTAGTTATAGTGGAGGTTGAGTAATGATAGAGCTTTTAACAGGAAAATTTAAATTTATAAGAAAAATTGGCAAAGGTGGAATGGCTGAAATTTACCTTGCAATTGATAGAGATACTGGTGAACAAGTTGCAATAAAACTTTTACATCCGGATAAAAAAGACTCTTATGCTGATAAGAAACGTTTTCTTCATGAGATAAATTTAACAAAAAAGGTAGATTCTCCATATGTTGTTAAAATTCATGATTGAGAATGAAATGATGAAATTCAATACATTGTCATGGATTATATTGAAGGAGAAACATTAAAATCTTACATTCAATCTAAGTCGAGATTGAATGTTGATGAAGTTGTAGATTTTTCAAAGCAATTATCATTAGGATTTGAAGCTATTCATAAAGCTGGAATTGTACATAGAGATGTAAAATCAACAAATATTATTATTACAAGTCATGGTCAAGTGAAAATTATTGACTTTGGTATTGCAATTTCAGATGAATCTGAAAGATTGACAAAAACAGATAATATAATTGCTTCACCACAATATATAGCGCCTGAATTAATTAACATGGAAAAAGCGACAGCAAAATCTGATATTTATTCGTTAGGAATTATTGTGTTTGAAATGTTGACTGGAGATGTGCCTTTTAAAGGAAATGACGCGTATAAAACTGTTCTACAACATCAAAACAGTAATATTCCACATGTTAATAAGGTCTTTGATAATATTCCACAAGCTTTAGCTAATATTGTTATAAAAGCAACAGCAAAAAATCCAAGTAAAAGATATCCAAATATGTATTCCATGTATGAAGATTTGTCTAATTGTTTAAGTAATTCAAGAGCTTTTGAACCAATTTTAGTTTTAGCTGATAAGCCAAAAACTTCTTTCATGCAAAAAGTTAATTCAAAATGAACTCTATTCTTCATTATAGCTTTAATAATTGCTGTACTTGTTTCTATCATAGTCATATTATCTTTGAAGGCGTTTTAATGAGAGGACAGTTAATTAAAATAATAGCAGGTCAATATTCAATAAGAGTTAATAATGATGTTTATATTGTTAGAGCTGCAGGTAAATTAAGATTAAATAAAACATCACCTATTGTTGGTGATATTGTTGAATTTACACCAAATGAATTTTTAACCAAAATATATCCAAGAAAGAATTTTTTAGAAAGACCAAAAGTAGCAAATATTGATCAAGCAATAATTGTAACTTCTTTAGTTGAACCAAATTATTCTTCTTTTTTATTGAATAAATTTTTAGCAATAATAGAGCATAATGAAATAAAACCAATTATTCTTTTTACAAAAAGCGATTTAACAAATGAAAGTCACTTAAATGAATATCTTAATCAAGGATATGAGGCATATGAAATTTCTAACAATAACTTAGAAAGCATTAAAGTACTTAAAAACATTTTCAAAAATAAATTAAGTGTTTTTACTGGTCAAACTGGAGCTGGAAAATCTTCAACAATTAATTCAATAGCTAATTTAAATTTAAAAACAGATAAAATTTCAAAAGCATTAGGAAGAGGAAAACACACTACAAGAGTAGTGGAAATAATCGATTGATTTGGAGGGCAATTAATTGATACTCCTGGCTTTTCTTCTTTGGAGTTTGATTTGACTAAATTACAATTATCTAGAGCTTATCATGATTTTGAAAAAGCTTCTCAAAAATGTAAATTTGCGCGCTCATGTATTCATAATAAAGAGACTGATTGTGAAATAAAGAGATTAGTTGAAAATAAAACAATCTCCGTCACAAGATATAATGATTATATAAGACTATTAAAGGAGGCTAGTGATGAGAAAAATAGCAGCATCAATTTTGGGTAAGAATAATAAGAGTGAGTTAATAAATATGCTAATTGAAAAAGGTATAGAATATGTTCATTATGATGTAATGGACGGAAAATTTGTACCAAGACATTCAATGCCAGTGAATGAAATTGAAGAAATTATAAAAACTACTAATAAGCATTACATTGACATACATTTAATGGTGGTTAACCCCAAGGAATATATTGAAAAATTTATTGGAAAAGTTGATCAAATTTCAGCACATATAGAAACTATAGAAAACCCTGGAGAATTTATAAAACAATATGCAAAAAGGATTAAATTAGGTCTTGTTGTCAATCCAGAAACTGATATAAGAAAAACATTTCCATTTTTAAAAGACTTAAATCATGTCATGATTATGTCTGTTAATCCTGGAAAGGGTGGGCAGAGTTTCATTGAAAATTCTCTTGATAAAATTCGACTTTTAAAAGAGGAAATTAATAAAAACGATTATAAAGTCATTATTGAAATTGATGGAGGAATAAATGACAAATGAGGCCCAATTGTTTTTGATAATGGTATTAATTTAGCTGTTTCTGGGTCGTATTTAACAGATAATATTGAAAATGGATCCATTGCTAAAATCTTGGGTGAATAATTATTTTTAATCGACTTTCCCATTTTTTCCATATTTATGGGAATAATGGTAAAATGTTATTATGAATAAAAATGTTAAATTGAATTTAATGTCTAAAACTAAAATAAATATATCTGATTCTCAATTAGGTTTTTTATTTGACAAATTCCAAAAAATTTCTTATTTAGAATCAAAAATTGAAAATGCAAATTTATTAATTTCTCCAAATGTTCTTGTAATGGGATTATTAGAAAGAGAAGGAGTAGATTCCTCAATAATAGAGGGAACTCAAACAAATCATGATGAAATGTATTATGATGTTTCAGAAGGAATAAGAGATGTTTATTCTTGAGAAGTAAGAAATCTAATTAATCTTTATAAAAATTCTTTTAGAGATTTTAAGGACGGCATTCTTGATTATTCGATTGATGATTTAAAAGCGTTGCATAGAAAACTTTTTTCTAGAAATATAGAAGGATATATGAATATGTTTGATCCAATAGAAATAATTAAAAAAATTAAACCCGGAAAACTATTAGAAGATGATTCAAAACCTAATTGAATAGGACCTAGAGGAAAATCAATAGAAAGTGCTTCTTTAATTTTGATTAAACCCTCAGAGAAAAAGAAATACTTGGAAGATATATTTGAAGAAATAAGAAATAATAAAAACAAAAGAAGCATTGCAACTTTAATAAAATTTCACCCCTTTTTTGAAGCGATTCATCCTTTTTCAGATGGCAATGGAAGACTAGGGAGAATGCTGCTTGTTAATTTAATGAGTTATTTAGGTTTTTCAAAATATAATTGAATATTTATTTCAGATTATTGAAAACAAAATAAAGATGAATATATTAAAGAATTAAGAAAAGTACAAACGACAAATAAATGAAATGATTGAATTTATTTTTTCGTTGGTTCTTTAAGTGAAACGGTTGATATTTCTTATAGAAAATTAAATATGATTTTAGATATGTATAAGAAAATAGATAAATCTAGATTTTCTGATGTCGATAAAAGAATCTTAAGATATTTTTTCCAATATCCAATTTTAAATAGAAAGAAAACTATAGATGGTTTAAAAAATAAATATAAAGTTCCTAATACAACGGCTTATAGATCTTTTGAAAAAATAGCAAAGCTTATAGAGGCAATTTCTGGGGAAAATTATAGATTTAAAAAAATGTTGGATATATTATCTTCTTAGATATCTTTGAATATAAAAAACCCTAGATGGGTTTTTAATTATTTAAGCTACTCTTCCTTGTTTTTTAAGTGTTTTAGCTGTTTTTGCTGATACTTTTAATGTTTTCTTTTTTCCATCTTCAATAACAGTTACTTTTTGAAGGTTTAGATTAAATTTTCTTTTTGTTGAGTTAAGAGCATGTGATCTATAGTTACCTGACATTGCTCTTTTTCCTGTAATATCATCTTTTCTTGCCATATCTATTCCTTTCAATGTAAATGTATTATATCAATAAACCTTAAAAGTGTTAATTTCTTTTATTTTTTTTATTTATTTTTTTAGATTTTCAGTTAATTTCTTTTATTAATATTAGATTGAAAAAAAATAGCAAAAATATAAAGCAATAATTATTTTTTA
>JABSQU010000016.1 GCA_013215685.1 Mycoplasmatales bacterium | reverse complement strand
ACCATCACGGAAATCACCTATAAAAAAATTAAAAAGTCTATAGATCTTCATAATTAATATTAATCACAATTAATAAATAAGACGATTTAATTAACATTTCTTTAAGTATATTTTATTTTCTCAATCAATGTTGAAAAAGAAATTTAGAATTTTATTTGATGTTATTTTATTAAGGGCATTAACATCAACAGTTATTTTTAAAATGTTAAAACATAAAATTTTTATATTAAAAACAACAAAACACAGAAAAAAGAATAAAAGATTACAGAGATTAGTGAATTTGCTAATCATAAAAATGCAGTCACAAATTTTTAAATAATATAAATTATTATGTTATTTTTTTATATAATATATAGGCATAACATGGCAATTGTGGTGAAGTGGTTAACACAGCGGATTGTGGTTCCGCCATTCGAGGGTTCGATTCCCTTCAATTGCCCCATTTTTTTTATTTTTTTAATAATTTAGATTATTAATATCATGGGGTATAATTTTTTTATGTCTTTTAAATTAATTAGTAAGCACAAGCCGTCAGGAGATCAACCAAAAGCGATAGAATCTCTTGTGACAAACATTAAAAATGGGAAAAAAAATCAAGTATTATTAGGTGCAACAGGTACGGGTAAAACCTTTACAATTGCAAATGTAATTAAAAATACAAATAAAAGTACAATTGTTTTATCTCACAACAAAACATTAGCTGGACAATTATATACAGAACTAAAATCTTTATTTCCAGAAAATAGAGTTGAATATTTTATTTCTAATTTTGACTACTATAGACCGGAAGCATATATGCCTTCTTCTGATACTTTTATTGATAAAACATCCAAATCAAATTGAGATATTGAAGCAATGAGAATGTCAGCAACTAATGCAATGGTTTCGGGGGAACCTGTAATTGTAGTTGCTTCTGTTGCTTCAATTTATGGTCATAGAGATCCAAAAGAATATCAAAAAACTTTCTTAGAATTTTGAATTGGTCAAAATATTAAAAGAAGTGATATTTTAATAGCACTAGTTCAAAGAAATTACACAAGAAATGATATTGACAACAAGCCGGCAACTTTTAGAGTTAGGGGAGATGTTATTGAAATAATGCCTGGTTTCGCAGATGATTTTTTAGTAAGAATTGAACAATTTGGCGATGAAATTGAAGCAATTAGAGAAGTCGATTATGTGACTGGAGAAATTAAAAAATCTTGAGAGAAATATACAATTTTTCCAGCTGATGCATATGCTGCAGATCCGGAAGTAATTGATAGAGCTGTAAAAACAATTAGAGTAGAACTTGAAGAAAGATTGAAATATTTTAAAGAAAATAACAAATTACTCGAAGCTCAAAGGTTGGAACAAAGAACTTTAGCTGATATTGATTCTCTTGAAGAATATGGCGTTACAAGTGGTATTGAGAATTATTCAAGACATTTAGATGGAAGAAAAGCAGGAGCAAGGCCTTTTACGATTCTTGATTATGCAGTTGAAAGTGCCACAAAGAGAAATGATAAGCCATTAATGATTATTGATGAATCTCATATGATGATTCCACAATTAAATGCAATGTATAACGGCGATAGGTCAAGAAAAGAAAATTTAGTTGAATATGGATTTAGACTTCCATCAGCTTTAGATAACCGGCCATTAAAATTTAAGGAATTTGAAAATGAATTTCCACAATTTCAAAAAATTTATGTTTCAGCCACTCCAGGAGATTATGAATTAGATTTAGTTGAAGGTGAAGTTATTTCACAAATTGTTAGACCTACTGGCTTACTTGATCCTACAATTGAGGTTGTAAAAACTGAGGGTCAAGTTGAAGATATGTTTGATAAAATTCAGGAACAGAAGAAAAATAATCGAAGGACATTTATTCTTACAACAACTAAAAGAATGGCAGAAGAATTAACAAAATATTTCCAAGAAAGAAATGAAAAAATAGCCTATATTCATTCTGACCATAAAACATTCCAAAGAGATGAAATTTTAAGAAAACTCCGTATTGGTGTTTACGATGTGGTTGTAGGAATTAATCTTCTTAAAGAAGGTATTGATGTTCCAGAAGTTTCACTTGTTTTAATTATTGATGCAGATAAAGAATCATTCTTTAGATCTAACAAAGCACTAATTCAAATTATTGGTCGTGCTGCTCGGAATGTAAATGGTCATGTGGTTCTTTATGGTGATAAAGTAACAAAATCAATGCAAAATGCAATTGATGAAACAAATAGAAGAAGAAAAATTCAAAAGGCATATAATGATGAACATGGAATAATTCCTAAATCAATTATTAAAGATATTCCTGAGCCATTGAATCCTGAGCAAGATAATGCATTGAATGTATTGCTTGATGATTCAATGGATCAACAACAAAAAATTGATTCAATTAAGAAAAATCCAGAATCAGTTAAAAAGGAAATCCAGAAAATTAGAGGTAAAATGCTTAAAGCTGCAAGAGAGATGGATTTTGAAAGAGCAGCACAAATGAGAGATTTGATTTTAGAACTTGAATCTCTTATAAATTAGAGGAGAGTAAAAATGAGAGTATTAGTAACAGGCGGAAGTGGATATATTGGTTCACATACAGTATATGAGTTAATAAGAGATGGACATCAAGTATTTATTTTAGATAATTTATCAACAGGAAATAAAGAGGGGGCTCATAAGGATGCTATTTTATATAAAGGCGATCAACAAGATTCAGAGCTTTTAGATAAAATCTTTAAAGAAAATAATATCGATACAGTCATTCATTGTTCAGCAAAATTGATTGTCCCAGAATCAGTTGAAAAACCAATAACATATTTTGAAAATAATGTTCATGGAGTAGCAATATTACTTGAAGCTATGAAAAGACATAATGTTAAAAATATTGTCTTTTCATCAACAGCAGCAGTTTATGGAGAGCCTAAAAATATTCCAATAATGGAAGATGATTATAAAGAGCCAATTAATCCATATGGAGCTTCTAAACTTTCTTGTGAGTGATTGATAAAGGCAGCAGCAAATGCTCATGGTATGAATTATGTAATTTTTAGATACTTTAATGTTGCAGGAGCCGATGCTTCAGGCGAAATAGGTCAATCTACTAAAGGGAGAAAACTAACTCATTTAATTCCAGTAGTTATTGAAGCTGCTCTTGGTTTAAGAGATAAAATGTCAATTTTTGGAGATGATTATGATACAAAAGATGGTACATGTGTAAGAGATTATATTCATGTAACAGATTTAGCTAAAGCACATGTTCTTGGAGCTAAACATACTTTTAAAAATAAATCAGGAACTTTTAATTTAGGAAGTAAAAACGGCTATTCTGTAAAAGAAATAGTTTCAGAAACAGAAAGGGTCTTGGGGATAAAAGTACCTCATGATATTGTAAAAAGAAGAGATGGAGATCCATCAACTCTAGTTGCTTCAAATGATAAAGCAGCTAAAATATTAGGATTTAAAATAGAGAATAATTTAGAAAAAATAATTAAATCTGATTACGAATGAAGAAGAAATAAAAAATTCTAGCATTGCTAGAGTTTTTTATTCTTTTACTTTTTCATAACGTTTGACAATTTTTCAAAGCGGAACAAATATTGCAGAAACAACTGAATATTTAATTAAATTACCGACTCCAAAGGCTGCAAACATTCCTAATCAATAATTTGGTATTCCAAAGAAAGCAAAATCTTTAGAGGAATCATAAGCTGCTTTGGCTGAATCGAAGAGACTGCCCGAGGAGCCTTCAATTATATAAATATAAATAGGGAAGAAAAATACTGCATTTAAAAATGCTCCTATTAATGAAGTGACAATGATTGTTAATCCAAATGATATTATTAAAAGTTTTCCATAATTACTTTTATATTTTCTGAAGATAAATCTATGGATTAATACAAAAAGCCCCATATAAACGAATCCCATTACGAACAATATAAAATGAGATCATATTTGAATTACTGAATAACCCATGCCACTGACTGCAGGGCCCATAATAAATCTTATTATCAGTAATATCATTGCTCATTTTCAATCTGTAATATATAGTGTTGTTATTATAAATACTATAGATAAATTTATGTTTATGAATAAATTCATAATTGGCATAAATTTTTCTAAATATTGAAATAATAATACTAGACCTAACATAATTCCGGTGAATGCTATTTTGAAATTAATATTATTTGTATACCCTCTTTGCATAGAGAAAAATCCTTTCTGAACAAATATAGGTAAATAAAGAATATAAAAATATCTATCCCATCCGGACTATACCGTCGGTACTGGAATTTCACCAGTTCAGCTTGCGCTCGCAGACTTTTACTGCCGGTAGGCGAATCTAACGCCTCCCCCAAATATTAGTTCAAATAAATTATATAGTATTTAATGAATTACTAAATAGCAATATAATAATGCTAATTAACTATCAAAATTTATATATACATGTATTGAACTTTACTTTATAATATTTACTAGGAAATAATGATTTAACGAAATTAATTAATCAAATCAAAAAAAGGAAAATAAAATGAATAAAACAGAAGACTATCAATTTAAAAATTTAAAAAATTTATTTGAAAATAATCCTCAACTTATAACAAACTATCCTCAAAAATATACATTAATAAATAATTCGGCAAGCCCATCAGGTAAAAGGGATTTCATTCTAAATTCTGATTCTATTTTTAAATCTAATTCACTACCAATTATCTATGTCCAAAATTCATCATTTTCTAATAACTTTTATATACAAAAAAATGTTGCTAAATTGAAAAAAGACAGTAATTTAATTTCTCTTAAAAGAACTGTGTTAATAGGAGAAAAATTAGAGGGCAAAGATTTAATACAATCAATTGTCAATTCGCTAAATGCAATTTTTAAGAATAAAAATAATTACACTGATTTTCCAGATAATAAAAGTGCATTTGCCTTTCTTTATTTATCATGCGATACATTATTAGAATTTCAAGATGAGAGTTTTAGTAAAATAATTGACTATCTAGGATTTAAACTTAATCAATATATTAAAGACAATAATATTAATAATAATTATGCAAGAATTATCGTGACATTTAACCCATTACAAGTTCATGAAGATAATAATCTAAATATTGCAAAATCTATTGTCAATATAAACGAGTTAACAAGAAATGTAGTTTTAAATTTAAGCGCTACCATTGATTGTGAAAAATCTTTAGTTGAAGAACTTGGTTCAAAAATTAAAATGCATGAATACTTTTTGCTATAAAAATTAAACATTTAATTAATGGAATTTCCATTTTTTATTTTTTAAAATAATATTATTGAAATTTTCTGATTAAAAAACGAAAATTGTGTTTTTTGTTCACATTTATTTGCAAATTAAATTAGTAAAATTACTAATAAAATTGTATACAACAGTTTCTTTTCATTTTCCCAATATCTAACATTTTTTATTATATAATTTGAATGTATTTATTTATATAAATATCTTACAGGTAGGAGAGAAATGAAATTATTTGATTTTGTTGAGAAATATAGTAGAGATAATCTATATAATTCAGAGAATATAAAAAATAAAATAGAGGAATTGGGCTGATCAGTGGAAGAGTCAAATGAATTGGGAGAAGAAGTTTATGCAAAAGCTGATATTTCAAAACAAGTTATAGAATATACTAGATCTATAAAAAATGAAAAGGATGAAATTTTCATTTTACTTCACGAACTATATCATATTTTAGAGGGTAAAATTGCTAATTATTCACCAAAAAACAATCTTGAAACAGCAGATATTTTTGCTGCACTAGTCTTAAACAACTATGGCAAAATAGATTTAATACCAACTGCTAAAATGAAACAAATCAACGATTTTATTAACGATTAATGAAAAAAAAGAATAGTTTAAAGAAAAAAATATATATTGGAAGTGGAATATTTCTGTTTTTATCAATTTTGGTAATTCTTAGTGTATTATTATGTCTACCGCTAATTATTGGAAATGTTTCAGAAAAAAAAATTTATGGCATTCAAAAAAAATATATTATTACTGTTGATGCATTAATTACAACTGCTACAATAACTTTAATAGCAATAAATGGATTAGGAGCCAGAAATTCAGGTTCTGCAACAATAATAAGATATACTTTTTGGAAAATAGTTAAAATTTATTCTAAAAATGAAAAACATTATTTTTGATGATATTTTTCCTTATCTTGATTACAACCTACTATTGTATTACTTTTAACATTATCTACAACATTTCTAGAAATGGTATTTCTGGAAATTAATATTAATACAACACCATTAATAATAACATTGAATATTTGTTTTCTATTTACAACTGTTTTGTTTATTTCGTCTTTAGCTAGAATGTACATTTTCAATTCAATTGCTTTATTGGATTCTACATCATTTTACATTGCATCTAAAATCAGAAAAATGGATAAGAACATTAAAAATAATCGTAAAATCGATCATAATTTTTTTCAAATAATATCCTATTTTAGAGGCAGCCGCAATTTCGAATTAGTAAGAAACATTATTGATTTTTTAATTAATTTTAATGAAAAACAAGTTAAAAAAATATCAAAAAAAGAACTTTTAGCAACAATCTTTAAATACAAAGAAGAATCATATTTAATATTTAATAATAATATAAATAGATATGCAGAATGCTTATTTTTATTAGCCGTAGCCAATTCAATGATTGACGAAGATGGTGAATTAAATATTGGATGAAAATTCAAAAATATAAATAGACTTTTTGAAGGAAGCGCTGCATCACTCAAAGAAATAATAATTTCTTCTGATATAGCAGAAACCAAAGAAAATGACGAGTCATTAAAACCTTCACCAGCAATAAAAATGCATAATGATATTAAGGGATTTAAAGACAATATTAATAAATAATAATATTATTGTATCCTTATCATGTAAAAATATATCAATCAATTACTATTTGGCAATGTGATAAAATAGTTATCATGAAACATGTAATAGATAAAATTATCGTAAAAGGTACAAGAGAAAATAATTTAAAAAATATTGAAGTATCAATACCTAAAAATGAACTAGTAGTTTTACTAGGGTATCTGGTTCAGGCAAATAATCATTAGCTTTTAATACTATTTATTAAGAGAGGAGAAAGAGATATATTGATTCACTATCATCATATGCAAGATAATTTCTAGAAGGAACTCAAAAACCTCTTGTTGATTCAATTGAAGGTCTATCGCCGGCAATATCAATTGAAAAAAAACAACACATAATAATCCAAAGTCTACTGTTGGAACGGTTACAGAGATTTATGACTATTTACGTCTTCTTTATGCAAGAGTCGAGAAAGCATATTGTCCTACTCATAAAGTTGAAATTACTGCTCAAAAGTCTTCTGATATTATAAGTTCAATCTTTGAAAGTAAAACTGGAACAAGACTTGTTGTTTTAGCTCCTGTTGTTACTTTAGAAAAAAGGGCTCATCAAAATTTATTCACAAAACTTTCTCAAGAAGGATTTTTAAAAGTCAAAGTTAACGGGAAAATATTATCATTAGATTACGAAATCAAACTTGATAAAAATAAAAGACATGATACTCATGCTATCACTGACTGTAGGCTCATAATAAATCTTATTATCAGAAATATCATTGCCCATTTTAACCTGTAATGTATAGTCTTATTATTATAAATACTATAGATAAATTTATGATGTATGAATAGATTCATAATTTGCGTAATTTTTTTCTAAATATTGAAATAATAATACTAGACCCAACATAATTCTAGTGAATGCTATTTTGAAATTAATATTATTTGTATACCCTCTTTGCATAAAAAACCTTTCTGAACAAATATGGGCAAATAAAGAATATAAAAATATCTATATCATCCAGACTATACCATCGACACTAGAATTTCATCATTTCAGCTTGTGCTCGCAAATTTTTACTACCGATAGGCGATCTAATGCCTCCCATATTATCTCAAATAAACTATCTAATATTTAATGAATTACTAAATAGAAATATAAAGCATTATAGGCATATCTAATTTAAAAATCTATGATAATGAAAGTGATATAATTTTTATATGATATATGTTTATTTAATATGATATTTTAATAACATATTGTGTTAAATAATTATTGGAAGGGGAGCATTTTATAATGCAAAAAAAGTATGAAATTAAGCAAAATATTAGAATTAGATAAAACTCAAATAGAAGGAATTGGAATTCTTGATATTGATTTTCAAAAAAACATGGACGTTCCATATTTCTTTGATATTCAAACTATAACAAATTTCAAAAAAGAAGATATAATGAA
Source organism: Mycoplasmatales bacterium (assembly GCA_013215685.1). GTDB lineage: Bacteria > Bacillota_I > Bacilli_A > Mycoplasmatales > Metamycoplasmataceae > DT-68. Next base: position 13,344 of record JABSQU010000016.1, on the reverse strand, counting down.
CATTTTTTTAGAAAAAATGACTGAAATTATTAAAGAACATGAATCAGATTCAGATAAAATTAAATTTATTCAATCAGAAGTAAAATATGGAAAGTATTTTGGGTTGGGCTATTCTAAGGGAAAAGAAAAATCCTTTCCTAGAGGAGCTAAAAAAGAACCCGTTATAAATATTATTAAATTCGTAAAAAATATTAAGGATCAAGAAAATAAATATAAAAATATAGGTTTGTTTAGACAAAAACTTACTGATATAGGGAAAGATGGCTTTTCAGATATTTATATTAATGGATTGATTGATATTCTTCTTGAAGAAAATAGAAAATTAATAAATAAATTTAAAGATCGTTTTTCAAATGAAAATGATATTTCATATGAAAAACATGGCATAAAAATAATTGAAGTTAATGGACATGAAATGTTAGAATATGAAAACGAGAAAAGATATTTAACAAACATAAATTGAGTAATAACTAATAATTATGAGGAAGAAACAGATTTTGACACAATGAATCAAATTCTAAAACATAAAAAACCAATAAAAAATGAAGACATAAGGGAAAAATTCCAAAAATTAATTGAATACAAAATAAACGATTTTGATTTATCTTCTTGAAAGGAATTTGTAGATAGACTAAACAATGTTCAATCTATAGCATCTCCTAGTAAATTAAAAACTGTTTTGAATAAAATGACTACAGTTAAAGACATTGAAATATTGGCGAGTGAAATGGCCTGGTCTTCAATGAAAAAAAATTACGATGAAAATGAAATTAAAGAAAGATTCCGTCATAGTTTTATATCAGAAAATATTGATTTAATTGAGAATAAAGATAAATTTGATAATCATGAGTATGTTTTTGATAGAAAAATATTAAAAATAAAATGTCTAGATGATATTGAGGAAATAAAAGAAGAATTTAAAAAAATAAAATCTCATCAGCATTATTCAGAAAATTCTGATTATAATGGATATTTAATTTTCTTTACTACTCGTGAAATTATTAAAAAATTAGATGATTTTTTTAAAAACGAATCACTAAAAAATTGATCAATAATAAATGTTGCATACAATTTTCTAACAAAATCTAGATTTGAGAAAATTGCTGACAAAAATAAAAATCTCCCTATTAATAAAAAGGTCAATGTATACAAAAATAATTTATAACTAATTACTATTTGGTAATGTGATAAAATAATTAGTATGAAACATGTAATAGATAAAATTATCGTAAAAGGTGCAAGAGAAAATAATCTAAAAAATATTGAAGTATCAATACCTAAAAATGAACTAGTCGTTTTTACTGGGGTATCTGGTTCAGGTAAATCATCATTAGCTTTCAATACTATATATGAAGAGGGGAGAAGGAGATATGTTGATTCACTATCATCATATGCAAGACAATTTCTAGGAGGAACTCAAAAACCTCTTGTTGATTCAATTGAAGGTCTATCACCGGCAATATCGATTGAACAAAAAACAACGCATAATAATCCAAGGTCTACTGTTGGAACAGTTACAGAGATTTATGACTATTTACGTCTTCTTTATGCAAGAGTTGGGAAAGCATATTGTCCTACTCATAAAGTGGAAATTACTGCTCAAAAAACTTCTGATATTATAAATTCAATTTTTGAAAATAAAACTGGAACAAGACTTGTTGTTTTAGCTCCTATTGTTACTTCAGAAAAAGGGACTCATCAAAATTTATTCACAAAACTTTCTCAAGAAGGATTTTTAAGAGTCAAAGTTAACGGGAAAATATTATCATTAGATGATGAAATCAAACTTGATAAAAATAAAAGACATGATATTTTGATTGTAGTCGATAGAATTGTTTTATCTGATGATATTAGATCAAGAGTTGCTGAAGCGGTTGAACTTGCTATTGAATATGGTAAAGGCTTAGTTACTATTGAAGTTGTTGATGGAGAAACTAACACTTACTCTAAATATCATTCTTGTCCTGAGGGTGATTTTAATATGCCGATTGTTGAACCAAGATTATTTTCATTTAATTCGCCATCTGGAATGTGTGGAAATTGTAAGGGACTCGGAGTTAAACTTAATGCTGATGAAAACAAAATTTTTCTTGAAAAACAAAAATCAATTAGACAAGGTGGTATCGTCTACTTCAAAAATTTAGTTGGTTCTGAAAATCTTGAATGACAAGAATTTAAAGTTCTTTTAAAACACTATGCTATAAGCCTTGATACACCAATTAAAAATATGCCTAAAAAGGATATTAAAATAATGCTTAGAGGTTCTGATGAGGAAATTGATTTTACTTTAGTTTCTAAATCGGGAATTAAAAGAAATAAGATTGATTTCATAGAAGGATTAGCTGATAAAATTGAAAGAAAGCATCTAACATCCTCATCAGAAATGGTTAGAAGATGATATAGAGATACATTTATGTCAGATGCAATGTGTTTAGAGTGTAAAGGCTCAAGAATTAATGAATATGCTAGATCTGTGATTATTAATAATAAAAATATTTATCAATTTACTGAACAATCAATTGAGGAAGCTCTTAATGAAATCATTCAAATTGATTTAATTGATAATGAAAAACAAATATCAGATTTAATAATCAATGAATTATCTGATAGACTAACATTTCTTAATAATGTTGGGCTTGATTATTTAACTTTAAACCGGAAAGCAGAAACTCTTTCTGGAGGGGAATCACAAAGAATAAGACTTGCAACACAAATTGGAGCAAATCTTACAGGTGTATTATATGTTCTTGATGAACCTTCAATTGGCTTACATCAAAAAGATAATGAAAAATTAATCGCAACCCTTAAACATATGGTTGATATTGGAAATACTTTAATTGTTGTGGAACATGATGAAGACACAATTAGAGCAGCTGATTATGTTGTGGATATTGGACCAGAAGCCGGGGATAATGGCGGTACTGTTGTGGCTAAAGGAACACCTGCAAAAATTGCTAGTAATAGAAAATCACTTACAGGTGATTATTTATCAGGTAGAAAGAAAATAGCAATTCCTAAATCTAGAAGAAGTGGTAATGGAAAAGTTATTGAAGTCAAAGAAGCAGAAGAAAATAATTTGAAAAAAATTAATGCTAAAATCCCATTAGGAAAATTAGTTGCTGTTACAGGTGTTTCTGGATCTGGCAAGTCTACATTAGTTAATGAAGTTTTTGCTAAGTCTATTCAAAAACTTATTAGTAATCCCTTTGTTGTTCCGGGAAAACATAAATCACTAAAAGGAATTTCTAATATTGATAAATTAGTTAAAGTTTCTCAATCTCCAATTGGAAGAACTCCTAGATCAAATCCTGCTACTTATACAGGAGCATTCGATGATATAAGAGATGTTTTTGCTAAAACTCAAGTATCAAGAGCAAGAGGATATTTAAAAGGAAGATTTTCATTTAATGTTGATGGAGGAAGATGCGACAAATGTAGAGGAGATGGTTCGATTAAAATTGAAATGCATTTTTTACCTGATGTTTACGTAACATGTGATGTTTGTGATGGAAAAAGATATAATCCAGAAACTCTTGAAGCAAAATACAAAGGAAAATCAATTTCTAATGTATTAAACATGAGAGTCGAGGAAGCTTTAGAATTTTTTTCAACAAATAAAAAAATATCTGTTAAATTACAAACTCTAGTTGATGTTGGATTAGGTTATATTAAAATGGGTCAATCTGCAACAACCCTTTCTGGTGGAGAAGCTCAAAGAGTTAAATTGGCAACATTCTTACAAAAAAAACCAACAGGGAAAACTATTTATATTCTTGATGAACCGACCACCGGTCTTCATCAACATGATATTTCTAGATTAATTGAAGTTTTAAATAGAATTGTTGATGGCGGAGATACTGTTTTAATAATTGAGCATAATTTAGATATTATAAAAGTCAGTGATTACATAATTGATTTAGGACCTGGCGGCGGTATTAAAGGTGGAAAAGTCATTGCTCAAGGAACTCCAGAGCAAGTTCAAAAAATAAAAGGAAGTTTTACTGGAGAATACTTAAAAAAAATGTTAAATGCATAAACTTAATTAATGTTTTGCATTTTTTATTTTTCCTGGTTATAAATAAAAATTATGGAATTATATATAATTAATTTATCTAATAAAGAAGCGAGGTAATGTGTTAAAAACAATTGATGTTATCAAAAAATTTAATTTAAAAATATCTAATATGGATTCATCTGATTTAGAAAGAGAAATTACAGCTCCTGCTCTCCATAGATATGGATTAGAACTTTCAGCTGTAATGGATATACCTGATAAGCCAAGAAACGTAATTGGCTGAGGAACAAAAGAATCAAAATGATTTAAGAATCTTGGAACAAAAGAATTAAGAGAAAAAATTAATTCAGTTGTTTCTAAGAGAACACCTCTTGTAATTTTATCTTCTGGATTTAGCAAAAAAATGGCAAAAATCGTTATTGAAATTTGTAATAAGCATAAAACTCCAGTTCATCATTCTGAGTCACATCTAACTACCGTTAACATGACTATTGGATGATATATTGCAAAATCCTTGGCAGAAAACATTACAATTCATGCCTCATTAGTTATTGTTAATGGTGTAGGAGTTATGATTACAGGAAAATCTGGAATTGGTAAGTCTGAAGCTGTTTTAGAGCTTGTTCAAAAAGGTCATTATTTTGTTTCTGATGATAATGTTGTTTTAAGTAAAATAGGAACAGATTTCATTGGAAAGCCATCAAAAATAACTAAAGATTTTTTAGAGGCCAGAGGAATAGGATTTATTAATATACCTAAAATATATGGACTTAAATCAACTAAAGAATATGTCAAAGTAGATTTAGTAATAGAACTTTTATCATCTGATGAATTAAATAATGTTGATAGATTAGGCAATAGAAAATTATATTATGAAGCTCTTGGTGGAAAATTAGATAAGATGCAAATTCCTGTGGAAAATGGTAGGACGTTATCTGCTCTTATTGAAGCAGCTGCCAATGTTTACATAGCTAAAAAAGTTGGTCAAGAGCCATTGAGTATAATTTCAGAAAGGAGTAAGTAATGAATGATTCTTTTGCTACAAGTGCATGAGATAGAGGAGAGACAATTTGATCACTTGGACCTCTTCATACATATCCTTTAACAATGTTTGCAGGATTTCTCTTTTCATTTCTTTCAGTTGCTTATTTTTGAAGAAGACAAAAATATTCATGAGAAAATTTGCAAATCATTTTAATCATTTTAGTTCCCAGTTCAATAATAGGAGCAAGGCTTTGATTTCTTTTATCAGAGGGCGGCTGGTCAGAATTTTATAAATTCCAAGGCTTATCAATTCAAGGTGGAATCATGGGAGCCTTTATAGGTGTTGTTCCATTTGTTTACCGAAGAAAACATTCAATGGATATAAGAACAGTTGTTGGTATCATTTTGCCAAATGTCATATTAGGTCAAGCAATTGGAAGATGAGGTAATTTTGCTAATCATGAAGTTTTTGGAAAAATCGTTTCCGGAGATTCTCTTGATTGAATGGGATCGTTAAAATCTCATATGTTCATTAGAGTTAATGGTGTATCTGCATATAGAGTCCCATTATTCTTCTATGAATTTTTAGCTAATGGATTTGGGTATGTTTTCCTTGTTTTAATTTTGTTAAGAAAAAATTGACTTAAACCAGGAGTTACTGCAGCAGCATATTTAATTTGATACGGAATCGTTAGATCAGCAATGGAACCATTGAGGGATCCAGTAGATATAATGAAATGAGGATCTTTATCAGTTTCATTGTTCGTAGCAATCATTATGGTTATTGTTGGAGTAGGTTTAGGAGTCTTTTGACAATTCTATAGTAAGAAAAAATATGACTTAATAGAACCAGTAAAACCTAGAAAATTAATCTTATTTGGTAAAGAATCTGATACAAAGAAAAAATATTTATTTTGAGGAGAAGAATTACCAAATAAGGTTAGAATATGACTTCCCGCAGAAGACGAACATAAATGATCTAAAAGAGAAATAAATAGAGGAAAAAAATACAAGACTAAGAAAAAGTAGTCTTTTTTTATATAATTTTTGTATGAAAAGTTTTGATGTAGTAATAATAGGTTCGGGGCCAGCAGGATTAACTGCTGCTCTTTATTTAGCAAGAAATGAATTATCAGTAGCATTTATTGAAAAAGAAGTTCCTGGTGGGAAATTAGTTAATATTTCTAAAATTGAAAATTGAATCGGTTTTGAATCAATAGAAGGCGCCGATTTATCTTTAAGAATGTATAATCACGCTTTAAGTAGCGGAGCTCAAATGCTTTTTGGAACCGTAACTGATGTTTTGCATAAAGAAAAAATAGTAATTCTTGATAATGAAGAAATAAAATATAAGAAATTAATAATCGCTTCAGGAACTTCAGAAAAAGTTCCGCATCAAGTGAAAAATATTGATAAATTTAACAGAAAAGGTGTTTCATATTGTGCAATATGTGATGGAGCTGTTTATAAAAAACAAGTAGTTGGAGTAATTGGTGGAGGTAATTCAGCGATTGAAGAAGCTTCCTTTTTAGCATCAGTAGCAAAAGAGGTCCATGTTTTTGTCAGATCAAAAATAAGAGCAGATAAAAATTCAATTACTGAATTAAAAAATAAAAGCAATGTCACAATTCACTTAGAAACAGAATTAACTTCAATTAATGGAAATGAATTTGTTGAATCTGTAACAACTAACAAAGGAGAAACAATTGAAATGAAAGCTGTTTTTCCATATATTGGATTATTACCAAACACCAGTTTTGTAAAAAATCTAGGTATCACAGACGAATTTGGATTTATAAAAGTTAATAAAAATATGGAAACAGAATGTGAACATGTTTACAGTGTTGGAGACGTTAACGCAAAGGAAATAAGACAAATTTCTACAGCTGTTTCAGATGGAAGTATTGCCGCAAAAAATATTATTAATAAACTAGGTTAAAAATTATAGTTAAATTTAAAGTTTTATTAAATAGCAAACATCTTTATGCTATTTTTCTTTTTAAATTCTATAATGATTAAGTAATTTTATATTCTCCAAATTGTATTCTTCTTAATTCCACAACTTTATTTCCTAAAGCAGCAAACATTCTTTTAACTTGATGATATTTTCCTTCTGTAATAGTCAAAAAGCACTTTTTATCATCAATGATTTCAAATTCTCCAGGCTTAGTTATTGTTCCGTCTTTCAAAATTATCCCCTTTTTGATTTTTTCTTTGTAATTTGATTGAATATTATCTGCAAGAGTAACTTGATATTTTTTGATAACATTATTTTTTGGACTTGTCATAGTATGGATGAAATCATTGTCGTTTGTTAGTATGATTAATCCAGTTGTATCTTTGTCTAATCTACCCACAGGTTTCAAATTTAGATGTTTATACTTTTCCGGAATTAATTCTATAATCGTTTTATGTTTAAAATCTCTTGTAGCAGAGATAAATCCCTTTGGTTTATCTAAAATGTAATAAATAAAATCATGAGCTTTTATAATTTCTTTATTTAACTCAATTTTCTCTGTTCCTTCAATTTGAAATGATGAATCTTTGATTAATTTATCATTAACAAAAACTCTTTTTTTCTTGATAAATTTTTTAACATCACTTCTTGAATAAATTGTATTGGTTGAAATGAATCTATCTATTCTCATAGTTTAATTATATAATTAACTTATGAATAATTCCATTAAAAATGTAGCATCACAATTAAGTATTACACAAGACCAAGTACAAAAAGTTTTAGATCTTATTAAAGAAGGTTCAACAGTCCCATTTATAGCGAGGTATAGAAAAGAAATAACTGGTGGACTTGATGAAGAACAAATTGAAAAAATTAGTACTATTTATGTGTATGATGTAGAACTAACAAAAAGAAAAGAAGCGATAAAAAAAATACTAGATGAATCAGGCCTATTAACTCCTGAAATTTCTAGCAAAATTGATGAAGCGAAAACTAAATCAAAATTAGAAGCAATATATGAGCCATTTAAAATTGGTAAAAAAACTAAGGCAACTGAAGCCATTGCTTTAGGTCTAGAGCCACTTGCAAAAAGGATTTTTACAGAAACAGACCCATATTTTAACCCATATAGAGAAGCAAGAGAATATGTTAATGAAAAAGTTAAAGATGAGGAATTTGCAATTGAACAAGCGTCGCTAATTATTGCGCAATATATCTCTACAGATATTAAAGCAAGAGAATTAGTGAAGGACCAAATAAAAAGGTATGGTAGCATAAAAACAAAGTTAAAAAAAGATGGTGAAGAAAAAGATGAAATGGGAATTTTTAGAAATTATTATGACTCAAAAGAAAGAGTTTATCAAATTCCTAACCATAGAATTTTAGCAATACATAGAGGCGAATCATTAAAAATTATTAATGTCACCTTAGAATATTCAACTAAAAAAATTGAATATGATCTTTCTAATGAATTTTTCAAAATTAAAACAACAGGGAAAATTATTAGAAATGCCATGCTAGATTCTTTAAAGAGATTAATTTATCCTTCTGTTGAAAGAGAAGTAAGGTCAGAACTATTTGAAAAAGCTGAATCTTCAGCTATTGACTTATTTGCGGAAAATTTAGAACAAATGCTTTTATTTCCTGCGATTAAAAATAAAGTAATTCTTTCAATTGACCCGGCTTTTATTTCTGGATGTAAAGTTGCTGTTCTTTCTGGAAACGGTGAAGTTTTACATATAGGAATCATTTTTCCAACTAAACCTAAAAAAGATATTCCTGGATCAACAAAAATAATTAATGAATTGATAGATAAATATTCAGTAGAAATTATTGTTATTGGTAATGGAACAGCATCCAGAGAAACAGAATCATTTATTGCTAATCTTATTAAAAATAGAAACGACGATGTTAAATTTGCAGTTGTTTCTGAAACTGGAGCTTCAGTATATTCAGCATCAAAACTTGCTATTTCTGAATTCCCTGATCTTTCAGTCGAGCAAAGGTCTGCGATATCAATCGGAAGACGATTTCAGGACCCATTAAATGAACTTGTTAAAATTGACCCCAAATCAATTGGAGTGGGTCAATATCAACATGATGTTAATCAAAAACAATTATCAAAGTCATTAGAATTTAAAACTCTTAAAGTTGTTAATTTAGTTGGAGTTGATGCAAATAGTGCCACAAAGCAAATTCTTTCTTATGTTTCAGGAATAAGTGCATCTGTTGCTTCAAATATTATTGAATATAGAAATCAAAACGGATTATTTGAATCTAGAAATGATATTAAAAATGTTAAAGGATTGGGACCCAAAAGTTTTGAACAATCTATAGGATTTATGAGACTTCACAATAGTAAAAATCCATTGGATAAAACTCAAATTCATCCAGAATCCTATAAATTAGCTAATCAAATCATTAAAGATTTAGATGTTAAATTTGATGAAAATGATATTGAAAAAATAAAAAGAGCTAATATTGATGAAATGGTCGAAGAGTATAATTCAAATAAATATGATATTCAGCTTATTTTAGATTCTTTAGTTGCTCCTGGTAAAGATATAAGAGAAGAAAAAGAAGGATTAATTTTAAGATCTGACTTACTTGAATTTAAAGATTTACAAGAAGGTATGAAAATAGAAGGAACCGTTCAAAACATTACTGACTTTGGAGCTTTCATTTATATTGGAATAAAAGAAGCGGCTTTAATTCATATTTCTAATTTATCTGATAAATTTGTTTCTCATCCTTCTGAAATTGTCAAGACCGGGGAAAGAGTTAACATTGAAATCATTTTAATTGATAATGAAAGAAAAAGAATTCAAGCTAAATTAATTGAAAAAATGTAAATGACAATATTGTCTATAGGGCAATTTTTTTATTTTAAAAATCATTTTTTAAATAATAAAAACACAAATAAAAATTCTATTTATATTCAAAAAATTAGTTTTATTTTTTCATTAGATTAATTTTTAATGTCAAAATTATTGATAGATAATTTAAAAACAATATAAAGATTTAAATTGTTAATTATTATATAATTATTGTGTCTATAAAATTATAGGCTAGAGAGTTTGAAACAATGGCAAAAGTGATATCTAAAAATAAGGATGATTATTTGATTTTATTTAATAAAGAGAGTATTGCTCTTGTAATTGTAATAACTGTTTTAAGTGCTTTCGCTCCTTAATTAAGTTTCTTTTTAATTGGTGCAATATTATTTATAGCAATATTAGTATTTTCACATTTTCTTCTTTTTTAATAGACAAAAAAAGATATTTAAAAAATTATAAATTTTTGCAAAAAAACACTTGTATCATAAGTGTTTTTTTATTTAATTAATATGATTTTTTATTATTTCGATTCTTTTGGTAATCATCAAATTCTAATTCAATATATTTCATCATTATATCTGTTTTAAAAAATTAACATCAGGGTGTTTTTCTACTAGATAAGAAATTGCTTGTTTTTCATCACTAAATATAATGGCTATTTTTGATGCTAAGTTTGTATCTTCATTAAGTGATATGTATTCGTCTCTTTCCATAACATCAGCAACATCAAAAATATTTAAATCGTTATTCTCATTTGAAATTATATTTTTCATTGATTCTAAGCTTATGATAGTGCCTTTTCTTAAAAGTGTACTTAATTCGAATTTTAAATCACTTGTGTGTTTTTCCATATAAATACCCATAATATCATCAGCTAGAATAAAAGAATTTAAAAATTCATTATTTATTTTACTAATATATTCAAACGATTCATCAAAACCTATTTTTCTTATAATAAAGTATATCTTGATAAATATATTATGTACAGTAACTCTTTTATTAGAAGAATTTTTTCATTCATTTAATAAAGAAACTTCATTTAAAAATGTTTTTAAATCTTTATTTGTTAGTGCTTGAAAATTATGTATATTGTTATATCTTAAAGCTTCTGATAGAAGTCATCATCCATTTTCGTTATCAACAAAAATTAAATTAATTACATGTTTCAATTTCTTTATATCTTCTGAATATACGTGTAAAAACCTTATTTTATATATAGTTTTTAATTCACTATTATGGATTAATTCTAATATTTCTTCTAATTCTTCATCATTCAGTTTCATTTTATGAATAATATCAAATACTTTTTCGCTTACACCGGAAACAAATATGGTATCATCTTGGAATTCAGGAGTTAATAGATCAGATTGAGATGAATTCACAAATTTTTTCAATTCAGAAAGAAGTGCTTTTGAATTTTCAATATTAAAAAATTCTTTAAATTTTTCAACTCAGATTTCATGAAGTTGATATTTAATTTTGTCTTTTTTTGTTATTTCATCAGATACAAAATTAAGTCCATTTTCATTTAGTTGTCTTAGGTAATCTAAGGAATCTTGCCCTAAGGAATTTATATCTTTATTTTCTGAAAATGATTTTCATGCACTTGCAAAGTTCCACGAATCATTTATTAAATAATTTAAACTTAAATTATTTTTCGAAAATTTTCCATCGCCCAATGTTCTAGATTTATGAAATATATCATTTGTTAAGTATATTTTATTTCTTTTTTCAGCAATCTTTTGTAAACTTCAATTTGATATTTCAGGATTTATTTCATAATTATATTTTTTCTTGTTATCACAAAGTAATTTTAGAAATCCTTGTTTATCATCATTTATTAAAAAATAATTTAATGAGTTGTATTTTAGATCATCAATTTTTAAATTGTTTTTAATTTTCCTAAAATCATCATGAAATTGTATATCTTCAAATACGTAATCAAAGAATTTCATTTGCTCCATTGAATTTATTTCTTTTACATAATCGTTTATTTTTATATCTTTAATTTCTCTACCGATAATCATTCATGCTCATCATTCGGGTAATTTTTCATCATTGCTATCAAACAATTCTTTTGCAATTTTCATGTGATCACTTAAGATTAATGAATTATTCTCTTTTAATAATTTTAGAACATAACCTGCAGATGAGTAATGACTGTTCTTCAAGTTTAATAGTATTGTTGTCAAGTATTTTGTACTATCTATGAAATTTTTAAATACTTTTTGATATTCTTCTTTCGATTTTATTTCAAAATTATATTTTTTTCTATTCATAAATTCGTAGTTATTAATAACATATTCAAAAAATTTTTTTGTCAATAATTCAGAAGGAATAGTTATGATATTATTGGTTTTTAAGAGAATCTTATATATACCTTTTATATGATTATAATCTTTTACAATTTTAATCGCTTTATCTTTTTCTAAAAAATAATATGAATTTTCATTATTAACTAAATTACTAATAATTTCGTTAGTGTATATTTCATTGTTAATAGCTTTTCTAACAATCAAGGATGTAAGAAAGTTTTCTGAAGTCATATTAATTTTTTTAATTTTTTTTATATCAATTGCTTCAACGAAGTTTTTCATTGATATCAAATACACACTTGATAGTTCTGAAAAAGACTGAGATATATCATTATATTTTATTTTTTTCTCTAGTTCTTCTCTATTTATTTCAAGTCTAGCTTCTTTATTTAATAGCCTAAGTATTCATACTATTAATTCAACAGCATTTGTATAATCTTTTGAATACCTCGTTAATTTAACACTTAACTTTTTTTCTGAATAAGTTTTCATATATTCATATTGCTCTATATAAGAGTTATAGTCAAATGATAGATTTATTTTTTTTACATTAGTCAATGTAGTCATTAAAGAGTGAAAAAAAACATCTGAATATGAGATGCCTAAATAAAATATATATTTTATGCCTCTTGAATATACTAAGTGGTTTAACTTTTTTGATATTTCTTTAAAATTAGACATATAGTTACTCATATAGTCATCGATAGATAAAATAAGCTTTTTATCATCTGCTCAAATATCACCATGCATATTTATAAAATTATTTAGAATTGCAACGTTATTATTCACATCCAATTCAATTAACAATCTAGATTCATTAGATCTATTTATGTTTTCATAATTCATTGTCAAAATTTCGACACCAGATCTTTTAATATATTTTTGATTATCAATGTGCTTATTTTTAATTTTCCTATTTTTTAATATTTCAGAAATCTTTTCATCTCTTGCGCCTCTATCCATTGATTCCATCAATATAGTAGGATTAACACCTTTAGATAAAAGATCTTGTATTATTTTTTCATCTTTTTTTCCAATTTCGGACAGCAATCTTGATCAAGATGGCGAACTTTCATAAAGTTCAATATCAAAACCAGCTCCTGTTATAATCAAAACTTCTGATATTTTCATATCATGAATTTCTGCAAATTCCTTTTTAAAATCATTTTCGTTTTTTATCATAATTTTATTATATATAATAAATATATCCTTAGATTTTTAATCTGATTTTTATAA
>JABSQU010000015.1 GCA_013215685.1 Mycoplasmatales bacterium | reverse complement strand
GTCAACAAGAATATTTATATCTGCCACAACGGAATCTTCAACACTGGCTGAAACGACATCAATATCAGTATCAATGTTTCCTAATTTTGTTTCAATTAAATTGGAAAAAGAATCATTGTCAATATTTTCTTTTATTTTTAAATTTTCAGATTTAAACATTTTTTTATTTTCTTTTAACTCTCTATTAAATTTTTTCTTTGATTTTCTGATTTTTTCTTTGATTTTTTTGGTGTCATTTTTAAAATTTGAAGTTTTAATAAAATTACCGTCAAATTGTGAGACATTCAATAAATTATTTAATTTAAATTTATATTCTTTATATTTTTTAAAAGAATCGTTATTTGATAAAAAGTTTGTTTCTGCAAAATCTAATTGAGCTTGCTTTTCAAGGCTATATGTTAATTTTATGTCCTCACCAGACATATCTTTTACATTGTAACTTATATTGTTCAAATATATCATTTTCTTTATTGTTCTTTTTTTAGATAATCTCTTAATCATTTTATAAATTCAACTCGGAAGTAATCCTGTAAGAATATAACTTCTGATTATATTAGATAGAAATTCTACAATTACAACAATTATTATTATTGATCATAAATATGAATAAGCGTATCCATAATATTTTGATTCACTAGCACCAAGATCAAAATAACTATTCATATTAAATCCAAAAGGAGAGATAGCTCTTGCAACTATTCCGATTTCAATCATAGATTTTATATTAATTTCAAATCTATAAATATTAACGGAAATAATGTTTGGAAGAACTTGTGGAAAAATTGAAAATCTAATAACATCAACTCAAGTCCCTCCAGCAGCTCTTATTGATTTTCCTGGTCCAGGATCAATTGAGTCGAATTGTTCTTTAGTTAGTTTTCCTAACATACCTATCGAATGCAAGGAAAGGGCTATTACAGCAGCAAAAGGAGGGCTTATAAGAATCGGCCAGACAACTAGGGCAACTACAAAAGCCGGAATAACTCTTATAACAATAATTAGAAATTGAAAGATTGGAGAAATGAAAATTGAAGTTATTTTTCTTGATGCGAGCATACCAAAAATAAATGCAAGAATTCCACCAATAAATGTTGCAAAAAATGCAACTAATGTACCAGTTAGAGTTTCATTTAAAGCTTTACCAAATATTGATAAATTAGGTTTAAATAAATAACTAATGTTTTCGTTTAATTTATAGTTATCTTTTATAGCAAAATCCATTCCAGATAATGATCAAAAGAAAAGTGATGTAAATACTAATGAAATTAACAATTTAATAATTAAGCTTGAGTTGGTTTTTTTCTCAACAAATAAAACTGCTTTTGATGAATGAGATGAAGAATCAAAAATGTTTATTTCCTTTTTTTCTAAATTGTCCAAATTTGCAATTGCTTGCTTAAAGGCTATTTGATATTTTAATAAATTGTTGCTTTTATTTTTTTTCTTTGCAATATTAATTTTTTTATTAAAGGAAATATTTATTTTTTCTCTTTTGATTTTGTATTTATTTTTTACAGTTGCTAGATGATTTTTTTTAAATAAATGCTTTTCCTTTGGAGTTAAATTTTTGTATTTATTTTTTATTCTTAAAATCTTATCATTCTCTTTTTTTTCCAAAATTTTAATTTTCTCCAAATTAGATTTTCTCTTTTTTACTTCATATTTATTTTTTACCAATTGAATTTTGTAATCTCTATCATTTGTGAAATTTTTAAGAGCTTCCAAATCATATTCTGTTCCCTTTTTTTCAAAAACAAATACTCTCAATGAATAAGAAATTGCTTCAATAAATATAACTGTAACAACAAGTAAAGTAAGCGGTATTCCTAAGTGTGTCATTTCTGTATATCTTGTAAATAAATTCATTATTGAACCAATTCCACCAATTGAACCTATAACACCTAATATTGCAGATATTCTTAAATTTATTTCAAATGAATAAAGTGAAAGAGATGCTATTTTAGGTGAAATTTTCTTTAAAACAGAAAATCTAAAAGCACTAATTTTAGAAGAGCCTGTTGATATTAAAGAATTATAACTATCAAGTGAAGTATTTTCTATTTCTTCATACAATAACTTATTCATTGTAGCTCACGTAAAAAACATTAAAGTTAAAGTTGCGGCTAAAGTTGGAGAAAATCCTGATGATAATATAATTGCAAATACAATCGGTGGAACGGTTCTAAAAAAGGACATAATAAATCTTATTGGTGTTGAAATTCACTTAATTTTATTAATATTTCTCGCTGATAAAAACGAAGTAGGTATTGAGAGAATTACTCCAAAAGTTGTACCTAACAATGTAATCTTTATTGTACTAATAATTGCATCAAAGGATCTTTTTCATATATCACCTTCAATCAAAGAAGAATTATTTTCAAATTTAAAAATTTTAGCAATTGTATCAACTAATTCTTGTGATCCGCCTTTAACAAATCCAATTTTAAATTCTTGTAAAGAAAGAATTAAAATAGAAAAAAATATAGAAAAGAATATTAAGGATATTCAGCTGAATTTTTTCACTGATTTTTTTCTATCCGAAATATTAATTTTGTTTCTTCAAAAAAAGAATTTGGATTTTCTATTAAAAGGAATATTATTTATAACTAAATCATTATTTTTTAAAACCTTTTTTTTATTAATTCAAAATTTATCCTTTTTCATCATACTCTTTTCTAAGTAATCTGTTTTCTTTTATAGCTTTTTTAATATCAGAATCATTTAATTCAATTTTTTCTCCATAAATAGTCTCTAAAATATTCGCTGTTATTTCAGAAGAAGGACCAAAAAATGCTACTTTACCATTATTAATCCCTATAATAATGTCTGAGTATTTAATCGCTAAATCTACATGGTGTAAATTAGCAATAATTGTTTTATTGTCTTCTACATTGATCTTTAAAAATGAATCCATTATTTCTTTAGCCATTATCGGATCTAAAGCCGCAACTGGCTCATCTGCCAATATTAAAGTAGGAGATTGAGCAATTGTTCTTGCTAGTGCTACTCTTTGCATTTGTCCGCCCGACAAATCAGCAACTCTAGAATATGATTTATCTAACATATTAACTTTTTCAAGTGCATTTAAAGCATGTAGTCGTTCCCTTTTTGTATAAAAAGTGATTATCTTTCTATATCAATTTAAAGTTGGTGATACCGAAACTAAAACATTGTTTAAAACATTTGCTGTTTCGATTAAGTTATATCTTTGCTGAACAAGACCAACATCTTTTCTATATGATCTTAAAGCCTTACCTGTTAATTTTGAAATATTTTTACTATTAACAGTAAGCTTCCCTCTGCTTATTTCATTTATTTTATTAATTGTTTTCATTAAAGTGGTTTTACCTGCTCCAGATGGACCAATAATAGAAACAAAAGAACCTCTGGTTATTTCAATATTAATTGATGATAAAGCTTGAAATCCGTTTGGATATGTTAAGCTAACATCATTAAAAATAATCTGAGGTTCTTTCTCCATAATTTCATTATATTAAATTCTGTTTTTTTGTAATGTTATTATTTAATAACTATTCAGTAAGTTTTGCGATATTAGAATTATCATCATTTTTTCCTTTGTATGATTTATGATAATAAACTGTAAATGGTGCTCTATTATTATTAGTTGTAATGGTCTTTTTAAATCCCATAAGAATTGCATTTTTTAATTCATCACTTAAATCTTTATTAACTGCCATTCCGTCATTAATGATTGAATCAGACAATGCTAATACTCTCATATTTTTTAAAGATTCATTATCTGTTAGAAATTTTTTTGAATTTTCTAAGCCTTTTTGAATTAATTCTCCGGCATATGAAAAGTAAACGCCGTATCCATCATCTGCTAAATTAGCCATATGTCCTTTTTTGACATTTTGTGGATAACTACTTAAATGGAAGCTGTCAACCCCAAAATGTTTTTTAATCATTCTTTCTGGAGTTAAATATCCGGATTCAGATGTTGAACCATGAGTTATCATTCCTGTTTTAACAAATTTATCTAAATTTGCTGTATCGTTATTCCCGGTGGAATCATCTCATGCTTGTTTAGCAGCTGGATCATCAAAATAAATTGCTGCTCTATAATAATCATTTGATTTATCAGTCTCATAAATTGAATCTGGGTCACTTGTAGCTGATGAGCCAAGTTCTGTTAAATAATCATTAATAAATTTCATCGTTGTAGTTTCTAATGAATCTCCAGATGCTGTTGAATCATTGTCACCTTTCATTGCATTTCTTGAAGCAAGTGCAATAATATCTATATCGTTTTTAAATTTTCTTAATTCTGCTGAGGGTAAAAAAGCCATAGTTGCATTTCCAAGTTTTACAGATCTAGCAACACCATCATTATCAGTATTCATTGTAAATGATATTGATTTAACTTTATCTTCATCATTTTTTATATTTGAATTTATGTTATCTAATACTTCTTTGGTAAATGCAGGATCATTCATTTCACTTAAAATTTTATCTGCATTATCTTTTTTTGTTGGAATACCTAAAGATATTTTTAAATCTTTCGATGAATCTGTTGAATCTGATGATCCACATGATATTACTCCCATAACTGGTGCTAAAACTGATGCAATAGCTGCAACTCCTAAAATTCTCTTTTTATATTTCATATACTCTTGTTCTCCTTTTAAATATTTACTTTACAACCATATTATAAAAACAAAATTTATATATCTTTGATATATTTTGATAACATAAAAAAACAAAATATAGAAATGAGATTTTTATTATTTAATTCAAAAATCAGAATTTAATTTGAATAATTACTATATATAATAAAAATATTGACTATATTAACCTATAATGTTAATATGGCTAATAAGAATTATAATGACATAAAGCTATCAAAATATTTTTTAAAAAAAAGCAGAAATAATGAACAAATTCCCTTTATGACAATTATCTCAAAAGAATTAGGAATATCTAATGCAACAGTTTCTAGATATGCAAAGAAGAAGGGCTACTATAATTTTGGGGAAATGCGAGCTAAATTTAATAGAACACTCGATATTGGATATGAATCATTTGATGATAAAAACTTAGAAAAATTTTTAAGATACAAACGTATTGTTATTGACTCGTCAATTTCAACACATGTTATAAGAGACTTTTTAATTGGAAGACTATCTTTCTTGCCTTCATATATTGAAAAGGGAATTAATGTAGAAGAAAAATACAATAATGAAACATTGACAGTTTTCATCACAATTACTGGAGAGTCGAACAAAATAAAGACGCTACTAGAAAATTTAAAAAATCCCATTCTTATTATTACAACAAATAAAATAAAATATCTATGTGATAAGGAAAATATCACTCAAATCGAATTAAATAATTTTAAACCTGTTCTAATAAATAATTATGATATTAATAATTCAATAATAAACATAATGAAATGATTGAATGATGTAATTAATATTTATCAATTAAAAATGGAAAATGAAAAATAAAAAAGAGACTACATCTCTTATTTTTTATTTTTTAAAGCAATCTTTGCTTCATCAACAATCATTTTAAAAGCTTTTGGTTGCTGTATTGCAAGTTCTGATAACATTTTTCTATTAATTTCAATATTTGCAATTTTCAATCCATTCATAAATTTAGAATATGTTAAGCCCATTGGTCTAACAGCTGCATTAATTCTTGCAATTCATAATTTTCTAAAATTTCTTTTTACTTGTTTTCTATCTCTAAAACCGTATGTTCATGATTTCACAACTTGTTGCTTTGCAACTTTGAAACCAATATGTTTGTGCCCAAAATATCCTTTAGCAAGTTTTAATCATTTTTTTCTTCTTGCTCTCGTTACTGTTCCGCCTTTTACTCTCATGGTTCCTCCTTAAAATAATCCTTTAAATCTTTTCAAGTCTGAAGGATCCATAAAATCTTGTTTTCTAGATTGTCTTTTTTGTTTTGTTGATTTGTTTTGAGCTAGGTGAGATCTATAAGCTTGTCCTCTTTTAATCTTGCCTGAGTTAGATACTTTAATTCTTTTAGTTAATGCTGATTTAGTTTTCATCTTTGGCATTTTCATTCTCCTTAGGTTTCTTTTTTTTGTCTCTACTTACGTATATATCCAAATATCTTGGGCCATTAAGTGTTGGCGGCTTGTCCATTTTTGCAATATCTGAGATAGTTTTAAAGAATTCGTCTAATTTTGCATATCCTAATTCTTTTCTTGCCATTTCTCTTCCTTTAAATCTAAGAGAAACTTTTACTCTATCTCCAGCCATAATTAATTCCCTTGTTTTTCTTGATTTAACCATTAAATCATGAGTTCCAATCATTGGTGTTAATCTTACTTCTTTATTACTAATAGTGGTGTTTTTAACTTTTGCTTCTTTTCTTTTTTTCTTACGCTGATATTTAAATTTCCCATAATCTAAAATTTTTGCAACAGGTTGTTTAAAATTGCTTGATATTACAACCAAATCAAATCCCTTTGATTTTGCTTTTTCTATTGCTGTTCTTTTATCCATGGTTCCAATTTTTGTTCCATCACTATCAAGAACAAACATTTTTTTGAAAGGAATTGCTTCATTTACAAGATGTTCTGCTCTGGGTTTTCTTTTATTATTTGCTATAGCTATAATTACTCCTTTAAAAATATAAAAAGTGGCTTAACCACCTCTCAAATACTACATAATAATATACATTTTGTTGTAGCTATTACCCCTGAAATAATCAGCAGGTGAGAAGTGAATCTACTTTCTGCAACTCAATTGTTGCTAATTCATTATATCATAAGTTCACTTATATCTCATAGATGGTAAAATATATTTATGAAAAATAAAATTAAAGTGAACATAGAAATACAAAAAAATTCAAATATTAAATATGAATACGACAGAAAGAAAGGCAAAATTGTTGTAGATAGAATACTTAGAGATAATTTTAAATACCCAGCAAATTATGGATATATAGAGGAAGCATTAGACTGAGATGGGGATGAATTAGACGTTCTTGTTTATTCAGAAGAAGTTTTCCAATCAGGAGTTGAATTAAACGCAAGAATAATTGGAGCTATGAAAATGATCGATGATGGAGAAACTGATACTAAATTAATAGCAGTTCATGCTGATGATTACAGATTAGAAAAAATAAATTCTCTTGAAGATATTCCAGAAAAATGATTAGCAGACGTGAAAAACTTTTTTACAACATACAAAAATTGAAAAAGACCAGGCATAACATCAGTTTCTGGATTCGAAGGCATTGAATGAGCATTAAATGAATATGAAGAATGTGTTAATTTAATGAATGAATATGGAAATATGAATAAAGATGAATTTATTAAAAAAATGAAAATTGAACATCCTGAAAAATATACAAAATAAAAATAGGTAATCCTATTTTTTATTTTTTTTAAAATTACTATTATTAAAGAATTTTTTTCTAAAAACTCTTTTAGAGTTTGGATCAGATTCTGTATATGTACATTCAGGAAAATTTGAACATCCAAAAAATGTAGTCCCGTCTCTTTTATTTTTCTTTATTAATAATTCATGTCCAGATTTTGGACATAATTTACCAGCTTTAATTGACATCATTCTTGTCACTTCCACTGATACAGTTGCAGAATCAACTTCCTTTTCAAATCCACTTCAAAAATCATCAAGTATTTTCTTATAATCATACTTAGCCTCAGCAATTCCATCCAATTGATTTTCTAAATTTGCTGTATATTGCTCATTAATTATTTTTGGAAAAGCATCAATTAATTTATCGATTACAATCCTTCCAAATAATGTTGGCTTCATTGCTCTACCTTCAAGAGTTACATATTCTCTAGTTTTTAATATTTTAACTGTTGTTGCAAATGTAGAAGGTCTTCCAACTTTAATGCTATCTAATTTTTCTATTAATGAACCATCATTATACCTAGCTGGTGGTTTTGTTTCATGCTCTTCAATATTATATTCTTGAATTTTTAACTTTTCTCCTTCAACCATTTTAGGCAATGATTTAATCTCTGGAATTCCTATAACCTTAAAATATCCATCAAATGTAATTTTGGATGTAGACATTCTAAAATTTAATCCATTATCTTCAAGTTCATATCTTAAAACTTCTCTTTCAGGAACATTCATCAAAGATTGTATTGTATGCGTTCAAATTAATTTGTAAACTTTAAATTCTTGAGCAGAAATATTAAATCTTGCTCTTGCCATTTCTGGAGTCATTGATAATGAAGTAGGCCTAATTGCTTCATGAGCATCTTGATCACCTGAAACCCCTTTTATCTCAAAGGATACATATTCTTTGCCGTATTTACTAATTAAATATTTACGAGCTTCTTGAACAAAAGCACTTGATAATCTTGTTGAGTCGGTTCTTGGATAAGAAATTAGTCCACCATCACTATAACCTTCATATAGTCTTTGCATAGCAGATTGAACCGCGCTTGAAGACATACCTAAAACAGAATCAGCTTTTTTATAAAGAGACGCCTGTTTAAATGGTGTATATTTTTGATCTTTTCTTTTTGATACATTTAATGATTTAACAGTTAATGTTCCTGAAAATTTGCTTTTTATATCTTCAATTTCCTCAGGCATTATTCAAGTTTTATTATCCTTTTTATCAGGAAAATAAAGAGATGCAGATACATTTTCTGAAATTATCGCATCAGCAGTTGCGTATTGAACTGGAACAAAAGCTTCAATTTCTTTTTCTCTTTCAACCACTAATTTTAATGCAATGGATTGCACTCTTCCTGCAGAAGGATTAGAAGGAGAATTTTGAACTTTTCTCCTCATTAAAGATGATAATTTGTAACCAATTATCCTATCTAATATCCTTCTTGCTATTTGTGCATTTATTAAATCTGAATCAAGTTCAGAAGGTTTACTTATCGCCTTTTTAACTGCCTTTTCAGTTATTTCATTAAACCTTATTCTTTTATACTTATCGCTTAATTTAAGAAATGTTACTATATTATCGCCTATTGCTTCGCCTTCGCGATCAGGGTCTGTTGCAATAAAAACTTCACTTGCTTTTTTTGCTGATTCCCTTAGTTGTTTGACAACATCCGCCTTTTTCGGATCTATTTTATATGCCGGTTTTCATGTTTCTAAATCTACCCCAAATCTGTGAACTCCAGAAGATGGTAAATAAACTATATGTCCTACCGATGCCTTAACATCATATTCATCCCCCAGATATTTTTTTATTGACTTAATTTTGTTTGGTGATTCAACTATTACTAATTTGCCCATAGTTTCATATTACATTATTTATTAAAACAATCAAAATATTTTTTTTCTTATATATAAGATATATATAAATTAATTTGCTATATCTTTGATTCCTGTAATTAAATTTGCACCTTGTTTTATCAATTTGGAATTGCCGTCAATATCATCACCATTTCCAGGAAAACAATAAATTTCTTTTCCTAAATTTAAAAAATTATTAACAAGATTATTAATTGGTCCATCCTTTTTTGAAGTAATTAAAATTAAAGAACTTGCAAAGCCAGCAATTAATCTATTTCTTTCTCTTAAAGATATTTTACTAATTGAATTATTTGGTGGATATTCAGTAATTAATAAATCGTTTTTATTGATTTTAATTTGATTTTTTTGCATTACATTTATTCCTCCTGCTAAAATAAATAAAATTCCTTTTTTTGCAACTTTCACTATTTCTTCATCCAAGCCTTTATAATAAGCCGAAATAATCCTATGTGATTTTTCAATTTCTGGAATAAATTTTTGAATCCTTTTGTTTGAAAAATTATCTTCTTGATTTCCAGAAACTGAAATAATCTTTTGATTAATTAATTCATAATTACCTTTAAGTCACAAGACAAACGGGGGTTTATAAATTTGTTTAAGACTATTAGGATAATTTTTATCAATAATTGTTATTGTTTTCCATTTTTCATTTTTGATTAGTTTTTCTAAATTTTTAGTTTCAGTTATTGGAACTTTTTCTTTTTCCTCCAAAGCTTTATAAATTTTGTCTCAATTACCTTTATATTTAATTGAAAAATATATTAAAATAATATCCATTCCACCTCCAAATAAATATAGTGATTTATTCATAAAAAAGAAAATGGCTTTTTGCCATTAATAATATTATTTAATTAGTTTTAATAGAAAAACTTCAATTCCATTACTTGCTTCAATTTTTCCAGTTTTAATATCCCCTTCAAGTTTTGCTAAATTTATTATTAACTCACGAATATCTAGTGAATTGGATGTTGCTAATATTTCACCCGCTTTTTTAATTCTATAAATATGAATTTTTGTTTTTTCAGCAATAGCTTGATTATTGAATCCTTGTTTTCTATAAGCATAAACTTTAAGAGCAAGAGAAAGTGAAGAAGCAATTTGAGAAATCATTTTTGTTACGTCTTCGCCTGCTATTTTTTTTGCTTTGTAAGCACTTATAACACCATGTGAATCTCTTGCCGTTAAAGCATTAGAAAGAGCAAAATAATCATCTTTAACATATTCTCCAATTGATGTATCAATCATTTTTGCAGTTATGTTATTGTTTTCAAATAATAATTTTTCAATTTCATTAACAATTAATCTTAAATCACTTGGCAATTTATTAGAAAGTTTTATCGCAGCCAGATTATCAATTGTTCCACCTTTGTCTTTTACAATTTGCTTAATTGTATAGATAACATTTTTTTCTTCTAAAGATTTAAATTCTTTTGGTTCTCCATACTTAAGCAAATATTTTACTAATTGATTTTGGCGATCTAATTTTTCCGTCTCAAAAGTAAAAATAATTAAAGTATCATGATTATTTTTAACTGATTCAATAAAGTTTTCTGTATCTTTGTCTTTTTTAATAAGTGCTGGATGATTTTTAATAATAAGAATTTTTCCCTCAGAAAACATCGATGCTGTTGAAGCATCTAATAAAATGTCATCCAATGGTTCTCCGTCAGAATATGTTATTACCTCTTTATCAAATTCTCTTATTAATCGTTTAACTTCTTGATCAATCAGGAATCATTCTTGTCCATATATGAATTTCATATTAATAAAATTATAAAACAAGAATTTAATATACCGTAAGATAAATAAACATATTCAATAGAAAATGGCTTAAAATCGATAATAATATTAATTTTATTAAATATTTTTAAAATCTTAAGAAAAATTAAATCAACATATTCAACCAATGTTTTAAAAGGAAACATTAATAAAGTAAAAATATACACAAACATAAAAACTGGTGTAAGAATTATTCCATAAATAATTCCAAATATTGCAAAATAATGATTTATGTACATGATTATAATGAGATTAGAAAAATAAGGAGAAATAATAAGAAAAAAATATTTTCATGTTCTATTATTGAATTTAAAATTATTGACACCAAGAATCACGAAAGTTGCCATAAAAGTTAAAATAAAAGACAATGAATAAATTGATCTAGGATTAATAGCAAACATAACGCCCATTGTTAATCCTAATAATTCTAATGAATTAAACTTAGATTTAAAAAAACTTTTATTTATCACCGAAAAAGTTACTAACAAAGTCGCCCTAGAGGCCGAAAGAGGAAAATTTAAAATTATTAAATAAACATAAATAGGTAAAATCGACAATCATCCAGATAATTTTTCTTTAATTTTCATCTTTTTAAAAATTTTATTTGTAATGATAAAAAATAATGAAATATGAAATCCAGAAATTACAAAAAGATGTACAACATTCATCTCGATAGAAAGGTGATATATCATTTTTGAATCGTCAGTTTTCATTCCTAACAAAACAAGTGGTGTTATTTTGCGATAATTCTCGCCACCATTTAAAACAAAATTATGAATTTTTGAATCTATACTAGTTGATTTTTCTAAAAGTTTTATGGTTGGATGATATATTTGATTTTTGACATTTAAAGCGTAAAAATATGTTTCTTTATCTCAATCATTAGTGTTTACAATTTTGCTCACACTGCCTTTTAAATATATCAAATCATGCTTGATAAATTTACTTCTAGTTTTTAGAAATATATTTGTTCCATGATCTGAAATAATTGGACCCATTGTTGTAACTTTTTTTATTCGATATTTCCCATTTAAATATTTCCTAACAATTTCTTGTTTTGTTAAAAAATGAATTAATAAAGCTATTGAAAGGAAGAATATAGTAAAAAGAAAGTATTTTGGTTTAAATATAAAGGGAATAATTAAAATTATAGAAATATAAATTCAAAATATTTTTTGTTTAGAAAAAACAATTAAATAAATAGATATTGCTAATAAAATAGATGTAATGAACATGTAATTATGAAGTTGTAACTTTGATATGAATATCTTGATAGATTTTTTTACTTGATTCAACATTTGTCCATTTTCGATTTTTCATTAAATAAATTTTTTTTATAACCAAAGATTCATTTATCAGTTTCTTAGCAATATCAAATATTTTCATTCCTTTCTTAAAAGGCAATTCAAAGTTATAAAGATTTTTGCCGCTTCCTTTAGCAATAATAAAATCTCTATAGATTATTTTTGAAGATGAATATTCTTGTTTTATGAAAAAAATGCCTCCCACGAGGAGAAATATACTAAATAAAATTGAGGTGAATATTTTTCTCATAAATACATATGTATATAAAGCTCTAATTAAATAAGAACTTTTAGTAAAAAAAATGAATTAATAAATAATAATAGTATCAATTATTAATTAGCTAATAGATTATAAATAGAGACAAATGAAAACATCTTTGATTGATTTTTTATTTATATAAGATCAATATTACCTATTTTGAAGAATTATAGTATAAAAAATGTTTGTGATAATTTCTGAATGTTCACTGTATTCAATAAAAAAATAGCCTCTCGCTATTCATTATCGTCTTTAATTTTTTGTAATATTTCTTCAATTCTTTGTGCTGAATCAGCTGTTTTATCATATTTGAAAACTAATTTAGGAGTAATTCTTTGAGAACTAAATTTGGCTAATTCAGTTCTAATGAATCCCTTAGTATTATTTAAAGCTTCCATTGATCTTTCTTTGTTGTCATTAAAAACAACATAAACTGTTAATATTGATCCATCATTACTTAGAACTACATCAGTAACTGTTGTATATGATAAATTAGCATTGGTTAGATGTTCACCAATGATTTTAGAAACAGCTCTAAAATACATTGATTCTCTTCGTTTATTCTGAATTGACATTATTCTTTTATTTCAACATCGTGATAAGCCTCGATGATGTCCCCAACTTTTATATTTTCAAACTTATGAATATGTGTACCAAATTCTGTTCCTGTATCTGCCTTCTTAAGTGCATTAGGGCCCCTTTGAAGTGAATCAATTTTTCCTTCATGAATTAATTTTTCATTTCTATAAAGTTTAACTTTTGCTCCTGCATTCATGAATCCTGTTTCCATTTTAGAACCTGCAATATTTCCAACTTTTGAATAAAAGAAAACTTTTAAAATTTGTGCCCTTCCCGTAAGTTCTTCTTTATATTTTATTGATTTCATTCCTGTAATCATTTTTTCAACATCTTCAATCATTTTATAAATAACATTATATGTTTTAATTTCCACTCTGTTTTCTTTAGCAAAATTCATTACATCACCAGAAGGATTAATATTAAAACCATAAATAATTGCGTTTGAGGCTTGAGCTAAAAGAACATCTGATTTAGAAATTTCTCCAACTGCTGATCTAACAACATTAATTTTGATTTCTTCATTCTCTAATTTAGCTAGAGAATATTTTGCTGCTTCCGAAGTTCCTTGAACATCGGCTTTAATAACAATATTAACTATTGATTGTCCTTCTCTTACTTCAACAACTGATCTTGACCTAAGGTCTTGTTGTTTATCGGCAAAGGCTTTTTCTTGAGCTAAATTTTTAGCAAATTTTTCATCTTTAAATGCAAAAAATTTATCTCCAGCATTGGGACTATAATTAAGCCCAGTTATTACAACAGGAGTTCCTGGTATAGCTTCTGATATATTTTTCCCATTAGTATCTTGAAGTGTTCTTATTTTTCCATATTTAGATCCAGCCACAATAAAGTCTCTTGGCATTAATGTTCCATGCTCAACAATTAATGTTGTAACAGAACCTTTACCTTTATCAAGTCTAGATTCAATAACAATTCCAATTGGTAATCTATTTGGATTAGATTTTAATTCAAGCATTTCTGTTTGAAGTAAAATTGAGGCAAATAATTTATCAATACCTTCTCCTGTTAATCCAGAACCATATACAAATTGAGTTTCTCCTCCTCATTCTTCTGAAGTAATATCTTCTTGAGAAAGAGCGGCCTTAATTTTTTCAATATCAACATTTGGTCTGTCCATTTTATTAACAAAAACTATTATTGGAACTCTAGCTACTTTAGCGTGAGCTATAGCTTCTTTAGTCTGAGGCATAACTCCATCATCTGCAGCAACAACTAAGACAACAATATCAGTGACTTTAGCACCTCTTGATCTCATTGCTGTAAAAGCTTCATGTCCAGGAGTATCTAAAAATGTAATATGCTTTTCTCTAAATTTAACTTGATAAGCACCTGTATGTTGAGTAATGCCACCAGCTTCTCCTTGGGTAACATGAGTTCCACGAATTTTGTCAATCAAAGTTGTTTTACCATGATCAACATGCCCCATTATTGTAATAATAGGAGCTCTTTCAACTAAATCATTTTCATTTTCTTCTAAAATAACTTCTTCCATAAAGTTTTGCGCATCAATACGGTTTTCTTTTTGGAAATCATATCCATATTCTAAGCAAAGCTCTGCAATTTCTTCTTCATCTAATGTATGGTTAATGTTGTACATTTTACCTTTCATTAAATATTTTCTAATTATTTCATTAACAGGTTTTTTTACTTTTTCTGCAAAATCAACTATTGCCATTGGTCCAGTAAAAACAAATACACCATCTACAAGTTCTGTGGAAACATTGGTTAATTGGTCTTGAATTTCTTTTTTATTTAATTTTCTTTTATCTTGCATTTACGCCTCCTCTAAAATTTTTATTAATTGAGCATATATTTTTTTATCCACATTATCTCTGAAGGCTCTATTTAAAGGTCTTTTTCTTTCAATGATTTCTATGTTTTTTTTGTCTCGAGACACATACGCTCCTCTGCCTGGGGAGTTAGAATCGACTTCATATGATCCATTCTTTAATCTAACTACACGAATTAATTTGCTTTTTTCAATAACTTTTTGAGTTATTATACATTTTCTACTGATTATATTCTTGGATTTCATCAAAATCTTCTTCTGTTACAAATTCTGATAATTCAGAATCAAATTCAAAATTTTCTTCCATTTTTTTAAGTTCGTCAGCTGAAAACATATCATCTTCAAGTTCTAATGAATTATTAATTGTTTTTTCTTTTTGTGAAGATTCAATTTCAATTGATTCTGCAAATGATGACATATCTAAATTGAGATCATCTGATTTAAGAGCAGTTTTAGCTTTAGATTTTTGAGGACGTTCTCTTTTTTGTCTTTCGCCTCTTTCTATTGAAGCAAGATTATCCTCTGTAACATTTCCATTTCAATTAATATCAATTCCTCTTGTGATTGCTTGTTCATATGAAATAACATCTATTCTTATATTTGTTAATTCAACTGCTAATCTAACATTAGAGCCAAATTTACCAATTGCAAGAGTTTGATGTTTATTAGGGGTAATAATTATTTTCATTCCATCTAAAATATTTCCATTCTTGTCGGTTTTATCAAAAATGGAAATTACTTTTGCAGGAGCAATAGCATTAATAACAAAATTATTTATATCTTCAGACCATGGAATAATATCTAATTTTTCCCCTTGTAATTTTTTAATAATTGTATTAATTCTTGACCCTGAAGCTCCAATGATTGAACCTATAGGATCAATTTCGGGAACGTTTGATTTAACTGCTATTTTTGATCTAAGTCCAGCAATTCTGGAAATATTAACAATCTCTATAATTCCATCATGTATTTCTGGAACTTCTTCTTCTAAAACTCTTTTTACCATTGTTGTGGATCCATTAGAAACAACAATTTGAGATTCCTTAGAGTCTTGAAGAACATCTTCAACAAATACTTTAGTTTTTTCGCCAATGCTCAAAGGTATATACAAATTTCTCAATTTTGAAGGCATGAATGCTGTTGTGCCGTCCTCTAATTCGAAAATAACATATGATTTTGTAGAGGAAGTAACTGTCGCTTCAACCATTTCTCCTTTAAGAGATTTATGTTTAGCATAAACAGCTTCTTTTTTCTTCTCTCTAACGCTTTGAGTAATTAATTGTTTAATTTGATTAGAAATTTGTTTTGCATAAGTAGCAAAATCAACTTCTTCTGAAATTATATCCCCCTCTTTTGCATCTTTTTTAATTTTTAATGCTTCTTTTAAAGGTATTTCTAAAGCTCTATATTCTTCTTTAAAATCCTCATTTTCAACAACAATTTTTGAGTGATTTATAAGTTCACATCTATTAGATTTTTCATCAATAATCATTTCTAATTCCGCATCTGGATCGAATTTAGAATGAAATGTTTTAAAAACTGATTGCCTAATAATTTCCTTAGTTTCTTCCTTTGTTAATAAATTTTGATCAGCAATTGCAGAAAGTGCTTCAAAAAATTTCTTTTTATTAAATTCCATATTTTGATTCTCCTTATATTTTACTAATTTTCGCATATTTTCTTACTTTTTCTATATTATCAATATCAATAGATTGATTTCTAAATTGCCCTTTTGCATTTCATCTAACAATCAAATTCACTTCATTAAATGAAACAATATTACCAATGAATATTTTTTTGTCTTTAACAGATTTTTTAAGTTCAACTTTAACATGTTCCCCGATAAAATTGGATAAATCTGTGATTTTTATTTCCTCATCTGTTCCAGGAGAATATACATCTAAATAATATTCTTCTTCAAGAGGATCTATTTCGTCAAGAAATTTAGATATTTTCGATGAAATAGCTGTCAAATCTTTTAAGTCTCTTAAAGAAACTTCCACTCTGATAAAGTTTATCCCCGATTCTTTTTCAAAAAAAGCTTTATTTACCTCATAAAACTTCTCAGAAAGCGTTTTTTGTAAATTCATTCTCAACCCTTCAATTAAAATGAGAAGCCAATAGGCCTCTCATCTATTCTCTTCTATTGACAATACAATTATATATTAAAATATAAATTAAAATAGAGAAATTTGGTTTGTTTCAGATAAATGTGAAATTACACCCATTTCAATCAGTATTTCAATATGGGTTTTATTAATCGAAGTTCTCTTTTTTAAATCTTCAATTGAAGTAAATTCTAGTTTTTCTCTTGCTTCAATGATTGAATGTGCAACCGCATCACCCAAACCATCAAGAGATGTAAATGGTGGAATTAATTTATTTGATTCTTTGTCAAAAATTCATTTTTTTGCTTGCGATTTATCAAGATCAATATTTGAAATAGTTATTCCTCTTGAAATTGCTTCCAAAGATAATTCAAATATTGGAATTAAATCAGATTCCTTGTTAGATAATTTGTCTGGCCCGTATTTATATCTTCTCGATTCAAAATTGGATAATTTTTTTCTAATTGCAGCTTCACCTTTGATGACTGTTTCAATGTCGAAAACATCTGATCTTGTTGTAAAGTATGTTGCATAGTAAGCAAGTGGATAATAAAGTTTAAATCACGCAATTCTTCATGCCATCATTACATACGCAGTTGCATGAGCTTTAGGGAACATATACTTAATTTTATTTAAAGAATCTATGTATCAATCTTCAACCCCATTATCTTTCATTATTTTTGCTTCATTAGTTGTCACGCCCTTACCTTTTCTGACTTTTTCCATTATGTTGAAAGCAATCATTGGCTCAATGCCTTTAGCAAGTAAATCTGTCATGATGTCATCACGACATGAAATTACCTCTTTTAATGAATGACCATGATTTCTAACAAGTAATTCAGCATTATTAGCTCAAACATCTGTTCCATGAGAGAGACCAGAAACTGAAACTAAATCTCCAAATGACGATACTTTTGCATTTTTAAGCATTCCTCTAACAAATTTAGTTCCAAATTCAGGAATACCCATTGCTCCAGTTTTTTCTCCGCCTATTTTGTCTGAAGTTATACCAAGAGCTTCTGGAGATGAGAATAATGAAATGATTTTTTCATCATGAAAAGGAATATCTTTTTTAGCATCAATTCCAGTTAATTCTTCTAAGTATTTGATTGCCGTTGGATCATCATGGCCAAGTAAATCAAGTTTTAATACATTGTCATGAATGGCATGAAAGTCAAAATGAGTAGTTTTTCAACTTGCACTAATATCATTTGCTGGAAAATTTATTGGAGAAAAATCTTCCACACTATAATCGCCTGGAATGACAATGATCCCTCCTGGGTGTTGACCTGTTGTTCTTTTAGTTCCTGCAACTCCTTTTGCAATAAATTCAATAAAAGGTTTTGATAAATTTTTATTTGTTTCTTCTGCTCAAGATTTAACATAACCAAATGCAGTTTTTTCAGCGACAGTTGAAATAGTACCGGCTCTAAAAGCATGTTTTTCACCAAAAAGGTTTTTTACCTCATTATGAATGATGGATTGATACTCACCAGAGAAATTTAAATCAATATCAGGAACCTTATCCGCTTCAAATCCTAAAAAAGTTTCAAAAGGAATATTCTGTCCATTTTGTTGAAGAATTTCATTATCATTTGGACATTTTTTCATTGGTAAGTCAAATCCAGAATCTAAATTAGTTTTAGGAAAATCTGAATATTGACATTTTGAACATATGTAATGAGGCGGTAATGGATTAACTTCAGTGATCTCAGACATTGTGGCAACAAATGAAGAGCCTACTGAACCACGTGATCCAACTAAGTAGCCATCATTTAGTGATTTTCCAACTAATAAGTGAGAGATTCAATAAATAACTGCAAAACCATATTTAACAATTGGAGTTAATTCTCTTTTTATTCTATCTTCGATTATTTTTGGCAATTTTTCGCCATAAATTCTTCGAGCATTTTTATAAACTAAATCTGTTAGTTGTTTTTCTGAATTTCCAAATTTTGGAGTATAAAGATCTTCTTTGATTACTTGAATTTTTTCAATCATATCTGAAATTTTTCTAGTATTATCAACAACTATTTCTTTAATCAAATTAATATCATCTAGAAATGAAAATTCTTCCATCATTTCTTGAGTTGTTAAAATATGTTGTAAAGGATAAACTGGATCTTCTTCGTTAAATCTGTATAAATAATGTCTTACACCACCAAGACCTTTGGCATTAATGTAAACCTCATGATAAATTTTGTCTTTTTTATCTAGATATCTAACATCTCCTGTTGCAACAACAATTTTTCCTTGTCTTTTAGCTTCTTTGACAACAAATCTAATCATGTCTTTAATATTCTTTTCTTCAAAACCTCTATTTATTAGATGAGAAAAATTTTTCAATGGTTGCACTTCGATATAGTCATATTTTGCAATTTCTTCCTGAACTTGTAATTTAGAACCATAAAACATTCTATCAACTAATCTTGATTTTAGAGCCCCTGATCCAAGTAAAATATTTTTTCTATTTTCAAATTCTTCAATAAAGATTTTTGGAGACCCAAAAAATTCTTCAGTGTGTCCCAATGATATAAAACGAAATAATTCTTTTAATCCATCTTGATTTTTAGCAATACACGTTACTTCTTTAGAAAATTGTCTTGCATACAATTTATCATTTTTATAATTATATAGTTGTTCTTGATTATCAATGCCCATATCTTTTAAATCATGAATCATTCTAATTCAAACTCTCGCTAAAACATCGGCATCGTAATCCGCTCTATGCGCAACTTCAGTATCATATGTTATTGAATATCTTTTAGCAACATTTTCTAATCTAAATTTTTTTTGTTTTGGGTGAGTCATTCTAGCAATAACTAAAGAATCAATTGTAGGTTCTTTAATTTCTTCATAGCCGTATTTTACTAATTTTGAATTAACAAATGTAATATCAAAATTTGCGTTATGAGCAACAATTGTAAATCCCTTTAAGAAATCTCTTATGTCTAAAATTGCTTCAGATTCCGGTTTAGCATCTTTTACATCATTATCAGAAATGCTTGTAATTTTAGTAATAATTTCTGGAATAGATTTAGTTGGCTTTACAAAAAATTGAATTGTATCAGCGATGATTCCATTAATTACTTTTGTAGCACCAAATTCAATAATATCTTCGTACTCTGGCGAAAGTCCAGTTGTTTCTAAATCAAAAACTACATAACTATCTTCAAGCAAGTTTTTAGATTTAGATCAGTAAATTGCTTGTGAATTTTTATCAATAGTCGAAAATGAAGCTCCATAAATAGGTTTGACATTTGAGTTTTTTGAAGCATGATAAAATTCTGGAAAAGATTGTACTGAATCCTGATCGATAATTGCAATTGCTTCATGACCTCATTTATCAGCTCTTTTAATTAAGTCGCTAGGAGAAATTATTCCATCCATGGTAGACATTTTAGTTCTTGCTGAAAGTTCAATTCTTTTATTAGAGAGGCTTTCTTTTCTTAAAATATTGCTTTTTTCAGATTCTCTAATTTTTCTAACAAGAATTGTAGGCTCTCTTGTGAAGGTATCTATTTGATAATTTCCATTGACCTCGACAAACATTCCTTCTTTATAAAATTCTTGCTCCTCAATTTGTTCAGGAGTTCTTGCAAACATTTTTAAATAAACAGCTTCTTTAAAATCAGATATTGATAAAGTAATAATATTTAACCCTGTTTTTGTTTTTGTAGAAGTTTTCTTAAAAATTTCTCCAGAAACGATAACGTTTGAATGCATTCCTTCTGATAAATCTGATAAGGAAACTTTTTCATAACCATTTCTTTTTTGAACAACAACTTTTTCATTTTTTTCAATTGGTCTTGATAAAAATTCTTTGGCAATTATTTGAGCTCTTTGCATTTCTAATGCTATTTCATTTGACTTTTCTCTTATTAAAGAAATTTCCATAATAAATCCATCAAATCCAAAATTTTGCATTATTTTTTCTATATCTTTTTTTACTTCAACTAGTTTATTATTGTATATCACTCCATTTGTTTCAATTTTCAAAATAGATCCTTGAATATTTTTTTTGAATCCCCTAATATTTTTTGCAAGATTAGGTTTATTAAGAAATCTTCCAGTAATCATTTCCAAATACTCATTAATTTCCTCAATGTTAAAAACAACTGATGTTACATCAAATTTAAATCTTGTTTTATATCTAAAATTTTTATTTAAATGCTCAAGAAAAGTTAACATTTCCGAAGGTTTTATTATTTCTTCTGTTTTAAAATCTAAATTAAAAACTGCACCATTTACTAGTCGAGCCTTATCGAGCACAACTTTAGTAAAACTGCCGTTAATTTCAAATTTTATTTCTTCCGCAAGTTTTTTAAACTGATTATTCATATATTAATTATAAAGAAAAAAAATAGTCATTAAATAATTAAAATACATTTACAAGAATAAATAACATTCCAACGCATGAAACAACAGAAATTGCATCAATTCTATCAAATATACCACCATGACCTGGAAGTAAATTTGAAAAGTCTTTTACACCAATTTTTCTTTTAATAAGAGAAAAAGTTAAGTCACCTATCGGAGATGCAAAGGAAAGAATAATTGCCATTAGAAATGATATTGCTCACTCATTAATATTTATTGATTTTCAGATATGCATGTAATATCCTGCTATAAAGGCAAAAATGAATGAGAAAACAAATCCCACTACTGCTCCAGCTCAAGTTTTGTTAGGAGAAATATATGGAGCAAATTTTTTTCCTTTAAACCATTTCTTTCCAAAAAATCTTCCACCGAAAAAGCCCATAGTGTCGGCAAAAACTGCTACTAGAATGAAAAATATTACAAATTCAACTCCTTCTGCATTCATTGCTCAAGTACCCTTTAAAAATGTACCTGCTACAAACATTACAAAAATTGCTATCATTTGCGTATTGAAATATCCAAGTTTATTTTTAGCAACACTAGGCTCGACAAGCATTGGGATAAATGACATGAAAAAAGCAAAAAGATAAGGTTCTCAAGTTAATGCTCTTTTAATGTTTTTTTCAAATTCTGAAACCTTATCTCCAATATGCATAAATTCATTGTAATTAATTAAGAAAAAAGGAATAATTGCAAGCGAAGGTATAACAGATACATATTTATTAAAACCCATTGAAGTAAAAACTTCTCAAATAGCTAGCATACCAATGATCATATACATAAAAGAACCTATGTAAACCCCGACTTTTCCTGTATATGCAGTTATAAAAACTGCTGGAATAACAACCATAAGCATAACTAGTACTGACAAGTATCTATTTATCTTCTTTTTTTTATTTCCTGACATTAAAATATTATACATTATGATTTGGAAAGATGATAAAACCTGAAAAATAATTTTAAATAGAAATATTTAAAAAGAATAAAAGAAAAAAATTCAAATCTGAATTAATTATTGTTGATAATGGTTTTGATGAAAAAATAAATATAAATTCACATCATCGGAAAATGTTATTTTTATTGAAAAAGATTATGGAAATATTTGCTTTGGAAG
>JABSQU010000014.1 GCA_013215685.1 Mycoplasmatales bacterium | reverse complement strand
CGTATTTTTGACTTACCAACACACCTTTCTAACAACCAATAAAGGTTTTAGATTGATAAAATATAATTTTAAAATGGCAAAGAAACAAATGAGATTTGATGTAAAAAGCGCAAAGAAAAAACCATTAAGCTCATTCATATAATTTAAGATTAACAAAAATAATTTTGTCAATCTTTTTTTTATTTATTGAAAATCAATTATTTATTCTTTTTATTTGAATAAAGTAATATAATTTAATCGCATAAATTAATGCTAATTATATAATTTTCATAAAATAAAATTAAGAAGGAGACATATGTCACAAATAATTAAGGTTCACGGGAGAGAAGTTCTAGACTCACGTGGTAACCCTACAATTCAGGTTGAAGTTTATACTGAATTTGGAGGATATGGAACAGCGATGGCACCCTCAGGAGCATCAACAGGTATTTTAGAAGCTCATGAGTTAAGAGATAAAGGAACTAAGTATGCCAAAAATTGATTTGGTGCTAAGGGAGTTATGACTGCGGTTGATAATGTAAATAAAAAAATAGCTCCAAAATTAGTTGGTACTGAAGTTACCGAACAAAGATTAGTTGATTTATTGATGATAAAACTAGATGGTACAAAAAATAAAAAAAATCTAGGAGCCAATGCTATTTTGGCAGTATCACTTGCTGTTGCTAAAGCTGCTGCAGATGAATTAGGATTACCATTATATAAATATATCGGTGGAACAAATGCTAAAACATTACCAGTTCCAATGCTAAATGTTATTAATGGTGGAGAGCATGCAACAAACACTCTTGATTTCCAAGAATTCATGATTATGCCTGTTGGAGCAACTTCATTAAGAGAAGCTCTTCAAATGGCTAATAAAACATTCCATACGCTTGCTAAACTTTTACATGATGCAGGTCACGGAACACAAGTTGGAGATGAAGGTGGTTTTGCTCCAAATTTAAGATCTCATGAAGAAGCACTTGATTTCTTAGTTAAAGCTATTAAAGATGCTGGATTTAAACCAGCTACAAAAGGAAAAAATGCAATTGCAATTGCAATGGATCCAGCTACTTCTGAACTATACAATGGTAAAAAATATGTTTTTGGAAAATTAAAAGCAGCTATTAAGGCTAAAAAACCAGGATTTAGTACAAAAGCAATGCAAGATACAAAAGTTGAATTTACTTCATTAGAATTATTAAAATATTTCGAAAAACTTGCATCAAAATATCCAATTATTTCTATTGAAGATGGTTTTGCAGAAACTGATTGAAATGGATTTATAAAAATGAATGAAGCAATGGGAGATAAAATTCAAATTATGTCAGATGATTTAACTGTTACAAATCAAGACATTTTAGCATACAGCATTAAAGAAAATGCAGCTAATTCTATTTTGATAAAATTAAATCAAATTGGTTCTCTTTCAGAAACAATTGACACAATTGACCTTGCACATAAAGCAGGGTATACTTCAGTTGTTTCACACCGTTCTGGTGAAACTGAAGATACAACAATTGCAGATTTATCTGTAGCACTTAACACAGGTCAAATTAAAACTGGTTCAATGTCAAGATCAGATAGAATTGCTAAGTATAATAGATTACTTGCTATTGAAGAAGAATTAGGTATTACAGGTGTATTCAACGGAGAAAAAACTTTCCATAATTTAAAAAGAAATGTTGCAGGTGCTAAAGCTCCTTCAGTTGCAGGTGCTAAAAAACACGTTTCAGTAAATGAACCTAAAAAAACTAAAACTAAAGCAAAAAAATAAGTAATTTAAATTAATTATAAAAACACCATTAAGGTGTTTTTTTTATATAATTAAGACATGTTTAGTAGAAAAATGAACTTAATTACAAGAGAATTAATGAATAAACAATATTCAAACTATTTTAATGAAAAAAATTTACCTGAATTATCTAGAAAAAAAATTGATAATATATTTAAAAATGAGACAAGAAAACATAGAACTGAATACATTCATTATGTTTTGGATAAGTGATTTTTAGATAAGCCCTGTAATATAAAAACTATTAAAGAACTCAAGTCAATAATAAAAAAATGTAATTTAAAATTAAATCAAATCGAAATACATAATTTAGAACTAATTAATGAGAGAATATTTTCAATCGATAGACATATTAAAAAACTTGAAGTTTCAAATGAATTAATGAAAAAGGAAAATGTCTGAGTTAAATTCGAAAGAGCAGAAATATATGAATACAAAAATCACCTCAAAACATTATTGATAGGAACACTATTGCTAACAAATTTTAGAATTATTTTTATTGATGATAATAATGAAATATCATATTATTGAAAAGAAATTAAAAAAATTGAATATTTAAATTATGGTTTTAAATTTTCTTTTAAAAGAAAAACATATCTAATTAGAATACATGATCAAATAACATTAAATAATACTATAAAAAATTTTGCAAATAAAAGGTTGAAATATGAAATCACTTAAAGTACTATTATTTTTGCTTAGAACGACATTTATGGCTTTTGGAGGCGGAAATGCCCTGTTTCCTTTTATAAGAAAAGAAGCTGTTGTGAAAAACAAATGACTAACTGAAAAAGAATTTGATAAATTAGTTGTGACAACTAATATGATTCCGGGTCCTTCTGTCGTTGAATCACTATCTTATATTTCTATGAAAGTTTTAGGGCCACTTAAAGGCGCTATTATCACACTCATAGGAATTTTGCCACATATTTTATTTGCTTTAGGACTTCTTATTATTGCTCAAGAATTTTTACCTAAAAAATATTTATTCGTTATTAATGTTTCAGTAATCCCTGTCATAATAGGTGTTCTTTTAGCATTTACATGAAGATTTGTGAAAATATCTAATAAAGAAATAGGATTCCCAAAAATGATGGGATTATTAATTTTTACAATAATATTCTCATTATTTGTTCCCTCTCCATGAAACATAACCGCCTTTGTTATGATTGGAGTAATTATTTTTACAATGATTTTTGAATATTTTAAAATAAAAAAAGAAGGTAAAAAATAATGGTTCTTTTAATAGCTTGCGCTGGTGTTCTTGTTTTAGGATTAATAGTTTTTGGCGGCGGTCAAGTTTTTATGCCTTTATTTAAATCTTTATGAGAATTTATGTCAAGTCATGGAGCAAATATTGATGCTGACAAAATTGATAATATGTTTTCAATTGCTAATTCCACTCCAGGAGTGGTAAGTACCAAATTAGCAACATTTACTGGATATTTAGCGGCAAATGGAGAATGATGAGGGTGATTAGCATTGATTTTAACATATCTAATTTTTTCAATTCCATCAATTATATTAGTTAAAATCGCTTACAATTGAGTTTCGAAATCTGAAACTTCAAAATATCTTAAAGGAATGATGCTATATCTGAGACCAGTAATTGGAGGCATATTACTTTCTCTTGCTATTCAATTATTAATTGCAACTGCTTTTCCTTCTGTTGTGTTTAATGAAAGTGGGAATTTTGTTGGCTCAAAAGTAACTGAAAGATCAAGCTTTTTCAGTGGATGGAGGAAGCCTGTATTAATATCATATGTAATAATTGTCATTCCAGAATCCTTTTTCTTATATAAAAAAGGAGTGAATTTATTTAACTTAATAATCATTCATATGATATTAGGATTAATATTATTTGAACCGTGATTATAATGCACAAAATTTCTTTATAATTATTAAATGAAATATAACACAACGTATACACCAAAAATTTCATTAAAAGACACAATTATTGAAACCGATAACCTTATTGAAAATATTAATAAATTTTACAGAAGCAGATTTAAAATCACTAGATTAATTCCTCCAATGTTTTCAGAGGAAAATTCTGAAACGCTTATTAATTTAGATAATATAACACGTCCAATAACTTTCGACATGGGAAGTGAATACAAGATTGGACAATTAAATCTTTCTCATTCGAATTGACTTAGAAAAATGATGAAAACAATGCAAATGAAACCAATGGAAGGTTTTGAAATTCTCTCATCTACAATCTGAAGAGATATATCAGTTACCGCAGTGTCTTCAGTGACAAAAAATGAAATTGTTTATCAAATAAAATTAGAAGATGATGTCGATATGAAAAAAATAGTTTTAGAAGAATCTAAAAAATTGTATGAGTTAATATACCATTTTGAAAAAGAACTTTCTAAAAAATATTCATATAGTCAAATTATTCCTGAAAAAATTAATATAATATCCGCCCAAATGCTTGAAAATGAATTTTTTGCAGTGGAGCCAAAAAATAGAGAAAAAGAAATGATTGAGGAAATAAATTCCTTCTTATTAAAAAATCCAGGTGATAAATTATTTTCAGGAAACATTCATTCGGAAATCCCAATTGAAATATATGCTCAAAAAAATTACTATCAAATTGTTATTAAAAATACTGCTAATTCTGCCGCTATCAAAGTTGCATCGATATCGCAAATTGCTTCTGGAACACTTTTGAGTGACCAACTTTCTTTGGGTGGTAAAAATTATATGAAGGAACTTGATTTCTATGCAAATGAAATTAAAAAAGAATATAATGTTATAGAAATAA
Source organism: Mycoplasmatales bacterium (assembly GCA_013215685.1). Classification (GTDB taxonomy): domain Bacteria; phylum Bacillota_I; class Bacilli_A; order Mycoplasmatales; family Metamycoplasmataceae; genus DT-68. Next base: position 18,189 of record JABSQU010000014.1, on the reverse strand, counting down.
AAATCAATATTGGTAAATTAACTATGTGCCTTTTACAAAAAGGTCATATAGCCGAAATTCAAGCAGGTGTTATTTCGGATGAATCTAATATTATTAAATCTAGATATAAAGTAGAGAAATATTAGTTTGAGATACTATACTAGTAAAAAAAATTTAAGGAGATTATGGCAAAAATTATTAAAAATTCTTTAGGTTTTGATAATGATGTTTTTGTTTATCAAGATAAAGACATGTTTAATTATTCTATAGATACAATTTTATTAGGTAATTTTGTTACTTTAAGTAAGAAAACAAAAAAAATTTTAGATATTGGCACAAATAATGGAGCGCTTGCAATTTTCTTATCCCTTAGAAAAAATGATTTAGAAATTGATGCAATAGAAATTCAAGAAAAAGCAATTAAATTGGCTAAAAAAAATTTAGATTTAAACAATCTAAATAAAAGAATAAATTTAATTCATGATGATTTTAATGATTATTATTTAAAACATAATAAAATGCAATTACAAAAATATGATTCAATAGTATGTAATCCTCCTTTTTATAAAATTGATTCTACTAACAGAAGAAAAGGGAGCGAGGATTTATATATAGCTACTCATGAAGTAAAAATGAATTTGGAGCAATTAATAAAAGGCTCATCAAAAATACTGAAACAAAAAGGATATCTTAATTTGGTCATGCCAACAGAAAGATTAGTTGATATTTTTGAATTAATGAGAAAATATGGATTTGAACCAAAAAAGGTTCAGTTCATTCATCCGAGAATTAATGATAAGTCCAATCTTGTTTTGGTTGAAGGCAGATATAAAGCCGGTTGAGGAACTCACTTTTTACCAAATATATATTTACATACTGAAAATTCTGAAAAGCATGAATATAGAGACGAAACAAAAAAATTATACAAGCCAATTATTTTTAAGAAAGAGGAAGAAAATGAGTAAAAAAACATTTTATATTACAACGCCAATATATTATCCATCAGGCTCATTGCATATTGGACACGTTTATACCACTACACTAGCAAGGACTCTTGCGAATTTTAAAATTTTATGTGGATATGATGTAAAAATGCTTACTGGTTCTGATGAACATGGCCAAAAAATAGAAGAAAAAGCAAATCAGGCTGGTCTAAATCCTCAAATTTATGTTAATGAAAGAGCAGAGGAATTTAAAGATTTATGAAAAAAATTAGAAATTCAATATGATTATTTTTCAAGAACATCAAATAAAGCTCATATGGAATCAGTCTCAAAACAATTTGCAGAACTTTTTAAAAAAGGCGATATTGTAAAAGGAACTTATAATGGATTATATTCTATCCAGGATGAAGAATTTGTTGCTACTGCACAAGCGCTAAAAAAAGATGGAAAATATTACCATCCTCTTTCAGGCCATGAATTAGAAAGTGTTGAAGAAGAATCATATTTTTTTAGAATGTCTAAATATTCTGAATGATGAAAAAAATATTTAAAGGAAAATCCAAATTTCATTATTCCACATAAAATTGTTAATGAATTAAAAAATAATTTTATATCTAAAGGTTTAGAAGATTTATCAATTACTAGATCAACCTTCAGTTGAGGCATTCCTGTAAAAGAGGATAAAAACCATGTTATGTATGTTTGACTTGATGCTTTAAATAATTATATTACAGCATTAGGATATAAGACAAATGATCAAAGTGATTTTATTAAATATTGATCAAATGGAGATGAAATTGTTCATATCGTAGGTAAAGAAATTACAAGATTTCACGGCATTTATTGACCAATAATCTTAGAATCAATTGGATTAAGAAAACCAACAACTATTTTATCTCACGGTTGAATAATTACATCCCAAGGTAAAATGTCTAAATCAAAAGGTAATGTAATTAACCCACTTAAAATAATTGATAAATATGGTGCTGAAATAATAAAATATTATTTTGCATCAAAAATGCCAATAAATAATGACAATGTATTTAGTGAAGATATTTTAAAAACAACATATAATTCAGACTTATCAAATAATTATGGAAATTTACTTTCTAGAACAATAGCAATGATTAAACAAAATTTTGATAAACCTGTAAAACATATTAAGCCTATTGATAAAACTGATGTTGAGTTATTAAATGAAATTATAGAGCACAAGAATACTTTTATAAATGAATTAAATAATTATCAAATTAGTAGTGGTTTAGAATCTGTAATGCAACTAGGTAAAAAACTAAATGGATACATTGATATAACAAAACCCTGAACTCTTAAAGAAAATAAAGAAAGACTATCTCAAATATTAAATAATTTACTTAATGGTATTTATGCAATGACAACAATGCTATCAATAGTTATCCCAAAAAAAGCAAATCAAGCTTTAAAAATTTTAAATCAGAAAGATCTTTCTCTTGAAAAAATTGAAGATTTTTCTAAATTTGACGAGACCATCTTTGGAGAAAGTGAAATTTTATTTGAAAGAATGAAATAATAATCCACTTTTTTTGTATAATTATTTAGCATATGCCCAAGTGGCGGAATTGGTAGACGCAGGGGACTTAAAATCCCCCGAAGGTTACTTCGTGCTGGTTCAAGTCCAGTCTTGGGCACCATATGTGAAAACACTATACTCCTTAAAAAGAGTATTTTTTTTATTCATTTTTTAAAATAAAAAAGCCGCAAGGCTTAAATTATTTCACTAGATCTATCTTCTCCTGTACTTATCAATGGAACATTGAAATTAACCGCTATTATATTTCCAAGTGTGCCCATTCCTTTAAAAGTTTTTAATGCTTTTGGTTTACCTTCAAAGCCTTTAGAAAAAATAGTTGCTGGAACATGCTCTCTTGTATGATCTGAGCCTGGAAATGTTGGATCATTACCGTGATCGGAGGTGATTATTAAAAGATCATCATCGTTCATGGCATTAACTAATTTAGCAAGTTTTCTGTCAAGTAGATTGATATTTTCTGCATATCCTTCTGGATTTCTTCTGTGCCCATATTTGGCATCAAAATCCACTAGGTTTACAAAAATAAATTCATTTTTGGAATCAGACATTGCAATATCAATTGTTTTATCCATTCCGTCTCCATCTCCATTTGTTTTTATTACTTCACCAACTCCTTGATTTACTAAGATATCATTAATTTTTCCGATAGCAACGACATTAATTTTTTTATCTTTTAAATCATTTGTTAATAATCTTTCGGGAGGAACTACAGCGTAATCTCTTCTATTATGAGTTCTTTCATATGATCCTTCCTTTCCTATGTAGGGTCTAACAATAATTCTTCCCACTTGTCATTCTGGTTTAGAATTACATATTTCTCTTGCTTTTTGACCGTATTCTCATAGTTTTTTGATAGGGATGTTTTCTTCATGGCCACATATTTGTAATACCGAATCTCCTGAGGTATAAACGATTATTGAATTATTATTTAATTCTTCATTTGCCAATTCATCAATAATTGTTGTTCCTGACGCTGCTTTATTTCCAACAATTTTTTTTCCATCAAAAGCAATTGTTAATTGATCAATCAATTCTTTAGGAAATCCTGTTTCTGTAAATACCGGAAATGGTATTTCAGTTTTAATTCCCATCATTTCTCAATGGCCCGCAAGAGTATCTTTTGCATTTGAAACTGCTTCAACTCTGGCCATATATGCTGACTGTTCTTTTGGTTTGCTCATTCCATCTATATTTGTTATTGAGGCAATTCCCATTTTTTTTCATGTAGGTATATTTAACAAACCTGTTTGTGAGACATGTAAAAGCGTATTAGCTCCTTCATCTCCGAATTCCTTACTTCTTGGATCATCACCAATTCCGAGCGAATCAGTTACAATCATAAATATTCTATTAAATTTTTTCATCTTTCCTCATTTTCTTTATAATTAAATTATATTACTAATTGCTAAATAAATTTTGCAATCTTATGGAGGTAAATTATTAAAAAAGTAGCTATATTAACATCTGGAGGTGATGCTCCAGGCATGAATAATGCAGTCAGAGCAATCGTTCAACATGCAAAACAAAACGGAATTAAAACATTTCTTGTTTTAGAAGGATACAAAGGTCTTCATGCAGGGAATATTATAAATTCAGAAAAAATTGATCTTGATAGTGCCATTTCTAGAGGTGGTACGGTCATTTATTCATCAAGATTTCCGGAATTTAAAGATCCACAAATAAGAAAAGAAGCAAAAGCTCAATTAGATAAATTGGGAATAGATTCTTTAGTTGTTATTGGCGGAGATGGTTCATACCAAGGCGCACAATTACTTCACGAAATAGGAGTTAAAACTATTGCTTTACCAGGAACAATTGACAACGACATTACATCATCAGATTTTACAATTGGCTATGATACAGCTTTAAACACAATTGTTGATGGTGTTGGAAAAATTAGAGATACAATGAATTCTCATAATAGAGCAGCAATAATCGAAGTCATGGGACATGGTTCGGGAGATTTGGCATTATTTTCAGCCATTGCTACCGGAGCAGAATTAGTTGTAACTAATGAATTTAAAAAAACACCAAGCGAGATTTCTGAAGTAATAGTAGATCAAATCAAAAATAAAGGTAAGCGATCTGCAATTGTAATTATTTCTGAAATGATTTTTCCTGATCTTAAAATCCTTCAAAAGGAAGTTAGTGAAAAATCTGGAATAAGTACAAGGGCTATGTCATTAGGACATTTACAAAGAGGTGGAGTTCCAACTGCATTCGAAAGAATAAATGCTTCGTTGATGGGGATAAAAGCAATTGATGAACTTGTTGAAGGAAACTCTGGTTTAGCAATTGGTGTCCTTAAAGGAAAAGTTACTTCAACACCTATACTTGAAGCTTTAGCACTTCCAAGAGAAAATAGGTATGCATTAGCTGAAAAAATTAATAAAATAAACCAAGCTTAGTTTGGTTTTTTTATTTTATTTAGAATAAAATAGAATTTAATTTATATTAAAATGATAAAATTATAGTATTACGATTACAAGGAGACAAAATGAATATAAATAAAAGATCAAAATTAATCGCAACAATAGGTCCAGCGTCAGAATCAAAAGAAATGCTTGAAAAATTGTTTTACTCAGGTATGACAACTATTAGATTAAATTTCTCTCATGGAGATCATCAAGAGCAAGGAGCAAGAATTGCTTTTGCAAAAGAAATAAGAAGAGAACAAGGACTTCCATTATCAATATTACTTGATACAAAAGGGCCTGAAATAAGAGTAGGAAAATTTAAGGGGGGCAAACAAAAAGTTTCTGAAGGACAAGAAGTTACTATATTTACTGACAGAGATTCATATTTAAATAAAGAATGTGATCAGGGAGAAATGACAGTTGCATATGATATGTCACAAGATTTAAAACCTGGAAAAATTGTTTTAGTGGATGATGGTAAATTGCAACTTGATGTATTAGAAGTTAAACCAGGAATAGTAAGAGTAATTTCAAGAAATCATCATGTTGTTAAAGAAAATAAACGTGTAAATTTACCTGGAACAAAATTTTCAATGCCATTTTTAGCAAAAAAAGACATTAATGATATTAAATTCGGAGCAGATCAAGGAATTGATTTCATTGCAGCGTCCTTTGTAAATACGCCAGAAGATGTTTTAGAGATAAGACAAATTCTTAAAGAAAAAAATGCTGAACACATTCAAATTTTTTCAAAAATTGAATCACAGTATGCCGTGGATCATTTTGATGAAATTGCTGAAGTTACCGACGGAGTAATGATTGCCCGTGGAGACTTAGGACTTGAAATTCCTTATTATGATGTTCCAGTTGCACAAAAAATGATGATAAGAAAAATGAGAGAAATTGGTAAACCAGTTATAGTAGCAACACAAATGTTAGATTCAATGGAAAACAACCCTCATCCAACAAGAGCAGAAGTAACAGATGTTTACACTGCTACTGAATTAGGGGCTGACGCAACAATGCTTTCTGGTGAATCAGCTGCTGGTGAATATCCTCTTGAAACAGTTAGAGTTATGTCCATCATTAATGCTAGAGCAGAAAAAGAATTTTATAATAAAGTTTATTATTCTGATTACATAAAAAATCTTCCAGAACCAAAAAACGAAAGAGAAAAAATTGCAAAAACTGTTACTCTTAAAGCACAATCAGGTGAATATAGATTTGCTGTCGTATTGTCAAGAACCGGGAAATTGCTTTCAGAAATTGCAAAATTTAGACCAAATACTAATATTTTAGGTGTAACTAATGATGAAAAGCAAACTACACAATTTGGAATAACATCTTCTGTATGAATGGAAATGGATACAGAAAAATTTAAAAAATATAAAAACAATCCATTATTAGCTATCGAAACAATTGAAAAATTCGGTGGCAAGCCAGGAGATAAGTTTCTAGTTGTTGAAAATGAAAAAATAACAGAATCAGTCGTTAAATAAAAAACTCAAACGCGAGTTTTTTATTTTAAAATAACTTTTGATATTATATATATTATGGACATTATCAATATATTATTATGAACTTTTTCCCTACTTCTAGCTGTTGCTGGAATATTTTTTGGTATTGTAGCATCAATAAATTCCTCACGTGCTAACAACAAATTAAAAGAAATCATTTCTGATCAAATTGTCTCTGAAGAAGCGCAAAAATACTTTTTTACTTTATCAAAAAAAACTAGTACAGCAAACAAAAAAGTAATAATAAAATTAAAAGAAACCATAAATTTTACTTACTCGGAATATTCAATTGATGCCGTTTCAACTAGAATGGTTCCTATGCCTCCTAGACTTCTTAAGCATTTAGAATCATCAGAATTTTCAAATTTGGCACAATATTATTTAAAATCAAAAAAAGAATTAGAAATACAATTTAGAGACATTTTGCCCGACCTTTCTATTTTGGTAGAAGGAGTAAATATTGATTCTAAGGAAAGAGAAAAATTAATTGAATATCATATTTATGCACAACAAATTTTTTCTAATATAATGAAGGGATATTATCAATTGATAATAAAATAATTAATATATATTTTTTAGTTATTTTTTTTTAACTTTTGTTATAATAATTCTGTGAAAATAGAGGCAGCAATAAAAGTAATGGAAGATTTACTTAAGATGAAATCAATTATAAGAAGAGAGTATGACTTGTCTGGTCCGTCATTTTTTGTCCTAGTTTCAATAAAAATAAAAAGATTTAAAACAATTAAAGAAATAATTGATTATAAAAGAGAAGAAAATGATTTAAGTGAAAAGGAATTAACGATATTAAAAGTTAAAATTGCCACTTCAATTAAAGAATTAGTAGAAAAAGGCTTAATTATTAAGGAAGCCAGCCAAGGGGATAGAAGAATACAAGAAATTAAAATAACAAAAAAATGTAATAAAATCTTAGAAAGAATCACGGAGGCCGATTATGGATAAAATCAAAAAAGTAGATAAAAAATCTAGAGAAGAGAAATTTTTCAAAGATACTCCCGTATGAAAATCATTATTGATTATGTCAATTCCATCAATGATAATGATGCTTGTATTTGGTATGTATACATTCATCGATAATGTCTTATCAATAAATTTTGCAAATGATAGCTATTCAACTGTAAGTGCAGGTTTTTCAGGTAAAGATCAAGTTCGTCTATTTATGTCTGGAGTGACGCCTATAACAACATTCATGTTCGCTGTTGCAATGTTATTTGGAGTTGGATTATCAAGGCGTGTTTCAATTAACATTGGAGCAAAAAAAGAAGATAGAGCATTAAGAACTATGAAAACTGCTATGCAATTTGCTCTTGGATTATCAGTTATATTAATGCCAATTTTATTTTTTGCAGCTAAACCTTGAATGAAATCTCAATTTGATGGAAATGCTCAAATGTCACAATTAATTGCTGATGAAGGATATAAATATGTGTGAATTATAATTATGGCCTTCCCAATTCAAATTTTTACTCAAATAATGTCTTCTTTATATAGAACTGAAGCAAGAAATAAAATAGTTTTACTTGCAACAGTTGCTCCGCTATCACTTAATTTATTATTTGATTATATATTCATGGGACCTTTAGGAATGGGTATTAATGGAGGAGCATGAGCCACATTTATTTCCTATGTTGTTACAGCACTTATATTTATCTATTTTATGCTTACAGTTAAATCATCGAGATTTTCTTTCAGAAATCTTTTTGGTAAAAAAGGATTTCAATGAATAACAATTGTTGGTGTTATTCTTGTTGGAATAGCGCCATTCATGAGAAATATGGCACAATCAATAACTCAAACAGTTGAAATGAGACAAATTCAAAATGTTTCTGAACACATATATGGCGATAATATGAAAATGTCAATTATTATGAGTGCTGTATTCCCTATATTTGGATTATTCTTTCCGATGATGTTTGGATTTATACAAGCTGGATCACCTATAACAGGATACAATTATGGTGCTGGTAATATGAAAAAAGTTAAACAAACAACAATATATATAGTTATTTATTCTACAATTGTAGCCACTCTTATATTTGTTGTTTCAACCTGAGGTTTGATGAGGCCATTAACAAATTTATTAGGTATAGAAGATTCAAACATTCAAATATCATATAAAAGTGGAACTAATCCACCAAGTTACTCAAGTCAATTAGGAACAATTTTAGAAACAAAAGTTAATCCTATAACTGGAGATACAATCGTCAAATATGATTCAATATTTAATACTCTTGACAAATCCCAAAAAATGTATGGAATAATGATGTCATCAGCACTATTTTTTGGACCATCACTTGGAGCAATGTCCTTATTTGGATCAACTGACAGAGTTTTTCTAAATATATTTGCTTCTTCACTAAGAGGATTAATATTATTGATTCCAATATTATTTATCTTTGCTAATATAGCTGTAGATCATCCGGGTGATATTGGAGAAAATCTTGTAGGAACTAATGGAATATTCACAGATGAATTTTTATTCTGATGATTCTATCCATTCCTTGCATTTGTAACATCGCTAATTCTTATAACTTTAGCTATATTTACGATGAGAAGATTGGACAAAAAACACAAACCTCTTGAAGAAAGAATTGAAGCAATTCATGACTGAAACAAAAAGAGAATTGAAAAAAGAAAAAATTAAAATTGTAATTAAAAGACCAAGGTCTTTTTATTTTATTTATAATTGAAATATGTCAGAATTTAAAAAACTTATAAAAGTTAAAAATAAAGAAAGAATTGATAAATATGTTGCAGCAAATTCTGATTTTTCTAGATCAGACATTAAAAAATTAATTGAGTCTCATGCTGTTTTTGTTGATGGGATTTCTGTCAGAAAGGCTAACTTTACAGTTTATGAAGGAAATGAAATTTTAGTCACAGATATTATTGAAAAAGAAATAAATGCAATTCCAGAAAATATACCTGTTGATGTTGTTTATGAAGATGAAGACATTTTAGTTATAAATAAACCATCAGGCATGGTTGTTCATCCTGCTCCTGGACATCATAGTGGAACTTTAGTAAATGCACTTTTATATAGATTTAAAAAATTATCAAATATTAATGGAACAACCAGACCAGGTATTGTTCATAGAATTGATAAAGATACATCTGGACTATTAGTTGTTGCAAAAAATAATCAATCTCACATATTTTTGTCAAATGAATTAAAAGATCATAAAATAAATAGAGAATATTTAGCATGAGTTGAAGGAAGGGTTCCAAATAAAATAACTCATATAAATTTACCAATTGGAAGAGATAATAAAAACAGACAAAAGATGGCAGTTACAAAAATTAATTCAAAAAATGCCGTTACTCATGTATTTGTTAAAAAAGTATTAGAAAAAAGAACTTTAGTTAAGTGTAATTTAGAAACTGGAAGAACACATCAAATAAGAGTTCACATGGCTTATTTAAAACACCCTCTAATTGGAGATCCAATTTACGGTAAAAAAATTGATGATTTTGGACAAAGATTACACGCATATAAATTGGAATTCACTCATCCAAAAACTAAGAAAAAGCTTGAATTTAAAGTAGACCCACCAAAAAAATTTAATGAATAAATAAATAAATGAGTATATAATTGGCTTAATAGAATTATAAGGAGGCCAATTTGGCTATAGCAAAAAACAAAAATGAAATTTATAAGATTTTAAAATCATATATGGAAATAGAAGGAATGTCAAGATATGAAGATGACGTTGTTGAGGCATTAAAGAAAAACACTGAAAAATCAGGTTTTAAATATTCAAGAGATGGAATGGGATCTTTAATTATGAATAAAAAAGGAGATCCTAAAGGACCTAAAATTCAAATTGCAGCTCACATGGATGAAGTTGGTTTTTTAGTTAGAGAAGTTACACCAAAAGGAATGATACTACTTTCAATGGTTGGAGGAGTTTGACCCGCAACCGTAATTGGAACAGAAGGAATTTTAATGTCATCAAAAGGAAAAAGATATTCTGGAGTATTTGGACATACTTCTATTCATATCATGACAGATTCACAATTTAAAAATGCTCCATTATTAAAAGAACTATATTTAGATATAGGATTAAAATCCTTAAAAGAAGCGGAAAAATTAGGAATCGAACCTGGAGATAGAGTTCAAATGAGTGGACAATCAATGCAATTGAAAGCAAATCCTGATTTTGTTGCTGGAAAATCAATGGATAATAGAGCTGGTATTACTGTAATTGATCAACTAGTTCAAAGACTTAAAGGTAAGAAAAATCCAAATGATTTATATGTTGTTGGAACAGTTCAAGAAGAAGTTGGAACAAGAGGAGCTAGAACATCAGTTTCTGCAATTGAGCCTGACGTTGCGATTGCTATTGATACATGTGCATCTCATGATACACCTAATGCTATTAAAGGAATTCAAAAATTAGGAAATGGAATTGCTATTAGAATAAAAGATGGAGGAACAATGATGGATCCTAAATTAGTTGATTATATTTATAAATTGGCTAAGAAAAAGAAAATTCCTGTCTATAAATTTGTTGCTCAAGGTGGTGGAACCGATGCTGCTAATTTACAATTTGGAAAAGGTGGTGTTCCAACAATTGCCTTATCAATACCTCAAAGATATCTTCACTCACCAATTGGGATGGCATCATTAACAGATATTAAAGCTGCTATTGACTTATTAGAAGAATTTGTATTAAACTTCGGTTCAAAAGAAATGAAATCTATTTCATATAAATAATATTAACTCCATAATTGGAGTTTTTTATTTCTTGTCTATAATTATTAAATGGATATATTAAGCTTTTATGTAAATAAAAAAATTGTTCGTGTAAAAATTGAATGAACTACCAATAAAAATATTTATCTTAAAATTAAAAATGACGATATAGTGGTTAGCGCACCAAAAGGAGTAAATTTAAAATTAATAGAAAAATTTGTTTCTGAAAATATTGGAAAATTTTCAAAATATTTAGATAAAGAAAAGAAAAACAAATTATTCTCAATTCAAGAAAACTTTATTTATTTAAAAGGAAAGAAAAGGCAATTTATTGTTTTGACAGGCTTTAAAAAATTATCATTTAAAGAAATTGAAAACAATTTATATTTAAATACGAAAACAGGAGATGAAGAAGAAGTTATTTTCATAATAAAATCTCTTTTAAAAAAGACTTTAGAAGATTATCTTAAAAAAAATATTAACATTTATGAAAAGAAATTATTTCTTGATTCTCATGATATAAAAATTAGATATAAAACTTCAGCATGAGGAACGAACATTATTTCTAAGAGAAGAATATCTTTTTCTTCTAGATTAGCACATTATGATAATGATGTAATTGATTATGTCATTGTCCATGAATTGGCTCATACGCTTGAACCAAATCATTCATCAAATTTTTGAAAAATTGTAGAAAGTATCATACCTGACTACAAAAAAATAAGAAATCAATTGAAATCTATTCCAAATGATAGGTAATTTTCTTTATAATTATGATATGTTAGATTTTTTAGGAAAAAGACTTCAAAAGTCAATGGCTAAAGTAAAGTCCAAAAGAGTATTATCTGAAGAAGATATTCTAAGAGTTACAAGAGAAATTAAAATGGCGCTTCTTGAAGCGGACGTTAATTTAATTGTTGTAAAGCAATTTATTAAATCTGTTAAAGAGAAAGTAATTGGTTCAGAAATAATAGGTAAGCTAAATCCATCACAACAAATGATAAAAATTGTTAAAGATGAATTAGTTGATGTTTTAGGTGGAAAAACCAAAGAAGTAAAAATTTCAGGTAATCCATCAATTATCATGATGACAGGACTACAAGGTTCTGGTAAAACAACAACTTCTGCAAAAATTGTTAAATATTTAACTAAAAAGGAAGGGAAGACTAAACCATTATTAGTTGCTGCTGATGTTTATAGACCCGCAGCCATAGATCAGTTAATCGTTCTAGGTAAACAACTAAAAATTGATGTATTTTCAAAAGGAAATAATGCTGATCCAAGAGATATTGTTAAAGAGGCACTAAAAAAGGCTAAAACAGAAAACTATGATTTAGTAATAATTGATACAGCGGGTAGATTGTCAATTAATGAAGAATTAATGAAAGAACTTGTGGATATTAAAAAAATTGCTAAACCTCATGAAATTCTTTTTGTTGCAGATGCTCTTTCTGGTCAAGATGTTATTAATGTTGCTTCAACTTTTAATGAAAGATTATCTATAACTGGAACAGTAATTACTAAAATGGATTCAGATGCTCGTGGTGGTGCAGCTCTTTCAATTAGAAAATTATTAAATATACCAATAAAATTCATTGGAACTGGTGAGAAAATATCAGCTCTTGATTTATTCCATCCAGAAAGAATGGCGGACAGAATTTTAGGAATGGGCGATGTTTTATCTCTTATAGAAAAAGCAGAAGAAGTTATTGACGAAAAGAAATCCAAAAAAATAATGAATAGAATGATGAGCGGAAATTTCAACTTAGATGATTTAATGGATCAATTAACTCAAATGAAAAAAATGGGAAAAATGTCCAAAATTATTAAATTAATTCCAGGTATGAATGGTAAAATATCTGAAGATAAATTAAAAAGTTCTGAATCAAAATTAATTCTTTATGAAATATTAATTTCTTCAATGACTCAGGAAGAAAGAAGAAATCCGAGATTGTTGAAATCAGCAAGCAGAAAAGTTAGAATAATTAAAGGTTCTGGAAGAAGTGCGCAAGAATATAATGCACTTATTAATGAATTTGAAAGAATGTCAAAACAAATGAAGCAAATGGCCAAATCAATGAAAGAAGGATCGTTTAATCCATCAATGTTAGGTGGTATAAAATAAATTCAAAACTAAGAGCCTCTTGAATAACTGTTAGCATTTTTGCATTTTTGGCCACATTAATGATAATTATTAGCACATATACTACCCCCGTTCTTGGAGCAAGAGCAAACAGTCCCTGAAAAGAACACTTTATTTTATGATTTTATTTTACTTTTTGATCAAACATAATGGTTTTTATTGTTTCGCTACTTTCAGTGATAAATAAAGTAAATTTAAAATCGATAATTTTTCAAAGATTCAAAGTAATGATGACAGTTAATATATTAATTACTGGCCTAGTATATTGAACTCTTCTTGGAAAAAATATTTCAAGTATGGTTCCATTTGCATTACTATCAACAGTACTTGCTCATGCGATTGTTCCTATTTTAACAATTGGAGCATTTATTTTTGAGTCACTTGTAGTAAAAATAGATAAAAATCATAAAATGGGAATTTTAAAAACTGCATTACTTAATTCAACTTTTCCCCTTTTTTGATTTATTGTATCATTAATTATTTATTTTTCACTTGGAGCAAAACATGAAGACGCTGTCTACTCATTTTTAGATTTTAATTCACATTGACTTTCATCAACTATAACTGTAATACTAATAACTATCGCCTATCCTTTGATTACAATGTCAGGAACTTGACTATATAGTAGGTAAGTGTAGTTTTTTCTTTATAATTCTTATATGAATACAAGAATGAGTCTTTGGAAAAAATATCGAGAAAGTATTGAAAAAAATATTTCTTTACAAAAATCTGTAAAAAGATCTAATGAGAAACTGAATATCTTACATAAGAGACTACTAAAAATTTTGCCGGATTATGATCATAAATATCCGTCAAAGCTTTCAAAATTCAAAGCTGATGTTAAAAATATCACTAAAGTAAATGATATTTCAAGTGAAAATATAAATACATTATTAGAAGAAATTGAAAAAATAGAAAATGTTGATGATTCTTCTTTTAGCGCAATTGATAAAATTGAATTTGATTCTGGGGATTTAAAAGATATAATTGAAAAATTAAAGAGAGAGAATGATATAACAAAATATGTCAATATTTCTAACAATAAAGATTTAACAATGAATAAAACGAGAAAAGTAAATTTAGGAGGCAAAAATGAGTAATATAAGAATAGCAATTGATGGCCCTTCAGGTTCTGGAAAATCAACCATTGCAAAATTAATTGCAAAAAAATATAATCTGAAATACATTAATACAGGATTAGTTTATAGAGCTCTTGCTTTCAAACTTATTGAACTTGGTATTAATATTCAAAATGAGGACAAGGTTAAAGAAAATATTCAGAATATAAAAATAAATCTTTTAGAGAATGAAATTGTTGATCTTAATGGAGTGAAATTGGATTCAGAATTAAGATCAGATAACGTTTCTCAAGCTTCTTCAGTTATTGCTTCATATTCCAGTGTTAGAAATTACGCAGTAAAAATACAAATGCTTGAAGCCTCACGTAAAGGTGTTATAATGGATGGAAGAGACACAACTTTTAAAATTATGCCAGATGCGGATTTTAAATTCTTCTTAGATACTGATGCGGAAATAAGAGCTAAAAGACGCGTGGAACAAAATTCAAAAATAGGCTTTTCGACAGATTATGAAAAAATACTTTCAGAAATAAAAATAAGAGATCATAGAGATAGAACGCGAGAAGTAGATCCCCTTCATCAAACTGCTGACGCTCATTTAATTGATACATCAGAAATGACAATTGAAAATGTAGTCAAGGAAATAATCGAAATAATTGAAAAAGATACATTATAGGAGATATTATGGGAAATTTAGTTGCAATTGTTGGTCGTCCTAACGTTGGTAAATCCACTTTATTTAATAAATTAATTGGCAGGAGAACTGCTATTGTTCATGATGAAGCGGGTGTTACAAGAGATAGACTTTATAATAAAAGTGATTGACAGGGTAAAAAATTCAACATAATAGATACAGGTGGAATTGAAATTGAGAATAAACCTTTTCAAAAACAAATTCAAATTCAGGCCAAAATAGCAATTGAAGAAGCTGATGTAATTGTATTTGTTGTTGACGGTAGACAAGGACTTACTAGTGATGATGAATACATTACTCAAATATTAAGACGAACAAAAAAGCCAGTAATAATTGCTTCTAACAAATTAGAGGGAAATAAAGAAACTGATGTTTCAATTTGAGGCTTAGGATTTGATGTTTTTTCTATATCAGCAATTCATGGCGAAGGCATTGGTGATTTATTAGACAAAGTAACTTCATATTTTGAAAATAGTGAATTAGAAAAAGAAAATAAACCAAGAATTTCAATAATCGGTCGTCCAAATGCTGGAAAATCTTCATTACTTAATGCTCTTAGCAATGATGAAAGGTCAATTGTTTCTCCAATTGCCAATACTACAAGAGATTCTGTTAATAGTGATATTAAAATTGATAATAAAGAATACACATTAATTGATACAGCAGGTATTAATAAAAAATCAAAATTAGTTGAATCTGTTGACCACTATGCACTTGGAAGAGCTATAAAATCAATTGAAAATTCTGAACTTACTCTTTTAGTTATTGATGCAGAAAGAGAAATGTCTCATTTTGATGCCGTTGTAGCAGGATTTGCTCACGAAAATAATAAGCCTTTAATATTTGTAATAAATAAATGAGATAAAGTGAATAAAAATACTATGACCATGAAAAAATATGAAGATATGATTAGAAAGAAGTTTAAATTTCTTTCATGAGCCCCAATAGTTTTCATATCAGCAATGAAAAAACAAAGAATTAATAAACTATTAGATAAAATTATTACAGTTATGAATAATTTAGAAGTAAGAATTAAAACAAGGGTTGTAAATGATGTCTTAATGGATATACAAATGATGCAACCTTCACCTTCAATTAATGGCGGAAGATTACAAATAAAATTCGGAAAGCAAATAAATAATAAAGTTCCAACGTTTACATTATTTGTTAACAATAGAGATTTCTTGCATTTTTCATACAAAAGATATATTGAAAATCAGTTTAGAGAATTTTTTGGATTTGAAGGAACACCGATAATTTTATTGTTTAGAAATAAAAAATCAAAAGGAGATGAATTTAATGAAAAATAAAATAACAGTTATAGGATCAGGTGCAATGGGGACAGCTGTCTCAAAAGTTATATATGATTCTCAAAATAAAGATATTACCATTTATGGGGTGGATAAAAAAGAGATGGAAGATTTAAAAGAAGGAAAAAATACAAAATATTTTCCTGAATCAGTAAAACTTCCTCGATTTAATGTTGATTACAATATTTCATCAGCTTTAAAAGATGCTAAATATATTATATTGGCTGTTCCATCAAAATTTATGGATATAGTTCTTGAAAACGTTGTTAATAATATAAATTCTGAAGTTATACTTATTAACGTTGCAAAAGGATTTTTTCCTAAAACAAAAATTTCGCTTCATGCAGGTATTAAAGAAAAAACAAAAGATAATAAATTAATAAAAGGAGTGGTTTCTCTGATTGGGCCATCTCATGCTGAAGAAATTGTTCTTGGAATGCCTACGGCCGTTTCAGTAGTTGATACCGATAAAAAAATATTATTAGAAGTTCAAAAACTCTTTAATAATGATTACTTCAGAACTTATATTCAAACAGAAGTAAAAGGAGCTGAAGTTGGAGCAGCATATAAAAATGTTTTAGCAATTGCTTCTGGAATATCTTTTGGACTTGGATACGGAATAAACACAAGAGCAGCTCTTCTTACAAGAGGAATTGCGGAAATGCTTAGATTTAATGAGATTATGGGAGGAGAAAGCAAAACCATTATGGGGCTTACCGGAATAGGAGACCTTATTGTTACTGCAACCTCTAAACTCTCAAGAAATTATAACTACGGAATATCGCTAGCTAAGAAGGGCGTTGCTGAAAAAGACCCTAACATTACTGTTGAGGGAATTTATGCCTTAAAAGTGATTAATGATATATCTTTAGAGAAAAAAATCGATTTACCAATTGTTAATTGTCTACATGAAATCATTTTTGAAAATAAAGATGTCAATTCAGCGATTGAATTATTATGAAAAAGAAAGCCATTTTCAGAATAATTTCCTATTTTTATGTATAATTTCAATATATAAAATAAATTAAGGAGAAAAAAATGAATAAATCAGAATTAGTAGAATCAATTTCAGTAAAAGCTAACTTATCTAAAGCAGATGCAGAAAGAGCTCTTAACGCTCTAGTTGAAACAGTTGTTTCAAATGTTAAAAAAGGAACTAAAGTTGCAGTAGTGGGGCTTGGAACATTCGAAAGAGTTTCAAGAGCTGCAAGAACAGGAATTAATCCTTCTACAAAGGAACCAATTCACATTAAAGCTAAAAATGCGCCAAAATTTAAAGCATCCAAAACATTTAAAGATTTAGTAGCTTAGTAAAATTTATAAAACAGCCTATATGGGTTGTTTTTAAATAACTAAAAAATCTAATATTCCCGGATAAACTAAATCAATTTCAATTCCTTCTTTAAAGGCTATTTCAATACTTAGTGATTTTTTAATTAAATTACTGATAGTTTCTGGGAAGATAATAAAAAATTTATTATATTTACTAAAATATATTATAAAAAAAGCTTTGCCACCATTTTTCTTTATTTTATAAAGATAATCTAATTGGTGTTTTTTTATGTTTGAAATTGGGAATGAATGTGAATTTGTACTTTTTGCTTCAAAAGAATAAAATTTTCCATCAGATACTCCATAATAATCAGTTGTTGATTTTGATTTAATATATCCATCTTTTATATTTAATTTTCCATTTGAATTATCTATTTTTTTAAATGATATTTTTAATTCTTTGGTTCAGATTGCAGAAATTGATAATACTTGTATTGTTTTGCCTTTGCATCCGAGAACAAAGAAAATGATGGACTTAAATTTAGAT
>JABSQU010000013.1 GCA_013215685.1 Mycoplasmatales bacterium | reverse complement strand
TTTAGTTTTAATTTCATTGAATTCGTTAACTAATTCATTTAATCTATTATCATATTTATAACTTTCTACTTTTGGCCGTTTTATTTTTGTTAAATCAGTTAAATGAATTTGATTAAATTCATTAACTATTATATTTTTATAATACGAATTATCACTTCATTCAAAAAATAGTTTTTGTAAGAGTAGAAGGAAATTGTCTCTTTTAAATTCATTTACATTATTAATTTTTTCTATAATGCTTTTTAATGATGGGCTATTAAATAAAAACCCCTCAAAAATTAGTAAATCAGTTTTGTTTAAAGTTGTAGGATTTTTAAATAATTTTCAAAAGAATTTAATCATTTCATTTTGTTCAACATTTTTAAATTCTGTTTTAAATCCATGTATGTCAAACATTCCCATTAAAAATCTAGAAATTTCAAAGAAATGATATTTATCAAAATCTTTTACTGCATTATTTTGTAAATATTCTAATAATTCAACAAAATCATTTTTGTTCAATATAAGATCTATTGTTTCGATGATTTTGTTCATATCACTTTTTTGATTTGGAGCAAATTCTTCAAGAATTGGTTTATTCAATTTTACATAAGCAAAAATTGAATTTAAATAATCTTTTACTATTTTTAAATCCTCACTTGAATTTAAAATTCCATTTCTGTTAACATTTTTAACTGCTACTAAAAATTTAGTATTGTCAGGAAGTAAAACGCTTGCTGGTCCTTCTAGTATTTCCATTTTCCCATTGTACAACAAGTCTGCTATTGTATCTGAATTAAATTTAATTCTACCTAACAAAGACACACTTTTGTCAATATTAATATTTTTAATATCAGGGAAAAGAGTTTCTAGTCCTTTTTTAAATTCTTCTTTAGTTCCATTTTTTCATCCATATAAAAACTTATTAATAATAGATTTAACTTCTTGCGCTTTAGTGTCATTTTGGTCTAATTTTAAAGATTTTGAAAGTAGAGGGAATAAATCATTAATAATTTTATCAATTTCTTCAGGTAACACATCCTTTAATTTTTTATTTCAAAGTATTTTTAATGATTGAACATAGCCTTTCATATTTTCAGGAAGAAAAGCAATAAGATTATCAATATCTTGATTATTTAATGTGCTAAACCCATTTTTCATTATTTTATAAAATAACTCAATATATTTCTCAATTTCTTCATTATCAAAATTTAAACTAAAAATTGATTGAAATGATTCAATAGAACCTTTTAAATCATCTTCTGTTAATGAAAATAAATTTCCATTTTGAATTTTTGTTTTTAATTCATCAGGTAATAAGTCTAAGGTCGCATCTAATTTAATAGTTTGAGTCTTGCTCTCATCATGATCTAAAAGAGGTCCAATTAATGATAAAAAGCTATCTATAGATTCAGAATTTCCTCCACTTTGGTCTTTATCTTTGTCTTTATCGTCATCTCCAATATGAGACCCTCCTCCTTTATCCTTAGTTTTTTCTGATGAGCCATTACTATTAATCGAAAAATATATAGCAGTTGCAATAGTTGATGACACGACAGCCAAACTCCCTATTGAAATTAGTGCAATTTTATTTTTTTTATTCATTTTTAATTCCTTCCATTGTTATCTTGTTAATTCCAAACATTTGAGAACATTTTTAGTCAAAACAAGAATATTTTGTCAATATCATTTTTAAATATTAGTTATATACTGAAACTTAATATCAATATCATTATAATATATAAAAAAAATATTAGGTTAATAAACAAGCTGATTTAATAGTATGAATATATGAAAATTGATACCCTATTATCATCAATATCTTATAATTAAAAAATTAATTATTAGTATTTTTATCTTTTATACTGATAAAATTCAAATATTTTCATAGATTTAATTATAAAATAATTAAATCATTTTAGAGAAGATTTAATATATAATTATTAATATAAACCTCAAAATATGATAGGAATAAATGAAAAAATACATTAATAAATCAATCATCATTGGAATAATGGCAACACCTATATTTTTCACTATGGGATGCTCAACTTCATCACAAGAAAACATAAAAATTGCTACCGGAAAAGAAAAACTTATTAAAGTAAATGATACAGATGGTAATAAATCGCTTGTGCCTTACAAATTTGTCACATATGAAAATGTAAAAGTTGGTGATGAATTTAAAGCATCTTGGCAAAATATAGAAAAAAATACTTCATGAATTGATACTTTTAAAATAAAAAGTATAAATGATAGCAATGGAATTTATGTTTTAAATAGAGAATACATTTCAGATGAATTAAATCAAGTTAAATATGAAAATATAGAAATAGGTTTCACACAAATAAATGCTGGATCCGGAGATTTTATTTTTATGAATAAAAATGGAAGTTATCAATATATTAATAAAATTAATTTTGAAAAAAATAATTATTTACTGGATATTGTAAATAGTTTAAATTTAATAACTAACGAAAAAATAAATGAATGATTAAAAGCTACTAATTATATGGTTGAATCATTAGGGATTTCCAAAAATGGAAAAAGTATTTCATTCATGACTATACAAAAAACACCTAAATAAATTATTTTTAAAATTTTTAGATATTATATAATTTTTACATGAAAAACATATACGTGAACAAAAACATTGTAGGGGCTGATGAAACTGGAGTAGGAGATTATTTAACTCCTCTTATTTCAGCAGCAGTTTTTGTTCCGGCTGTAAATGTTAGAAAAATGATTAATTTAGGAATTACTGATTCAAAAAAAATTACTGATTCAAAAATTTTAGAGTTATTTGAAAAAATTAAACCAATGATCAAATCATCAATAAGAATAATGTCGCAAAGTCAATATAATTTTTTAACAAAAAAATATAATGCAAATGAGTTGAAAATGTACTTACACATGCAGGCTATTAAATCAATAGAAAATAGAGTTGATAATATTGATATTGTTATTTTAGATGCATTTTCAAATGATTCTTCATTGGATAAATATAGAAAAAAAATATCAAAAGAAGAGAATATAAAAGATTGAGAAAGTCAAACAATTTACATAACAAAAGGCGAAATGGAGCATGTTGCAGTTGCTGCTGCTTCAATTGTAGCAAGAGCATATTTTGTTAAATTTATGGAAAAACAAAATAAAAAATGAGAAATGATTTTTCCGTTAGGGACAAATTTAATTGTTGAAAATTTTGCAAAGGAATTTATAAAAAAACATGGAAAAGAAAATTTATACAATGTTGCAAAATTGTCCTTTAAGACAACAAAGAAAATTTTAGATCAATAAAGAGCTTTAAAATAATTTTGGATTTTAATTCTTTAATTTATAATTAGTTAATGATTAATATAATTTTATACCAACCTGAAATACCTAATAACACAGGCAATATAATTAGAACAACTTTGGCAACTGGCTCAAAGCTCCATATAATTAAACCAATATCATTTGACTTGCATCCAAAATGATTAAAAAGAGCTGCTGCAGGAAGACTCCTTTCAGATATTCCCCACGAAATTCATTCTTCCTATAATGATTTCTTAAAATTATATGGAGATAAAAAAATTTATTATATAACAAGATATGCGCAAAATACTTATTCAGATGCACCTTTTAAAGAAGATATTGAAAATGATGGCGAAATATGATTAATGTTTGGAAGAGAGTCAACTGGAATACCAAAGGAAATTATGAAAAAATCACTGGAAACGACACTTAGGATTCCAATGATTGCAGAAGAAAGGTCTCTTAATTTATCAACAACAGTAATGCTTTTAGTTTATGAAGCTCATCGTCAAAATGGATATAAAGGTCTTTCTAAATTTGAAGTTCAAAAGGGTAAAAATTTTATTAATGAATAAATTTAAGAAATATCTTCTAGTTTATTGATATAAAGAAATTTTGATGGATTAATATCTAAATATTTTTTTTCTAAAATCGATTCAATTTCTTTAATAGTTTGTGATAAAGGAATATAAGATCCTTTTTTTTGTGTAAAATTTTCAGCAACAAAGAAATTTTGAGTAAAATAATTTTTTAATTGTCTTGCAATTTTGACTAATTCCTTATCTTCATTTGAAAGCTCTTCAAAACCTAAAATGGAGATTATATCTTCAAGTTCCTCAGCTCTTTTTACTGTATATATAGTTCTTTTTAAAGCATTATAATGCCTTTCTCCTACCATATCTATGTTTGCATTAGATGAGGTTGATTCTGTAATTGAAATTGCAGGATATATATTTTCAGCAGCAATATTCCTATCCAAAACAATTGATCCATCTAAATGGCTAAATATTGCAACAGCAGCCGGGTCAGTGATATCGTCAGCAGAAACATATACAGATTGAAATGCAGTAATTGAATGTTTGTCGGTTGAAGAAATTCTTTCTTGAACTTCTGCAACTTCTGATAAAAGTGTTGATTGATATCCAACTGATGATGGCCTTCTACCCAAGGAAGCAGAAACTTCAGAACCTGCTTGAACATATCTATAAATATTATCAATAAACATTACAACATTTTTACTCATATTATCTCTAATATCTTCAGCAGTAATTAAAGCTGATTTTAGTACATTAAATCTCGCTCCTGCATATTCGTTCATTCCAGCAAAAAATAAAACTGTTTTTTCCAATAAGTTGGATTCTTTTAATTCTCTAAAAAGCTCTTCTCCTTCTCTAGATCTTTCGCCAATTCCTACAAAAATAGATTTTGACTGTGATTTTTGTGAAGTATTAAAAATTATTTCTTTTATTACAACTGTCTTACCAACTCCAGCTCCACCAAAAACACCCAATTTACTTCCTTCAAAAACAGGAGTCAAGAAATCAATAGCCTTAATTCCAGTTATAATTTGCTTTCTTTGAGTTTTAAAATTTTTTGGAGGATTCTCATCTCTTTCTTTCAATTTTATTTTCAATTTGTCTTTTGATAATATTTCGCCTAATGAATTAAAAACATGACCAAATATATTTTCGCCATATGGTCCTTGGATTGTTTTTTTTGTATCAACAACAGCAGTTCCTACTGATAGCGTTTCCATGGCATTAATAACTATTGCTGCGATTTTTTTACTACTAATTATTTTTTCAACAATAAAAGTTGAGTTCATTTTTGTTTTCAAGACTCTACCAATTAATGGTAAATCTTTACTAAATTCTATTATTACTATATCTGTTTGAATTTCGATGATTTTAGCCATTTTTCACTTCCATTTCTAATGGTGTTTTTCTTGCTTTATATTTATTTTCCTTACCTAAAAGGGAACTTAAATAATCTCTAAAAAATTCTTTGTAAATATTTTTATTTTTACTTTTATAAAAATTGCTTAATAAAATTTTCCCCGTTTTATCATTTGATGCTATAAACAATAATTTCTTAATATCAATATTTGAATCATTTATAATATTCCAACTAATAATTTTAGAAATTAAGTACATATCATTAATTGGAGTTCCTTCATATCCAAGTTTTTTAAATGAATTCATCAAAATTTCACCTTTTGCCAAAATATTTTTTATTTCCTTTGTTATTTCTAGAGAAATTAAATCATATTTTCTTGCATCAATATATTTTGCATATATAGTAGAAAGATCTTTTGAAATTTCTTTTATTCTTTCATTTTGTACTGTCGAACCAGTTCTTGAAACGGATTTTCCAATATTTATAGCGGGATAACTACCATCTTTAGCAAGAGAAGAATCTAAAACAATTTGTCCATCTGTAATTGAAATAAGATTAGTTGATAATAACGTTGAAAAATCACTATCTATCGTTTCTGAAATTGGTAAAGCAGTAATAGACCCTCCTCCAATTTTTTTGATGAATTTACCTGATTTTTCTAGTAATTTAGAATGTGCATAAAATAAATCTGAAGGGTAGGCTTCTCTTCCGCCTGGTTT
The DNA here is from genome assembly GCA_013215685.1 of Mycoplasmatales bacterium. Lineage (GTDB taxonomy): Bacteria > Bacillota_I > Bacilli_A > Mycoplasmatales > Metamycoplasmataceae > DT-68. The sequence continues at coordinate 18,413 of JABSQU010000013.1, read as the reverse complement.
ATCGATGTTTAAAGACATTTCTCGGTATATATTCGCATGTTTAGAAAGGTCGTCAAAAACAATCAAAATGTCTTCGTTTTTCATTCTTAAAGATTCAGCATATGCCATTCCAACATATGGAGAGAGATATTGCGAAAGCTTCAATTCAGGCTTTGCCATAATTAAAGCAACGTTTTTCATCGCGTTATGATCGGTTAAAATTTTATAAATTTTATTTATTGAACTTTGCTTTTGACCGATTGAAACATATATTACTTTTAAATTTTTATTTTTGTTATTTATTATTGTTGAAAGAGCAATTGATGTTTTTCCAGTATCTCTGTCTCCAATTATTAATTCACGCTGTCCAAGTCCAATGGGAATCAAAGTATCTATTGGAAAAATACCAGTTTCTAATGGTTGATTAACAGGACTTCTTTCACTAAAAATCGGAGCTTTTGAATCTAATTTTACTTGCGGATAATTGATTCCTTTAATTTCCTTTTTTTCAGAAAAAAGAATATTTCCAAAAATATCAGAAATTTTTCCAAATAAATTGGTATTAAAACTAAAGGTTCTTTCTCCTTTATAAATTTTATATTTTGAATTAATATTAATTCTTTTAGATTCATCAACAAGAACAAGTGTTTTTTCAGAAGATGCTTTAATAACATTTCCCTCAATATTATTTTCAAAAATGACTCTCTGATTTAAGTAGTGGCCATTTTCTCCTTGAATTGTTATGATTGAATCTTTAATAGATATTATTTTCATTATATTCCTCCCCCCACTATTGCCAATATTATAAGTCCTATTGACATCGTTATCATTGTTATGGATAAAATTCCAGTTAATATTTTCATTCCTTTTGAAGTTTTAAGATTTTTATTTTTGATATATCTAATAAATAATAGCAATAATAATGACCCAATAATAAATATAAAGATTCCCGAAATAATAATAATTATTTTTTGATAGGTTTCTAAATTTTTAAAGGTATCAACAATTGGTAAAATTTTTCCAAAATTTCCATTAATTAATGCACTATCAATTAATTTTGAATCAATATCTGAAAAGTCTTTATTAATAAGTTGTTTAATTTTTTCATTATTCAATAAATCCAAATAATTATTTCTATTATTTATTATATTATCTGCCGCTAGTAGGTTTCTAAAAAGATTGGCATAGTTATTAAAATTTAAATTATTTAAATTTGGTAAATTATTGGTAAATGAATCTAAGGTTTTTTCAATATCGCTAATATGATCATCAAATGCACTTAAATCAGCATTGGGATTTGTTTTCCTAATTTCATTTTTTATTGAATTTATAGTGTTAATATCAATTTCAGATTGTGCTATAGATGGCAATAAATTTAAAGCAAATTTTTCTCTATTTGATAAATTTGATGTATTAGTTAATTTACTATTATTAAATAAAAAGCTTCTAGCTTGATTATCAAATTCACTTGAATTTGGATTTACATTTTTAAAATTTTTTAATTGCTCATTTGAAAATGAATTTGCAATATTATTAGCTTCTTCCTGAGAAACCATTCCACGCGACATTTTGAAGATATAATTAGATAAATTTATTCTCAAATCGGTATCTGTTTCATCTAAAATGATGTTTGATGAATTTAAATTAATCGATACATGTTGATTCGGAATAACAGATGCAATAATTGTCCCTAATTTTAAAAGACTATTCATCACGCCTCTCTTCTATAGGGGATAAATTATGTATTCTTAAGAGATTATATTTTGCAAAAATCATTTTTATATTTACATAATTTTCCATTTCCTCTGGTTTCAAGCCAATTTCAAATTTTCTTTCATAAAAATTATTCAATTGTATAATTTTTTTTAAATTAGTTTTTATTTCTTTTTTATTTGTTGATTTTAAAAGACTATATTCACCCTCAATATAAATATCAGTTTCTTTATTTAATTTAATAATAGTTACCTTTGTAGCTAAATAAAATTGATCGCCAATTTTTAAAATTATTGCCTGAGATTTAAGCATTGAATTAGATTTAATGTTTAAAAATTTTTTCGATAGAGCTATTTTTATTGGAGCATCAATAAATATTGTTTCATCATCTAAAAATATCCTAATCATCTCTAACCTCTCTAAAACTTAATAATATTTCTTCTGTTATTTTGCTTTGTCTCATTTTATTAATATCTTTTTTAAGTTCATCAATTTTTTTATCAAGACTTTCAATTGAAGATTCGTGTTTTAATAAAGTATTTTTTAATTCATAATATTTCCCATTTATATAAAAATATTTTAGTAAACTAGAAACATAATCAATAAATGATTGCTCAATTATTTTTTCAATTGATGGATAAAAATTTGTTGAAACACTTATTTTTTTAATTAAATTATTTTCCATTTTAAATTCACTCATTGGCAAAATTGTTATAAACTCTTCTGATATCGAAGAAAAAACATTAACTCTTTCATATTTTTTTGATACATATCTAAAAATTATTTCATATGAAACATTTGCTATATCACTTGATTTTAAAAATGTTGAGCCATTTAATTCCGGAATATCAATGTCAAAATCACAGACAACAAGATTTAAATCATTTTTTCTCTTATTTTTTTTAAATAAACTTAAAGTTCTTTCAAAACTATTTGAAAGTGTCATTTTTTGCTCAAGAAAAACAATATTAATATTTTTCTTTGTGTTGAAATTATTTTTATAAATCTCTGATTCAAAGCCATACATTATATTAGCAATTTTAAATACTTCTATTGATAAGGTTGCAATTTGCAAACTATGAATGGATGATCTTTTTATTTTAGATATTTTGTCTAAAACTTTTAATTTAGAAACTGAAATAATATCATTAATTTTATTCATAGTTGCTAATTTTTTATTAATTTTAAATTCAGACATTACATGCCTCTCTTGTAAAATTGTTCATTGAAAAAAATTTTTATTTCATCACCCTGCAATGAAATCATTAAACCCGGAATTAAAATAACATTAATTCCCATTTTTATTTTCCTTAACAATTCTTCTCTAAATCAATCATCTTTTTCTTTATTATTAAAGAATTTGGAAATTATCATATTTTTTTTGTCATCACTAGACAATTGAGGATATAAAATACCAGATATATTTTTGAAGATTATTGAAAAATCTCCTAATCATAATTTTTTTCTAGAAATTAAATCTACTCTAATAGAACGAATTCCATCTAAAAATTCGTTATGGGAAGAGTTATTTTGGACCATAAAATCTATAGACATATTTTCCAAAATAATTGTGTTAACATCGTCCTTTAATTCATTGTATGAAGAAAATATTTCATTAACGTTTATAGTCTTATTTAATTTCTTAATAATCTTTTCTATCTTCATAAAATCCTTCTTTCTTTTTTAGAAGAAATAATATATAAATTTAGAGAAATTGAAAAAATTTGCGGAAGAACAAATATTAAAGATATAAAAATTAAAAATTCATCAGCTGGAAATATATCAAAAATTTCAAAAACTCTGATTGTGTTCATAATTGCTATAACTGATGTCGCCACAACAATTGATAAAGTCGCAGAGTTTTCTAATATTGTGTTTTTAAGTTTAAGACTAACTTTATAATAAATATTTATTGAAATTGAATAAGAAATTATGATTGTGGCAACAAATAAATTAAGAGAATAATTAATTTCCATAAAATTCATATTTTGTAATTCTCTTATCGCTAAAACAATTGAAAGCTGCGTAAACATAATAATTGATAGAATAAAATTTTTAATAAATGATGTTTTAAATTCATTTGTTTTTTTATGCTGTAAGTATATAAGAAAAATTCCTATTAATAATTGTACAATAATTCCAATTAGAGAGATACTACTAAAAATAAAAGAGTCTAAGATTGAAACAAAAAGAAGAAAAATCGGACCAACAAAAACGCCTAGAATAATAACTCTTGTAGAATTACCATTATCAAAAATTAATTTTGAATAATTACCTTTGAATAGCTTTATTATTGATAATGTCCATGAGCCCAAAATGAAAAATGAAGCAAAAGAAGTTTTAACTATAGAAAAAGAAGAAATATTAGAAATCATTAAACCAGATAAAATCAATCCTCCGAAGAAAAATAAAGAATTAATTATTTCGAATAATTTATTTTTTCTAGATATTTTAAATATATAGTATATTTTGTGCGCTGATGAATATGTAGTTAATAAGACAGAAGGAATTCACAGATATCTAAGTAAAGATAAGTCTGAGCCTATAAAATAGTGAATGAATAAAAAAGGAATTGAAATAAATATGGAAATTCACAATCATTTTATTTCGCCTTTATAATTTAGTCCAGCATTAATAAATCATCGATATCCAAGAAAAATAAATGAAAGAGAAAAAAATAAACCCATTAAAACACCGGGAATTGAAGAAAATCCTTCTGATTTTAGAAAATATATTTGAATAAAAGAATATGATGAGGCAAGTGTACAAAAAATTAGCAAAATTATATTAATTTTACTTTTTAATCTATTTTGATTCGAGAAAAGAACATTTTGCAGTCCCTCTTTATATATTTTTTCTCCTATTAAACTCATTGGATAAATTATACCAAATCACTAGAATGATTTGATTTAATGGAAATAAAAAACTATCTTAAGAGATAGAAATTTAATTATTTAGTTCTTGCACAAGTTTATTTGCAAATTCTACTGTCGCTTCATAATCTTTACCAGATACAATATTTTTATTTGCAACAACAGTTTTTTCTAATTTATTTTCGCCGTTTGCAAATTCTGGATGCGCAGTGTATTTTTTGCCTTCTAATACCCCAGCTTTCAACAATACTTCTGGACCAGCACAAATAGATGCAATAATTTTATTTTCTTCATTGAATTTTTTAACTAGATGAATAATTTCATCATATTCCAAAAGGTCTTTAACCGCAGGACCACCAGGAATAAAAATGGCGTCAAAATGTTTTTCTGCTGGAAAAAATTGTTTAGTTTTTACAAATGCTTCATGTGATGATTTTACTGTATCTAAACCTTCAACTGATCACAAAGTATAATTTATTTTATTTCTAAAAAGAATATTTAAAGTTGTTATCAGTTCAGTTTCTTCGTATCCTGTTTGGACCGGCACTAATATATTTTTCATATTTTCATTATAGCATTTTAAATATTAGCAATTGTAACGATAAAGTTATTTAAAAATAAAGTTATATATATATCTTAATAAAATCTTCTAGTTTCATCGCAGTTTGTTTATCAGATCCATAAGCTCTTACATTAATATTATTGTTTTCTATTTCTTTATCACCAATAACAATTTGAAATTTTGTTTTTGATTTTTGAGCTTCTCTTATTTTTTTTGCAAGTCTTTCATTTCTATCATCAAGTTTGACACTTAGTCCTTCATTTTCTAATTTTTTGGCAATTTTAGTAGCATATTCTAAATGTTCATCATGAGAAATTGGGATAATTGTGACTTGTCTAGGAGATATTCAAAAAGGTAAATCTCCTTTAGTTTGTTCAAGTAAAATTGCAATAAATCTTTCATATGTTCCAATTAATCCACGATGAATAATAACAGGTCTTATTCTATTATCGTTATCATCAATATATGTAATGTTAAATTTTTCAGGAAGTAAAAAATCAAGTTGTAATGTTGACATTGTTATTTCATGCCCTAGAGCTGTTTTTACTTGTATATCAATTTTAGGACCATAAAATGCAGCTTCCCCTATTACTTCTTTATATTCTACTTTTATTTCATTTAAAAAATTTCTCAATTGATTTTCAGCATCATTTCACATTTCGTCATTATCATAAAATTTATCCTTTTCTTTTGGATCTCTAAGAGATAATGAGATATAGTCAATTTTAATATTAAATTTTTTCAAAACTTCTTGAATTAATGCATAAGCATTTTTAAATTCATTACTAATTTGGTCTCTTCTTGCAAAAATATGTGAATCTGTTAGCTCCATTGATCTAACTCTTTCTAATCCATTAAGAGCACCTGATTTTTCATATCTATATAATTTTGCATGCTCAGACATTCTAATTGGAAGTTCCTTATATGATCTTCTTTTATCTGAATAAATAATTACATGGTGCGGGCAAGTCATCGGTCTCATAACTAGTCTTTCATTATCAACAACTAATGTTGGGAACATGTCATCTTTATAATGATCTAAATGACCAGATGTTTTATAAAGTTCTTCAGAGCCAAAAGAAGGTGTTTGCACTTCTCTAAATCCATATCTTTTTTCAGCTTCCCTTAAATAACTTTGTATTTTATTTTTAACAATTGTTCCATCTTCCAATCAAATCGGAAATCCTTGACCAGTTAAATGAGAAAACATAAAAATATTCATATCCTTACCAATTTTTCTATGATCTCTTTCTTTTCTATCGGCAAGAAGTTTCATATAAGCATCTAATTCTTCTTTTGTTTCCCAAGAAGTTCCATAAATTCTAGTTAATTGAATATTATTTGAATCTCCTCTTCAATAAGCGCCGGCTAATGATAATAATTTGAAGTTTTTGATTGAAGAAATAGAATCAATATGTCCTCCTGCACATAAATCGGTAAAAATGGATTCACCATTAGAAGGATTAATCATTCCATAATAAGTAATTTCTTTTCCATCTTTTTCAAATTCGTTTTTAAGTTCTAATTTATATGGTTGATTTGCTAAATTAATTGAATTTGTCTTTTCAATTTTATATCCACCAGATGCTATTTTTTTCATTTGACGCTCAATTTTAACTAAGTCAGCATCTGTTATTGGATTTTCAAATTCAAAATCATAATAAAATCCTTCTTCAATTGAAGGGCCAATAGCTAACTTCGTATTTGGAAATAATTTTAATACTGCTGCTGCTAGCAAATGCGCTGATGAGTGATTTAGTTGTTTGTTTGCTTTCATTTTTACCTCTTTTACTAATAAAAGTCCTCTTTAGAGGGCCAACGTACCACCTCTATAAGGACTCTTTAATTTCTTTATTCATTTTTTACCAATTGGTAGTACATAAAGTTATTACTTATAGAGCTCGCACTATCCTCTATTCGCTTAAAGCTTTTACCTTTTTGCTTGTCCAATTGACTTTTTTTTACAATGTAATGTTATTATATCTTCTTTAACAGCTCTTTCTAATATAGCTGATAATATTTTATCATTATTTTTTTTAAATTCTGGTGTAATGAAATAAATAATTTCCTTGCCTTTTTTTAAAAAATCAACTATACCTTTGTTTCTTAAGTCCATAAAATGTTTTGAGACATTTGGTTGTTTTAAATTAAAGTCTTTACACAAATCATTAACTGTAGAGTTAACACATGAACATTCAAATAATCTTAAAACAATTTTTGCCTTAACAGGAGATGACATTACCTTCATTAATTCAATTGTATTCATATTAGTATTTTACAAGAGAAACAATATCTGTGTTAAGAATTTTTTTGCCATTTAAAAATTCAAGTTCAATTATAAATAATGATTTTGTTACTATCCCTCCAGCAGATTCAACCAATTTTACAATTGCCTCAGCCGTTCCTCCCGTTGCAAGTAAATCATCAACAACAACAACTTTTTGGCCAGGTTTAATTGAGTCTTTAAGCATTTCCATTTTATTCATTCCATATTCCAATTCATAATCATATGAAATAACTTCTCCAGGTAATTTTCCAGGTTTTCTAACCATAACAAATGGTTTGTTTGTTTTCATTGACAATGGAATACCAAATAAAAATCCTCTAGCATCAGGGCCAACAATAATATCGGCGTCTCCAACATATTTGGACAATTCATTAGTAATATACTTCATTATTTCTGGATTCATCAATATTGGTGAAATATCTTTAAAAACTATTCCTTTTTTTGGAAAGTCTTTAACATCTCTTATATATTTTTTTATGTCTTCATTAATCATAAGTAACTCCTTTTAAATCTCGTAAATGATTCTTAAATCATGTCATGCCTTTTTTCAAGTCAGGCCTATTGCCTTTAATAATAAATCTCTTGTCATGGCATAATTTTATTAAATTTGAATATATTTCATTAGAATCATTAGTTGGTTTTAATCCAATTTTAATTAACTTTTGAGGATAATATTTACTCAGTAATTTATATCCCTCATTAAATAATTCATCTTGCGGAATAATATCAGTTTTAATTGATCCAATAATAGCAAGTTTAATCCCAGTAAGTTCATCTTCGAACTTAGGCCATAAAATTCCAGGAGTATCTAATAATTGCATATCACCAGTATTAACTCATTGCTGACCTTTTGTAACACCAGGTTGATTACCAGTTTTAGCAGAATTACTTTTTGATAACAAATTTATTAAAGTTGATTTACCAGAATTTGGAACTCCAACAACTATTGCTCTTAATCTTGGTTTAAATAATCCATTTTTTAAATCTTTTTTCATTTTTGGTTCTAATAATTTTTTAGCGGCTGATTGAATTTTTTTCTTAAAAGTGTTCTTGTTTAAATTTACAAGAATAGCCATATCCTTTTCATCATTAAATCGGTTTTTAATTTTTTCTAATTTTGATTCATCAGCTAAATCAATTTTGGTTATTATAAATAATCTAGGTTTTTGAGGCGAAATTGCATCAAATTCTTCATTATATGTAGAAATTGGAGCTCTTGCGTCCAAAACTACTATAAATAGATCCGCAATGCTTTGTTTTTCTTTAATTTGTCTCAATGCTTTGGCCATATGACCTGGAAATCATTGTATCATAACTTATTAATTATACATATTCAAAATAAATATTGAAATTAAAAAAAGAAAATATAACTTTGCAGTTATATTATTTTACTTCATGAGTAAATCAATTTAATGGTTTTCTCTGTGATTTATTGAAAGATTTATCATCAAATCTATAACCATATGCCAATGAAAATACAACCACTTCATTTTCTGTCATTAATCCTTCTGAAATAAATATTTCTTTTAAAACATCAGGATTTATTCCTTCCATAGATGTAGTATCAATTCCTTTATGTGATGCCCCTATTGTTGCATATCCTAGTTGGATATATGCTTGCCTTGTTGCTCATTCTTGCATCATATTAATTAAATTTTTACTAAATGATTCTTTAAACATTGGAAGCACTTCTTCTATATCATTTTCAGAAATATCCGATACATCTCTACCAGTTTTTTGAAAAGCAGAATATTTAATTCCTTCTTTAAAAATTGGATCATCAAATTTAATAGAACCATTTTTTGGGACGATATAAAATTGTAATTTCGATGCATCTTTTGCAACTAAATGATTACTGTACATAGCTTCTTGATTTGCAATTTTTTTGTTTAATTTTGACTCTCTATCAACAACAATATTTCTTACTAATTGAAAATTCATTGAATGAGGTGCTCACCTTATAAATTCTAATACTTCATGAAAGTCTTCATCTTTAATTTTTCTTTCAGGATCATACTTTTTAACTGTATGTCTGAATTTCATAATTTCTCTTAATGTCATTATTCTCCTTTAAGTTAATCTCCAATATCATTATACATCTTTTGAGTTTATGCTCCCTTAACAATTAAAGGCAATTCAAAAATATCCATTCTTTGCAAAATAATCATTGCCAAAAGTCCAATTAAAAACATAAATACTAAAACATCACTAACTTTTATTGGGTATATTCTATATTTTGTTCTTTTTTCATATGGATCATATCCTCTTGTTTCCATTGCGTTACCAAGGTCTTCTGCTTTTGAAAATGCTGAAACAAATAATGGAATAATTAGCGTTATTGTTGCTTTTGATTTAGATTTTATATTACCGTTTTTAAAATCAACACCACGAGAGGCTTGTGCCTTCATAATTCTTTGAGATTCTTCTAAAAGTGTAGGGATGAATCTTAAAGCGATTGAAATAATCATTGCAATTATATGAACTGGTATGAATAAAAGTTTTAGTGGTAAAAGTAAATCCTCAATTGCTCTTGTCAAAGCCATTGGCCTTGTAGTTGCTGTTAACATTGTTGTAATAATAATCATTATGTAAATTCTTACCATGATTAATGCTGTTCTATATAGAGAAATATCCGATATTGTAAGTTGTCACCACTTCGCATAAACATTCATATATGGATAAGAGGACTCTTTCACTAAAAAAGAGTTAATGAGAAATAAGAAAATACCAATTAAAATAACTGGAAGCATCATTTTGTATAATTTTCTTAATTTTAATTTAGAAACAAAATATGCAACTAAAATTGGTGACAATAAAATTGCTTGCATAATGAAATTTTTAGTCAAGAAAACTAATACTATAAATAATATATTTGAAAGTAATTTAATTCTTGGGTCTAATTTGTGAATAAATGAGTTTCCTGGAATGTATTTTCCTACAGTTATGTTCATTTTTCTCCTTTCTAAATTTTTTCTACTAATTCTTTTATATTAGTTGGTTTACCATAATTTTTATTTCTTTTTCTTAAAGATTCTACTAAATCAACAATTTTGGGCACTTCCAATAAATTATCTTCTAAAAATTTTTTATCATACATAATATCGATTGTTTTATCATCTCTAATTATTTTACCTTCATTAAAAACAATTGTTCTTTCTGAATGTTCTAATACATGATCTAAATTATGTGTAACAATAATTATTGTTTTACCGTTTTCATGCAATTTATGAAATATCTTGTACATTTCGATTTCCCCTTGAGGATCAAGTCCAGCTGTAGGTTCATCAAAAATTAACACATCCGGCTCCATAGCTAATATACCCGCAAGAGCAACTCTTCTTTTTTGGCCTCCTGAAAGAGAAAATGGTGATTTAGTTAAATATTCTTCCTCTAAACCAACTAAATTTAAATATTTTTTAGCCAATTCTTTTGCTTTTGCTTTTGGTACTCCCATTGAGATAGGACCAAAAATGATATCCTTTTCAATTGTTTCTTCAAAAAGTTGATATTCTGCAAATTGAAATACAACTCCAACATGTTTACGAATTAATTTAACTTCTTTAAGTTTTTTCTTTTTAGAAGTTATAGTCATTGCAACTTCAGAAATTTCTTTTCCTTTTTTAGCTCTTTTAATGTTCTTCTTAAATTGCTTTGCTAAATCAAGTGAAATAAAGTCAACAGTTCCTTCAGAAGGTCTTAATAAAGCATTAAGATGTTCTATAAAAGTAGTTTTACCAGACCCTGTTGGTCCAATGATACAAATAAATTCTCCTTGATGAACATCCATTGAGGCTTTGTTTAAGGCTAAAAATTCTGTGATTGCTCCCTTATCAAAAATATGAGAAATTCCCTTTACTTTTATTTGCATATTTCACCAATCAATTCCTCTTTTTTATAAGTAGGTTTTATGCCTTTATTTTTTAAAGCTTCAGAAACTTTATATATAAAGGGAGCATCAATTTTAGCTATATTTACAATTTTCTTATTAGAAAGAATGTCTTGCGGTTTTCCTGAGGCAATCAATTTTCCTTTTGCAAATACTAAAATTATGTCAGCTAAAATTGCTTCGTCCATATCATGAGTAATTGATATCAAAGTTTTTTCTTTATTTCTTTGAACATCTTGAATAAGTTCTAAAACCTCTCTTTTACCTTTTGGATCAAGCATTGAAGTAACTTCATCAAAAATAATAATTTTAGGGTCTAAAGCTAAAGCTGATGCAATTGCAACTCTTTGTTTTTGACCACCGGAAAGATTTTGAGGCTCTTTATTTAAATGTTCACTCATACCAACTTTTTCAGCAAATTGTTTAACCAATTTTCGCATTTCTTCTCTAGGAAGTCTCTTATTTTCTAAACCAAAAGCAATATCATCTTCAACTGATGCTCCAATAAATTGGTTATCAGGATTTTGAAAAACTATTCCAATTTTTTTACGAATTAATTTTAAATTCTTTTTTGAAATGATAGTTCCATCAATTTCAATAGAACCTGATGTTGATTTATATAAACCTACAAGAAGTTTTGATAAAGTTGATTTCCCCGAACCATTATGCCCAAGAATTGCAATATATTTTCCAGAAGGAATTTCGATGCTAACATCATCAATAGCAAAGAAATCAGTTCCAGAATATTTAAATTTTAAATCTTTAATAGTTATCATAATATATCTATTATATAAAAAAAGAGCAATTTATGCTCTTTAATTATTATTAAAGTTTTTACAATTGTAATCATTTTGATTAATTGTTTGTAATAAAACTTTATCGCTCTCTAAATCCCAAACTTTAAGCATTGATTGGTTTGCCTTCTGAAACGTGAAGCCATCATTCATTATTAACTAATTACAAATCACAATACGAATGATTAAATCCATTTGAAATAGCTTTATTTATTCTAGTTTTTGATTTATCAGGTTGAGTTTGCATGTAATTATAAAAACAGATAATAAAAGACATTATAAAAAAGAGCTTTGTAAGCTCATTTAAATTTTAATATTCATCAATATATTTAGTATCAAATTCCCCAATATAAGGTAGATTCCTTAATTTTCCATTGACATCTAATCCAAACCCCGCAACAAAAACATTTGGTATAGAAAATCCATATTTATCAACTTCCATTTTAACTACTCTTCCTTCTTTTTTATCAAGTAAAGTAAGTATTCTAATGGAATTAGGCTTTCTGGATAAAAATAAATTTTTTATAGCTAGTAAAGTTCTTCCAGTATCAACAATATCTTCGATAATCAAAATATCTTTACCTTCAATATTATTTGCTAAATCCATAATTATTTTTGGAGATCCGTTTGAACCTGCACCACCTTCATATGATGACACGGTCAAAAAGTCCATTTCGTGGTTAGTTTTAACATCTTTCATTAATTGAGCCATAAAAGGAACTGAACCTTTCAATAAACCAATTAAAATTAAGTCATTAGAATCTTTATATGTTTCATCAACTCAATTTGCCAATTCTAAAATTTTTTCTTCAATTTGTTTTCTCGTAAATAATATTTGTTTAAAATGTTTGTTCATAGTAGAATTTTACCAAATTATTAAATTTAGTTTTTAAATGATACAATTTTTACATCATATTTATCAACAACTTGAACGGTAACAATATCACCTTTTCCAACATTTAATAGTGCTTCACCCAATGGAGAGGAGTTAGAAATTTTACTTTCAAATGGATCAGCCTCTAGTGAACCTACAATTGTTACAGTATTCTCTTTATTAGTGGACATATCAATATAATCAACAATTGAACCTATTCTTGTTTTACTTGTAGAATTACTTTTTGTTGAAATAATTTTAGATGTATCTATTATTTTTTCAATAGCTTTAATTCTATCTTCTATCTGTCCTTGCTTTTCTCTAGCCGCATCAAATTCAGCATTTTCAGATAAATCTCCAAGTGCTCTAGCATCCTTAATGTCTTCAATAACTTTAGGTCTCTCTATTTCAATTAATTTTTTTAATTCTTCTTTAAGTTCATGTAAACCTTGTCTTGTAATAATATTTTTTTTATCAATATTTGTTGCCATTTTTTACTCCTTTGTGTCTTATATAATTGTATCAAATAATCGTTTTTATTTGGCAATAAGAATAATTCCTTTATTTATTTTATGAAACTCATTTCTTACACCTGTTAATTTTAAATATGAAAGTAATTTTTTTCCATTTTTATCTTTTGGAGCATTGACCAGAACAATCATCCCACTATCGTTAATATTTTTTAATAAAATATCAACTCTATCAATAAAATCATTATTAAAAGAAATTAAAGCTAAGTCAATTCCAATTGCTGTTTTTTTAGCTTTAGTCTTAGCAACAATAGTTTTTTCTTCATACCCCTCATTAAACCCTTCAATATAAAAAGTTTTATATTTATTTCTTAAAATTGTGTTTATAACAAATTCCATTGATAAATCAGCTAATGGGTTCTTTGTTTTTTCTTTTAAATCTCATAATAAGTGGCCATGATCATCTCTATTTAAAGCTGGATTTGAAATATCATCTGGCCTTGCCAATGCATAATCTCTTTTAACAGATTCAATTTTCATCTTCATTGTTAACCATGCAATAAGCATTATTATTAAAGCAACAGGAATTGTTCCTGCTAAAATTCATCAAGTGACACTACTCATCTTCACCTTCTTTTTCTTGATCTTCTAAAAATTCATTGTAGATTTTTTCTACAAGTTTTCATTCATCATCTAAAATAGGCGAAAGATCACCAGTTTCGGAAATTTTAGATGCATATGCATTATCATTTAATTCATATAAAATATAATCTTCTCCATTTGCTTCAAAAGTAAAAATTACTTTTCCTTTAACGTCATTGTTATTTTCATCAGTTACTATTATCGTTCTTTCATCGTTATTTTCCATGTCTACATTATATATAAAGAATGATTAGATTTTTGATAAATAATCACTCAGAATAAATTGCGCTGCTAATTGGTCTTTATATTTCTTTCTTTTATTCCGTTTCATTCCCGAAGAGATTAAAGTTTCATGTGCTCTTTTAGTAGTCATGCTTTCATTAATTCTGATAATTGGCAATTGATATCGTTTTTTTAATAAAGTTTCGACCTCTTCAATCATGTATGTAGTTTCAGATTTATCTCCACTTGGATATGTAGGATATCCAATTACAATAGTATCAATTTCATAGTTATCAAAATATGTGTCTAAATGATTGAGCATGAAATCTCAATCTCATAATTCAAATTTTAAATTTTCTTTTCCTTGAGCTGTTATATTAAGTGGATCAGATAAAGCAATACCGCAACTCTTAGAACCAATATCTAGGCCTATTTTTCTCATATAAATATTATAAAGAAAAGCACTAAAAGTGCTTAATTTCTTCCATTGAACCCATAGCTATTTTTTCATTACCTCCACCTTTTCCATTGTATACAGACGCAATATTATCAAATAATTCTTTAGAATTAAATTTATTTGAAGCTACAGCTAAAGTTGTTCTTCCGTTTTTTGAATGCCCAATAATAATTAAAGAATCTGGATGCTTTTCTCTCAAGGTAATCGCAGCTGTTTTTATTAATGAAGGATTTTCAAAATTTATATTAATATAAGCTTTCATTCCATGATAATCTTCAAATTTAATATTTGTGTTAATGTGAAGATTACTTTTTGAGTTTTTGTTTAATTTCTTATTA
The DNA here is from genome assembly GCA_013215685.1 of Mycoplasmatales bacterium. GTDB lineage: Bacteria > Bacillota_I > Bacilli_A > Mycoplasmatales > Metamycoplasmataceae > DT-68. The sequence continues at coordinate 3,316 of JABSQU010000013.1, read as the reverse complement.
TCTTTTTTAACTTTTATTAATAAATCTTTCAATTGATTTAAATCATCAGATAAATTAACAAAATATTTAGAGTCAAGCTTTTTGTTTTTTTGAATAATTCTATTTATTTCATTATTTATTTTTTCTTTTTCCTCGATTTCAATTTGATTAATTAGTTTCTTTGAAGTTACTGCTTCAATTCTAAATACTCCAGAACCTTTTGAATCAATTTTTGTAATTTTGAATTTTTCAATTTTTGCAGTATTTGAAATGTGAGTTCCACCACAAAATTCTTTCGACTTTCCAAAAGTTACAGTTCTCAATTTCCCTTCGCCATAATTACCTTTTTCGAGCCCGATAACTCCGTCTTTAATCGCTTCTTCATACCCCATTAAGCGATATTCTCTTTTTAAATCTTCATTTATATATTGATTGACTTTATCCTCAATTAATTTAAGTTCATTATCAGTGGGCCTTTTATCCAATGGAAAATCCAATCTTAATCTGTTTTCATTGTTATCTGAACCTAATTGGATGGTACTTTTTCCAAATATTTCTGTTAAAGCTAATCCCAAAAGATGTGTTGAAGAATGATTTCTTTCTTTCATTGTTCTGATTGATGAATTTACTTTAGCTTTTACTTTAGTTCCAGCAATTTTTCCATTAATAACATGTCAATGATTTTCATATTTATCTCTGAAAACATCTAAAACCTCAAAACCGTTTATTGTACCTTTATCATAATGTTGTCCACCCTTTGTTGCATAAAATGGAGTTTCATCAAGTAAAACATATGTTTTCCCGTTTTCTTCACCTTGAAAAATTAATTGAGAATTAGATTCAGTGAAATCATATCCAATGAATTTAGAGATTTTTGAATCAATTTTTTGAATTATATATATTTGACTATCCATTCCCACGCTTTTCTTTCCTTTAGATGCTTCTGCATGCTCTTTTTTAAGCTTATCAAATTTTGAAAGATCCAATTTTATACCTTTTTCTTCAACAATTTCTTGAGTAAGTTCAATCGGAAAACCAAATGTTTCAAAAAGTTTAAAAGCAATTTCAGTATCAAGTTCTTTTGGATTTAATTTAAGTTCTTTTTTTAGAATTTCTTCTCCCTGTTTTATTGTTTTAGAAAATGATAATTCTTCTTTTTTTATTATTTCTTTAACTATTTTTTTGTCGAAGGAGAAAATATCTAAAACCGATGCCACGATATCAACTAAGTTATGCAAAAATGTTTTATCTTTAATTCCAAGCTGAATTCCTGCTCTATAAGCCCTCCTTATTAATCTTCTAATAATATAACCTCTTTGTGTATTTGAAGGTTTTGCCCCATCTTGTATTGAAACTGTAACAGCTCTTATATGATCAGCAATGATTTTAAATTTTTTATTAATTTCTCTTTGTTTTGGATTTTTTTCGAAATAATTTTGAATATCATATTTATGATTAGACATTTTTTCAACTTCATGAATAATGGGTAAAAATAAATCAGTATCAAAATTTGTTGGAGCATCTTGAAAAATAGTTAATAATCTCTCTAATCCTGCACCAGTATCAATATTTTTTTGTGCAAGATCATTATAATTTCCTTCTCCATCATTATTAAATTGTGAAAAAACAATGTTTCATATTTCAATATATCTATCATTTTCTAAATCATCTTTTAATAATTTTATTCCAATATTTTCAGGATCATATTTTTTTCCTCTGTCATAAAATATTTCAGTATCAGGGCCACAAGGACCCATTCCAACATCTCAAAAATTCATCTCTCGATTACCTTTTATTAAATGATTTTTTTCAATTCCTGAATCAAGTCATTTATTATAGGTGTCAATATCTTCTTCAAAGTAAGTTATATAAATTTTTTCTTTTTCGAATTTAAAAACATCAAATAAAAGCTCATATGCAAAATCTATTGCTTCATTTTTGAAATAATCTCCAATCGAAAAATTACCTAGCATTTCAAAAAAGGTATGATGTCTTGCTGTAACTCCTACATTATCTATATCATTAGTTCTCAATGATTTTTGAGAGTTTGTCATTCGAGGGTTTTGTGGCATTTTTTTGCCAGAAAAATAATCCTTTAAAGTCGCTACTCCAGAATTAATTCAAAGTAATGACGGGTCATTTATAGGTATTAAAGATTTAGAATCTAAAATTTGATGATTTTTAGATTTAAAAAAATTTAATCATTCTTGTCTTAATTGTTTTGATGTGTATTTTTTCATTTCATACTCCTTAAAAATAAAAAAGAGCCAATTAGGAGGCCAACTTACCACTCCTAAAGGACTCTTTACCATTATAGCTGGCTAAACTTATATTCTCGCTAGATTGCACAGTTCTAGGTCAACAAATAGAATTTATTTATAGATTTATTATACATCAAATCTTCATGTAAATGATCAATCAGAATATTTAGCAATTGTGTAAATTGTTACATTACCACCTAAACTTTTTGCAGTTTTAGGTCATGGGGTTGAACTCCCACTGAAAAATCCACTATTATTAATTTTTTTGTTTGATAAATTAGTTGTAAAAATTCAGTAAACATCTGATTTATTAAAGTTTTCAGGTTTATAATGTCTTCTTCCTAAAGATTCCATTATGTGATTAGGAACTAAATCACCCATTAAAATATATTGTTTAACTGGATAATTTACTCCTGTTTCATTCGACATTTTTCCAGAACTATTTCATACTTTTTTTGTAGTTTCCACGCTGCTGTCCATTGGAGAAACATGACCATAATTAATTAATTGTTTAACTAAAGTTCAGTTATCGGGATTATCTAAAAGGATTTTTTTAATGACCTCTTTATCTAAAGTAGTTAACTGTGGTATGTTTTCTAATTCCAACAGAACATCACTATCTGATTTTGAATTATCAATTTTTAGTATTTCAGAAATTGCTTGATCATCGATTTTTTCAATATCATAAACTCTAGGAGTAGTTCTTTTTTCCTCATGATTAACATTTAACTCGAATGTTTTTAATTCTCCATTTACTGTTCCTAAAACAGTATAAACAGATACATTTGAGTCAAAATCATTGCTTTTAAATACTACTTTTGGATTTGAAAGGTTATCAATTCCTTCAATATCACTTATTTTTAAGTAAGTTTGCATTGGTTTTAGTTTTAAAAAGTATGCTTTTGGAGTAAGAACTATCTCATCTTTTGGATTATCACCATGAGCTGCTGGATCTGTTGAGTCATTTGGGTTAACCGGTGGGTTTGTATCTCCTCCTGGGTCAACTGATGGGTTTGTATCTCCTCCTGGGTCAACTGATGGTTTTGTATCTCCTCCTGGGTCAACTGATGGGTTTG
>JABSQU010000012.1 GCA_013215685.1 Mycoplasmatales bacterium | reverse complement strand
CAGTCAATAACATTAATTGATAAATTTATATGTTTCAAATTATTATTAAAATAATTTTGTTATTCCAAAGAATTTTTTTAATGTAGTATAATTTTTAGTAGAAATATTAAAAAAGAAAAGGAAGAGTGATGGAATATAAATTTATAAATAAAGATAAGATTCAGCTGGATCCAGATAAAATGTTCAGAACTTTGGACATTGATGGAAATCTTATTAATGCAAAGTATAAACAAGTAGCCACAAATGAAGAAATTTTAGATGGATATGAACATATGGTTTTGTCTAGACAACAAGATGTATATATGACACAATTGCAAAGACAAGGAAGAATGTTGACTTTCGCACCTAATTTTGGTGAGGAAGCGCTTCAAGTTGCTACATCAATGAATTTTAAGGATGGAGACTGATTTGTACCAGCTTTCAGATCTAATGCAACAATGTTGCATTTAGGTGTGCCATTAAGAAATCAATTAATTTACTGAAATGGTAATGAAAATGGTTCAAAAATGCCAGAAGGCGTTAATGTAATGCCTATAAATATTCCTATAGCAACTCAATATTCACATGCTGCAGGTATTGCATATGGAATGAAATTGCAAGGAAAGAAAAATGTCGCAGTTACAATAATTGGTAATGGTGGAACTGCTGAAGGTGAATTTTATGAAGCTATTAATACTGCTTCAATTCATAAATGACCTGTAGTTTTTACAGTTAATAACAATCAATGATCAATTTCTACTCCAAATCACTTGGAATCAGGATCTGAAACAATAGCAGCTAAAGCAGTTGCGGCTGGAATTCCTGGTGTAAGAGTAGATGGAAATGATTTGCTTGCTTCTTATGATGTGATGAGAGAGGCAATGGACTATGCAAGAGAAGGTAATGGGCCAATTCTTGTTGAATTTATAACTTGAAGAGAAGGTCCTCATACAACATCTGATAACCCAAGAATATATAGAACTGAAGAAGAAGAAAAAGAAAATGAAAAATGAGAACCATTCCACAGAATTGAAAAATATATGGTTGACAAAAAGATTCTTAAAAAAGAAGATATTGAAAAAATTAAAGAAGAAAAATTAAACTTTGTTAAAGAAGAATATACAAAATCATTAGATGAACTAGACTCTCCAATTGATGAAATCTTTGATTATACATATGAAAAATTAACACCTGAACTTGCTGAACAAAAAGAAGAAGCAAAGAAATATTTTGGAGGTAACAAATAATGGCTAATATTCTTAACAATATTGAGGCTCTTACACAAGGTCTTAAAGAAGCTATGCAAGCTGATGATAAAGTAGTTCTTTGAGGTGAAGATGCAGGTTTTGAAGGTGGAGTTTTCCGTGCAACATCTGGACTTCAAGAAGAATTTGGTAAAGAAAGAGTTTGAGATTCTCCTATAGCAGAAGCATCAATGGCAGGAATTGGTGTTGGTGCAGCGGTTTACGGATTAAAACCAGTTGTAGAAATGCAATTTCAAGGATTCTCGTTACCATCTTTTCAACAAGTACTTGCACATGCAGCTAGATTAAGAAATAGATCTAGAGGTAGATTCACAGTTCCTTTAGTAATTAGAATGCCAATGGGTGGTGGCGTTAGAGCTTTAGAACATCATTCAGAAGCAATTGAAGCATTATTTGCACATATTCCTGGATTAAAAGTAATCATGCCTTCAACTCCCGTTGATACAAAAGGATTAATAATTTCTGCTATTAAAGATGCAGATACGGTTTTATTCTTAGAACCTAAGAAACTTTATAGATCATTTAAACAAGAAGTTCCAGAAGGAATGTTTGAAATAGAAATTGGTAAAGCTAATGTTATTAAAGAAGGTGAATCTATTACATTAGTTACTTATGGTGCTCAAGTTCAAGACTCAATTAAAGCTATTCAGCAACTACAAGAAGAAAATCCAGAAATTGATGTTGAATTAATTGACCTTAGAACAATCTCTCCATTAGATACAGAGACTGTCATTAATTCAGTTAGAAAAACAGGGAGATTATTGGTTGTTCATGAGGCGGTTAAATCATTTTCAGTTTCTTCAGAAATTATTTCTCGTGTAAATGAAAAAGCCTTTTTAAATTTAATTGCTCCACCAACTAGATTAACTGGTTGAGATATTACAATTCCATTAGCTCGTGGAGAAAAATATCATGCAATAAATCCACAAAGAATTGTAGACAAAATTAAGGAAGTAGTATTCTTTGAATACTAGGAGGTAAAGATGTATAAATTTAAATTTGCAGATATAGGAGAAGGATTACACGAAGGTGTAGTTGCCGAAATTTATAAAAATGTCGGAGATAAAGTTAGCGAAGGAGACTCACTATTTTCAGTTGAAACCGATAAAGTTACTTCCGATATTCCTTCACCGACAGAAGGAGTAATTAAAGAAGTTCTTATGAAAGTAGGAGATACAATTCACGTTGGAGATGAAATTTATCATATTGATAATGGTTCAGGAGAATCCGCACCAGCTGAAGAAGATAAAAATCCACAAAAATCAAGTGAAGAGGCAGCATCAGTTGTCGGAGATATCAAAGTATCAAATGAGATTATTGACCTTTCTTCAATGAAGTCATCATCCAAAGCTCAAAAAGGTGATATAAGAAAAGGTAAAGTTGGTTCATCAGTGAGACTACAAGACGGAAAACTTATAACTCCTTTTGCTAGATCTCTTGCTGCTGAAAAAGGTATTGATTTATCTAATGTTCAAGGCTCAGGTTCAAATGGAAGAATTCTTGTTAAAGATATAGAAAACTTTAAAGGAGCACCAAGCCCTCAAACAAATCAAGTTAATAGTGCTGCTGCACCAGTTAAATCTAGTTCAGAAGACGTTAGAGTAAAAGTTGCACCAATTAGAAAAGCTATTGCTAGTGCAATGAAAACATCTTGATCAACAGTTGCTTATACTAATTTAGTTAATGAAGTTAATATGACTAAATTGTGAGATGAAAGAAAATTAATGGTTGAAAGTGTTTTAGCTAAAACAGGAGTTAAAATAACCTTTACAGCTTTTGCGGCAAAAGCTACAGCTATAGCTCTTAAAGAATTTCCAAATTTGAATGCTAAATATGATGAAGCGACAAATGAAATTATTCAATTTGGATCCGTTCATTTAGGTTTGGCAGTTGATACTCCAAAAGGATTAATGGTTCCAGTTATTAAAAATGCTGATTCAAAATCAGTTGTTGAAATAGCAAAAGATATTATTGATTTAGCAGTAAAAGCCAGAGATGGAAAATTAACAATGCCAGAAATGCAAGGTGGAACATTTACATTAACTAATTATGGTTCAGCAGGAGCATTTTTTGGAGTTCCAGTTATTAATGTTGGAGAAATGGGAATTATAGGAACTGGTGCTATTGTTGACAGAGTTTATTCAGATAAAAATGGAAACTTTTACAATGGTAAAGTTATGAATCTTACTACAGCAGCGGACCACAGATGAGTTGATGGCGCAGATATAGGAAGATTTAATATGAGAGTTAAAGAATTGTTAGAAAATCCAGCCATGATGGGCGTTCTATAAAACTTTAAAGCTATATATAATTCATTAAATAAAAATAAACCTTAATGGTTTATTTATTTTTTTGTAATAAAATTTGTGATTTCATCAACTGTTTTAAAAATTGCATCTTTTACTTCTTTAGATTTTAAATCAATGTTAACTAATTTTAAAATTTTATTTATAGAATATTCTTCTGCTCCCATATTCAAAATTTTAATAAATGTTTCTTTATTTCCTTTTCTAATTTGATCAGCAAAATAAATTGCTAAAATAAATGAAATGGTATAACTTGATAGTGAGTAATGATTTTCAACAGATGTATACCTTAACATTGAATTTTTCTTTGTATAATTAATCCCTTTTAAAATATAAGGTTTTTCATCTTTTTTAAATTGAAGTTTTTGTTTATACATAGTTTCATTAATTATTTCTGGAGTTATTTCTTTTCCATTTCAAGCCATTTCATAAACCGCATCTTCTGTAAGTGTTTCGATTGCAAATGATCCAGTAACATCTAATAATCTTTCTAAAGTTTCATTAGCTATAGTCTTAGCATATTTTGTGTTTTTTTCCATTGAAGCAAATGCGAATAATACGGAAAAAGTATCAGCTACTGCTTCTCCTATTGCTAGAGAAAATCTATCATCTTCAATTGGTTTATTAAGCTTTGAAGCCACAATATGCATTGAATGTGCCATTTCGTGTGCTAATGTTGATGCTGAATATGGAATACTATCAACATAGCTTTGAGTTATAAAATATATATTATTTTTTGAATTTCAGCATGTTGCCGCTGAATAATATTTATTTTCCCCTTCTAATACTGCAAGTGTGCCTTCTTTTGAAAAATTATCAATTATATATTGACTTTCTTTAGGAAAAATTTCTTTAATTTCATTTTCATAAAATTTGATTACTTCTTCTATAGGAATAGGAATAATTTCATTTGGATAGGCATTTGTATCTCATGGATTTATTTTATTTATATTTTGTTTTTCTTTTCTATATTGATTTATTTTTTTGACAAATTTTGAGATTAATTCTTTGTAAATTTCTTTAGCATAAATTGTGATATCTTTTGCAAAATTTGGATCTTCATCTCTTTCTACTCCAATGAAATGTTGATAGGATTTATAACCAAATTTTTTAATATATTCAACACTTTTATTTATATATTTAGAAACAATAATACCAATTTCCTTTTCATTTTCTCTTTTATCAACAATTGAATGTAAAAAAATCAATTTTCTAATTTCTCTTTTTACACTAGGGTCAATACTTAAAACTTCAGTTTCATCATTAGTATATTTTTTTCCTTCGTATTCGAAATGTTTTTTAATAGGTTTATTACCAATTTTTTCTGCTTCCAAATACATATCATTAAATTCTTTTTTGTATTTTTTTCTCTCTGCATTTTCTTTTTGAGTATAAATTTTTATTTGACTTCTCATTCAAAATAAAAATGTTTCTTTTCAAATAAGAAGATCCTGATTTGAATTAATCATTTTAATTACTTTTTCTCTTCCAAATTTAATTAAATTTTCAAAAAATTTCTCATTCATTAAATTAAATTCAATTTCAATATCATAAATTTCATCAAGTTCATCCAGTAAATTAGTTTTTCTTGTGTCTGAATTAAATTGAACATCTAAATATGTTGAAGTGAATTGAATTTCAGCTGACAATTTATTATATGATTTTATAAAATTAATTAACAATAATTCATTAATTGGATTTAAATCCATTTTTTTAAATTCATTTATATCTTTTTTCAATATTTCAACTGCTTTTTTAAATTCTTTTTTTGTCTTATATGACAATCTAACGTCTGCTTCAAGTACTGCTTTAATCATCAAGCTCCTTTTAAAGATTATACATATCAAAATTGAATATTTTATATTTCTATGAATTAAATTTAAATAAAAAAATATCAATGATATTTTAATTTATTCTTTTTAAAGATTTTCGAGTATTCAAATTAAATGATAATTTTTTTCTTTAATGGCTCTTTGAAGAGAAATATATATTTTTGCTTTTTCTACATTATCCTTAATTTTTTCCAAATATTTATTTCCAGAAACGATTCACTCTTCATTACTTTTTGATTCTATTGCTTTGCTAATTTGAATTGAATGATCTTTAGCATCAGCATAAATAATTTTTGGTTTACTTTTTACTATTTTCAAGCCTACTGTACTAGGATTCGAAGAGATTAAGGAACTTGCTTTATTATAAATTTCGTAAATTTGGTCTTTATATTCTTCAGCAACAATTTCTTTTAAATCTTTATCTTCTCCATATTTTTCTTTCAAATTATTCATTAGAATATTTTCTTCTTTTACATGTTTTATTATATATTTACTTGAATTTGTGTAGTCAATTTTAATAATATTATCACTTTCATCAAAATTTAATTCAACTAGTGATAAATATTTTTTAAAAACATCTTCATTTTTTTCATCTTTATTTTTTTGTTCATCTTTATTTTTTTGTTCATCCTTTGATGAACTGGTTTCATTTCCACAAGAAACAGAAATTGCTATGGGGATTATAGCTGAAATAATTCCTGCAGAAAATAGTGCCTTTTTAGCTATATTTTTCATATGTAAATTATATATTTTATTTAATAAAAACTTCACATTTTAATGAAGTATTTATTATTTATTAAATTAAAATGATTGTAATGCCGTAATAATTGCTGTATTTGTTATGTCATCAACTGTTGATCCTCTAGATAAATCATTAATTGGTTTTGCTAATCCTGTTACAATTGGACCTATAGCTCCTCAATTTCCCATTCTTTGTGCAATTTTGTATCCAATATTTCCAGTATTTAAATCTGGAAAAACAAATATTGTTGGTTTGCCTTCAAAACCATCTTTTTTTCATTTTTGCTTTCTAATTTCAGCATCATATGCAGCGTCAAATTGAACTTCACCAATTGCTTTATGTTCTGGGTTTACCTGGTTATTGAAATCATTTGTTGCATCACTAACTTTTTTTGATATTTCATTTACTGCTGATCCATCAGTAGAAAATGATAAAAATGCTAATTTTTTCTCAAAATTAATAATATCTGCAAAATCATATGCATTTTTAGCAATATCAACAAGTTGTTCTTTTGTAGGGTCAACATTTACTGAAATATCAGAAAATAAATAAGTATCACTATTATTATGCATTGCCATTAAAGAAGAGATTGTTTTAATACCTTTTTTAGGACCAATTGATTTAAATGCCCCTCTTAAAATGTCACTGGTTGGGTGAATTACTCCGCCTACTGCTCCGTCAACTTCTCCAGTTTCAACAAGCATTGCCGAAAAATATTCAGTTTTTTTAAGGTTTTCTTCCGCTTGTTCTCTTGTTTCTTTACCTTTACGTTTCTCTACATATTTATCAACAAGTTTATTAAAAAGAGCTTCGTTTTCTCCAATTACAATATATTCAAGTGAATCTAGAGAAACTTCTGATTTTTGTTGATCATTTTCAAAAATCATTATTGGTTTTAAAGCTTTAAAAGATAAAAATTTCTTTGCAGCTTGAACCATTCTTTCTGATTGACCTTCCATAAATGCAATTTTCTTTACTTGATTATTTTGATTATTTTTTTCCAATAATAAATTTTCTATATATTTTACAAAATTCATTTTATCTCCTTTTATAGTTTTGCAACAGATATTAAATCTTTTGCAATCATTAATTCTTCATTTGTTTTGACCATATAAACAGCCACTTCTGAACTATCTTTTGTAAGTTTCATGTGTGATTCTTTTGTTCTTGTATTATTAGCTTCCTTATCAAAATCTATGTTCATTGTTTTAACATATTCGATGATTTTTGCTCTAACATTGATAGCATTTTCTCCAATACCTGCTGTAAAAATTAGTGCATCAACTTTATTATCTAAATCATTTTGATATTTAACAATAAATTCTGCAACTGTTTTAGAATATTTTTCAATTGCAAAGATAGCATCTTCATTTCCCTTTTTAGCTTCCTCTTCTAAATCTCTAAAATCAGATGAAACATTTGAAAGACCTTTAACTCCTGATGAGCCATTAAGCTCTTTAGTTATTTCATGAACAGTTTTTCCACTTTCATTAACCATATATTCTATTATTGATGGATCTAAATCTCCAGATCTTGTTCCCATCAAAATTCCCCCTAATGGAGTAAGGCCCATAGAAGTGTTGATTACTTTATCTCCTCTAATGGCTGCCAATGATGCTCCATTTCCTAGGTGAAGAGAAATAATACTTATATCTTCTTTTCCTAAAATTTTCTTAGCTTCTTGTGCTATGTATTTATGAGATGTCCCATGTGCTCCATATCTTCTTACAGAATATTTCTTATATCATTCTAATGGAACAGGGAAAATATAATTTATTTTCGGCATACTTTGATGGAATGATGTATCAAAGACTGCAACATTTTTAGCATTTGGAACAATTTGTTTAAATGCTCTCATTACAGCAACAGCACCGGGGTTGTGTAAGGGGGCTAATTTTGATAGTTCTTCAATTTGATCAATTTCCTTGTCATTAATAAGAGCGGATTTTTTGAAAATTTCTCCACCTTGAACAACTCTATGCCCAATACCAACAATTTCATCAAATTCTTTTATAACATTTAATTCTTTTAATTGTTCTACAAGAATTTTTGAAGCGTCTTTATGGTTGTTCATTGTTACTTCAAATTCTTTTTCTATATCTCCAAATTCTATTTTAAACCTTCCATCTACATTTATTCTTTCAGCAATTCCTTCTGAAATTGGTTTCATGCTCTCTTTGTCAAAAATCATGAATTTCATTGATGATGAGCCAGCATTTACTACAAGTATTTTTTTCATATATCTCCTTTTTTTTGATTTTATATGTCTCTAAAATTCTAACATAATTAAAATTACATAATTAATTTGTTTGTTATAAATAATTTAATTTTATTTTTAATTTTTTACAGGATTATTTGTGACTAATTTACTTAGGCTTAAAAAAGTTAAATTATTAACTAAAATCATACATATTTGTCATATTTAGGCGATATGATTATATACATAATCTTTACTATCAATAATAATTAAAATAATTTTAATAGTTAGAATTTCAAATTTTATTTTCTTCATCCAATTTTTAATGATTATAAAATAGATATTTTGAATCATATTTATATATAATATTATCATTAAGGTAATTAACAAAACAAAAAAAGGAGAGTTATGTATAAATTTAAATTTGCAGATATTGGCGAGGGATTACACGAAGGTGTAGTTGCTGAAATTTATAAAAAAGAAGGAGACAAGGTAAATGAAGGAGATTCACTTTTTTCTGTGGAAACAGATAAGGTTACTTCCGACATTCCTTCACCAACTTCAGGAGTAATATCAAAAGTTCTTATGGCAATCGGAGATACTATTCATGTTGGAGACGAAGTTTACTATATTGATGATGGATCTGGAGATTCTGCTCCTGTTGAAGAAACTAAAAATGATGAAAAAGAAGATTCCGATGAAGGTGCAGCATCAGTTGTTGGAGATATCAAAGTATCAAATAAATTATTTTCATTTGATATGTTTGCTAAAAAAGGAGCAAGTAATAAAAAACAAGAAACAAAAGTTCAATCCAATCATGAAAACTTTAATTTAGAATCAATTAATCCAACAGGTAATGGCGAAAAAGTTGATGTTGTAATTATTGGTGGTGGTCCAGCTGGATATAAAGCAGCTGCTGAACTTGGTAAAAATGGACTTAAAGTTGTTAATATTGAAAAAACAGCATTTGGTGGAACTTGCGTTAACATTGGATGTATTCCAGTTAAAACTTTAATTGAATCCTCAAAAGTTGTTAGAGCGATTAAAGAAGCTAAAAAATATGCGATTGAAATTGATGCTTCAAAATTAAAGTTAGATGCTGAAGCATTAAATAAAAGAAGATGAGAGGTTTCTAAATCATTATCTACAGGTGCTGAAATGGTTGTCAAGGGAGCAAAAGCTCTTGCTGTTAAAGGAGAGGCTGTTGTTATTGATAAACACAATGTAAAAGTTGGAGATAAAACATATACAACAAAAGTTATAATGATTGCTACTGGAGCTAAACCTGAAGTTATTGATTTACCAGGGTTTGCAGAAGGATATAAAGCAGGGAAAATTGTAGATTCAACTATTGCACTAGATTTAAAAGCTTATCCTTCATCTGTTACAGTTATTGGTGGACTTGATCATGGTGGTCCAACAATTGATATTAACTTTGCACAGATTCTTTCAGATTTAGGAATTAAAGTTACTTTAATTAAACAAGCTCCTGCTGTTGCGAATTTATTTGATTCATCAATGCAAAAAATTGCCCTTGAATCACTTAAAAAAGTTGGTGTTGAAGTTGTTCTTAACGCTAAAGTTAAAGAATTTAAAAACGATACTGTAGTTTATTTAGTTGACGGAAAAGAAATGAAAGTTAAAAGCGATGTTGTTCTTGCAGCTACAGGAAGAGATTATTTAGAAACTGGAATTGAAAAAGTTCTTAACTTAGAAATGAATGACAATGGATTTATTAAGGTAGACGAAAACTTCAGAACTAATGTTGATAATGTTTTTGCAATGGGAGATGCAATTGGTGAATGAATGCTTGCTCATGAAGGATTTAGACATGGTGTTGTTGTTGCAAATTATATTTTAGGAACTCCAATGAGTTACAAACACCATTTAGTTCCTAGAACATCTTATGTTGTTCCAGAAATGGCTGGTGTAGGTTACACTGAGGAACAATTAAAAGAAATGAAAATGGATTATATTAAAGCTGAATGAGCACAAAAATTCAATGGTAAATCAGTAGCTGATGGGCATACTGACGGACTAACAAAAATTTTAATTGGTAAGAAACATGGTGAAATTCTTGGAGTCTTTGCAGCAAGTTCTACTGCAATTGATTCAATCGGAGAAGCGACTGCTTTAATGGAGCTTGAAGCAACAATTGAAGAAATGTTTAATACAACTCATGCTCATCCTGCAACATCTGAAACATTATTTGATGTAGCAACGCTGGCTCGCGATCTTTGAAAAAAAGCAAATAAATAATACCTTTAAAGGTATTTTTTTTATTTTATTAATTAATGTAAAATTTATTTATATGAAAAAAGCATTATTCCCAGGAACATTTGATCCTATCCACAAGGGGCATCTTCAAATTATTAAAAAAGCTACTGAGCTTTTTGATTTTGTAATTATTGCTATAACTAATAATCAAGAAAAGAAGTCTTCATCCTCAATCGAAAAAAGATATGAATATGCAAAAAAAGCTTTAAAAAATTTTAAAAATATTGAATTAATAATGAACGATGAATTGATGACCGCAAATTTAGCAAAAAAACTTAATATCAAATGAATTATTCGTTCAGGGCGAAATAATACTGATTTTAATTATGAATTAGAACTTGCAGCAGGAAATAAAAATATTAATAAAGATGTTGAAACTATAATGATTTTTCCTAACTATGAAGACATTGATTTTAGCTCAAGGCTTTTAAAACAACGTGGAGAAAAATGGTAGTTGTTACTGGTAAAGCAGGCTCTGGAAAATCTACATTACTTAAAAATTCTAAATTAGAAAATGTTCATTATCTTGATGATGTTGTTAAAAATATTCTTTATAAAAGAAATTCAAAATTATATTGAGAAATCAAAAAACATTTTGGTAAAAAAGTCGTTTCTCTTTTTAAAGTTAAAACAAAAAAATTGGGCAAAATTGTATTCAATGATTCAAAAAAAATGGCTATATTAAATGACATTGTAGAACCATATATAAAAACATATTTAAATATTTTAAAATTAGATAAAGATAAACTTCATATTGTTGAAATGGCGGCATATATAAATCTTGAATCAAAATATAAGTCATTTTTTGATAAAGTCATCATTATTAAAAGAAATAATAATGATATTAGTAATAAATTTAATTATTTAAAAAACAAAGTTAATCCAATCATTAATAAAGATATCGAGGGCGCAATAATAATAAAAAATGACTTATTGGATGTTTCAACTAAAAAATTAATTGATGCAATATTAACAAAATAGTTATGCAAAAATGTATAATGTTAAAAAAGTAATTCAAGAAAGGAGAATGAATGAATATATGATGATCAGCGCATGCTGCATTAGGAGAATCAGTCGGTTCATTAATACTGGCAATAACATTTATGTTTACACAATTTGTTGTTAAATCAAATAAATTAAGTTTGACAACAACAATTCAAAAAAGAGGATTTCTATCTGTTGGATATTTCTCTGGAATTGTTCTAGGAATTTTAACAGCTAAAGGTTTCGGGGGTCATGGACAAGTTAATCCTTCAATTACTTTATTAGTAGCTGGAATGGAAGGACATTTTGAAGCAGTTCCATTTATTATAGGATTTCAACTTTTAGGTGCATTTGTTGGAGCAATAATTTTTATATTAACTATAAGAATAATAGGTAGAAACGATGAACTATCAAGAGTATTTAGATGATCTCAACAAAGTCCTCAAAAAACTATGGGTCTTGAAGTAGTTGGAAATGTCTTTTGACTACTTCCAATAGCTGGATTATTATTGTTTTTTACAAGCCCATCTGGTGGAATATCATTGTTTGAAGTAGCAATGGCAGCAGCATTTGGTAAAGTTCTTTTAACAATGGTCATGGATGATTTTGGTTCTGCTAATTTCAATCCAATGGTTTGATTTGGATTATTCCTTGTAAAACTACATTCCCAAAAAGGGATATCAGGCAAAGAATTCATAACAGAATTTTCAGGCGTTGTAACAACACTTTTAGTTGGATTAGCAGCCGGTGGAATTGCATATGGTTCTTTACAAATAACAAATTAAAAGCCCGAAGTGGGTTTTTATTAGTATAGATAGACTTTTTTATTAGTATTTTTTTGGTAAAATAAGTTTATATAAATAATCACTTTAAAGCGATAGAAAGAGGAAATTATGAAAGTAATATCAGTAGGTACAAATCATGCTGGAACATCTTTTGTTAGAACATTAGCTAAAGTTAACAAAGATGTTGAAATAACAGCATATGACAAAAATACAAATATTTCATTTTTGGGATGTGGAATAGCTCTATGAGTTGGGGGAGAATTTGAAGATCCATCTGGATTATTTTATTCAGATAAAGAACAATTAGAATCAATGGGAATAAAAGTAAAAATGGAACACGAAATTGTTTCAATTAATGAAAAAGAAAAATTTGTTACTGTTAAAAATTTAAAAACAGGAGAAGAATTTAACGATTCATATGATAAATTAGTTTTTGCAGGTGGTACATGACCAATTGTTCCGCCATTTCCAGGTGTTGAACTAGAAAACATTTTCTTATCAAAATTATATCAGCATGCTCAAGCAATTAAAAAAGCAGTTAAGAGTGAAGAAGTTAAAAATGTTGTTGTTATTGGTGCGGGATATATTGGAATAGAATTAGTTGAAGCATTTTATAAATATAATAAAAAAGTAACTTTAATTGATATGGAAGATAGAGTTGTTCCAAGATATTTTGACAAAGAATTTACAGACCCATTAGAAGCTAAAATGAAGCAAGATGGTATCAACTTAAGACTTGGAGAAAAAGTTTCAGAATTTAAAGGTGAAAATGGTAAAGTTACTAAAGTAGTGACAGATAAAGGTGAATACGATGCTGATATGGTAATAATGTCAATTGGATTCAGACCTCAAACAAAATTATTGGAAGGGAAAGTTGATATGATTCCTTCTAAAGCAATTAAAGTAGACAGCAGAATGAGAACTTCATCAAAAGACATATATGCTATCGGAGATTCTGCAGCTTTAATGCATAATGTTTTAGGACCATCACATGTAGCATTGGCGACTAATGCTGTTAAATCAGGATTAGTAGCTGCTATGGATATCGCTGGTGCTCCATTAGAATTCCCAGGAGTTCAAGGAACAAATGGAATTGATGTTTTTGGACACCATTATACATCTACTGGAATTTCAGAAGAAACAGCAAAAAGAAATAACATTAAGGTAAAAACTGAATTTCTTATTGATAAAGATAGACCGGAATTCATGAAAAATGCAGAAGATGTTCAAATTAAGATTGTTTATGACTCAGAGAATCTTAAATTATTAGGTGCACAAATTGGCTCATTTGGTAGTCACGTTCATACTGAAGCAATTTTCATGCTTTCCTTAGCAATTCAAAAAGGAATGACATTACCTGAAATTGCTCTAATAGATGTTTATTTCCTACCACATTATAATAAGCCGTTTAACTATGTGTTACAACCTATATTAAATGCTCTTGGATTAAACTACACTAAAAAGTAATTATTCTTTTATAATTAATTTATGAAAATATTAAATGGGAAAATAATTGCAGATAAAATAACCGAAAAACTTAAAGAAGAAATTAAAAGGCTGGACAACCAGCCTATTCTTACGATTGTTCAAGTTGGAAATAACTTAAATTCAAATAAATATATTAAATTTAAATTATTAAAAGCTGAATATTTAGGTGTCAAAGGAATTCATAAAAAATTTCCTGAAGATATTTCAGAAGAAGAATTAATTAATCAAATTGAAGTTTTAGTAAATAAATCAGATGGAATCATAGTTCAACTTCCCTTACCTATTAATTTAAATAAACAAAAAATATTGAATAAAATACCTCATAACAAGGATATTGACGGTCTTTCTGATGGAAATAAATTAATTATTCCTGCAACTCCAAGAGGAATTATGACATTAATGAATGAATATAAAATTTCATTAATAAATAAAGAAGTAGCTGTTGTTGGTCAATCTAATTTAGTTGGAAAACCAATTGCAGATCTTTGTGAAAAATCTGGTGCTAAAAAAGTTAATAGATTTGACATTAATTCTGGAATTAAAGGAACTGAAACATCTGATATATTAATTGTTGCAGCAGGACAAGCTAATCTTATTAAAAAAGAAAATATAAAACCTGGCGTAATCATTATTGATGTTGGTATTAGTACGCTATCTAATAATAAAATTTTGGGAGACGTTGATCGCATTTCAGTAGGAAAATTGCCTTCGGCAATTAACCCAATAATTGGTGGCGTTGGGCCAATGACAGTTATATCATTATTTCAAAATTTAGTAGAGACAATAAATAAAAATTAGCATTCTAGCTTATAGGGTGCTATAATTTTTTTATGACTAAGAGACAACAAGAACTTTTAAAGTTAATTGTAGAAACATATATTCACAATGGAGAACCAGTTGGTTCAAAAACTTTAATTAAAAAATCAGGTCTTTCATTATCATCTGCTACTGTTAGAAATGAAATGGCTGTACTTGAAAAAGAAGGGTATTTAGAAAAAGCTCATACTTCCTCTGGGAGAATTCCTTCAATAAAAGGATATAAATATTACGCTACTTTTCAAGCAAAAAAAGAAAATGAAACATTAGCCAATAAATTAAAAGATATTTTTGCAAGAAGAAGAGTTTCTATTGACATTACGCTAGATGAAGCAGTTTCTGCTATTTCTGAAATTGCGGGATTAACAATTGTAACGTCTTCAACCGAAGCTGATGAATTGATGAAATCAATTCAATTGACACCAATAAACGATAAAATGGCAACAATTGTTATAGTTACATCCTCTGGAAGAGTTGAATCTAAAATAATTGAATTTAATGATCGAGTTAAAGTAGATGATGTAAGAATTGCTGTAAGACTTTTTAAAGAAAGATTGATTGATACTAAATTAATTGATTTACCTATTAAAGTTGAAGCTCTGGCACCTATTCTTTCAAGCAATGTAAAAAATTATGAAGCGATAATACAAGCCTTTGTTGGAAAAGTTTTTGATTTTCATAGTAAAATAATTAATAGACAATACGGAACAAGTGCTTTAATAAAAAGACAGGAAATTAAAAGAAAGGATCTTGCAAATTTGGTTGATTTGATTACTAATAGATCGGTATGAGAAGCAATTGAAAGTGATGCCGATGATGAAGAGACATTAAAAATTGAAATTAGACCTAATAACACTTCATTAATTTCTAAAAAAATTAAAGTAGATAATAATACTAAGGAAATTGCATTTGTTGGTTCTAATCGAATGGATTACGCAGAAGCTAAACAAGCAATTCATCTTCTTGAAAAATTCTTAAAAGGAGGAAAATAATGGGAGATAGCAAAGAAAAAAAAGATAAGGCAGAAAATAAAAAAAAGAAAGTCAAGACAAATGAAAATTTAAAAAGTGAACAAAAAAATAAAGTGCCAAAACCTGATTACAAAAAAACTATTAAAAAATTGGAAGAACAAATTGCAAATTTGAAACAATCAAACATTAATTTAGAAGCTGAAAATCAGAAAAATCTAATTGATTTTCAAATGCAAGCAAAAAAATTTCAATCAAAAGCACAAGAGCAAATTAACGCCAGAAATCTTGAATTATTAAATAAATATGAAAAAGATAAGAATGAAATAAAAAAATTTGGCTCTCAAAAATTAATTGAATCGATTATTGAACCAATTTTGAATATTGAGCAAGCTGTTCAAGCTGGTAAGAATCAAGAAGGAGTTGCTGCTTATGTTATGGGATTTGAAATGCTTTTAAACCAACTTTATTCACAGTTATCTGATTTTGGAATCACAACAATAATTCCGAAAGTAAATGATGAATTTGATCCTGAGGAACATTTTGCAATGAAAGTTGAAAGTGGTGGAAAAGAAAACACAATCAAAGAAGTTAAGAAAAAAGGATTCAAATTACATGAAAGAATTATCAAACCTGCAACTGTAATAGTATTTAAAGATTAAAAAAATCACTCTATGTGATTTTTTATGTATAAAACACATGATCGGTTTTATTCTCATCAATATAATGAAACGAATTGACAACAGATTTTATAATTTTTAATTGTTCATCAATTAATTTATCACTTATAAAATAATAGTTATATCTTCCTTTGTTTTTGCAATTAAGTAGTCCTGACATTTTCATTTCATTTATTTGTTTTGAAATATTAGTTCTTTTAAATCCTGTTAATTCAACTAAATTTGAAACTGTAACTCCTTGTGGATATTTAAGTATTCAGCATATAATTGATATTTTAGTACTTGAACTTATTTGTCTGATTATTTCTTGAGTTTTTATCATCTTATTTTAATTTTAACATTTTCATTAAAGATAAGTATTCTTTATGATTGTATCAAATGTTATTATTTCAATGATATAGATTTTCATCAATATTTTCAACATCTATCATTTCTGTTAAAAATAATGAAGGATTTAAAATTGACTCTCTACCTATTAATGCTAAATCAACTTGATTATCTAATGCGAATTGAGCATCGTCTCTTGTACTTATATTACTTGCAATAAATATAGGTTTTTTTGTATATTTCCTAACCTCTTTAGCTGGCAAAATTCTGAATATTTTTTCCCCACCAAAATAATCAATTGTTTCTTTTCCGCCTATTTTAGCAACAGTTTCTCCAGTTGAGACATTGAAATAATTAACATATTTATCAACAGCTTCAATCATAGGTTTGTAATCAATTGGCTCCATATTTCCCTTTAATACATCAGATACGGATAATCTTAATCCAGCCGGAATACCTACTTCTTCTTTTATTCTTTTTAAAATATTTATAACAATTTTCCCTCTGATTAAAATATCATTAGATTTTATTACATCATTAAGTTTTGGATTCATTAATTGATTTAATAAATATCCATGCGCTCCATGAACTTCAACAAAATCAAATCCAGCTCTTTTTGCTCTTTTTGCTGCATTAATAAATTTTTCTTCAATTTCTTCAATTTGCTTTTCAGTGATTAATTTTAATCTTTTTTGAGGCAAATAATCATAGAACATTGTTGTTCCTATTTTATCAATATCATCCATTTCTGCTTTAGAACCTGCGTGATTAATTTGTAATCCTGCTAGCGCCCCTCCAAGTTTAATAATTTTTGCTAATTTAGTCATTCCTTCAATATGTTCTTCTTTTCATATTCCTAAATCTTTTGATCTTATCTTTCCTTCTTCTGAAATGGCTGTTGATTCAACAATAATTGTTCCAAGTCCTCCAAATGATCTTGATCCATAATGTTGAATATGAAAATCATTAACAAATCCATCTTCTGACATTAAGGTGTCCATTGGTGGCAAACCTATTCTATTTCTTGCTGGTTTACCCTTTATATATTCGATTTTATCTTCTGGTTTCATACTTCTCCTATAAGACACTAATTGGTGTCATAATTATTATATCCTATTCGTTAAAAAATGCCGAAAAATTATTTTAATTAATCAATGATTCTTAAATAAAGAATAAATTTTTTAGCACTTTAATGCAAAGAGTGCTAATTTTTTGTTATAATAAATATGAAATGAAATTTAAAAGGAGACGCATATGGCAAAAGAAATAATATTAGGAATAGACCTAGGAACAACAAATTCAGTAGTTTCTATTATTGAAAATGGTAAACCAAAAGTATTGGAAAATGCTAATGGTAAAAGAACTACCCCTTCAGTAGTATCTTTCAAAAACAATGAAATAATTGTAGGAGAAGCAGCAAAAAGACAAATGGAAACTAATCCCAATACAATTGCTTCTATAAAAAGACTAATGGGAACAAGTAAAAAAGTTAAAATGAATGATAAGGAATATACTCCAGAAGAAATTTCTGCAATGATTCTTTCGTATATGAAAGAATATGCAGAAGCTAAAATAGGAAATAAAGTAACTAAAGCTGTAATAACAGTTCCTGCGTATTTCAACAACGCAGAAAGAGAAGCTACAAAAAATGCAGGTAAAATTGCAGGTCTTAATGTTGAAAGAATTATTAACGAACCAACTGCTGCAGCATTAGCTTATGGAATTGATAAAATTGATAAAGAACATAAAGTTTTAGTTTATGACTTAGGGGGAGGAACTTTTGATGTATCAGTTTTAGATTTAGCAGATGGAACATTTGAAGTTTTATCAACATCAGGTGATAACAAATTAGGTGGTGATGATTGAGACCATAAAATTGTCGAATGATTATTGGAAAAAATTAAAAAAGAACATAATCATAATTTAAAAGATGATCACATGGCAATGCAACGTCTTAAAGATGCTGCTGAAAAAGCAAAAATTGATTTATCAGGACAAATGACGACAACAATAACTCTACCATTTCTTGCCATGACAGATAGTGGTCCATTAAATGTCGAGTATGAATTGACAAGAGCAGAATTTGAAAAATTAACAAATTCATTATTAGAAAGAACTAAAAGACCGATAAATGATGCACTTAAAGAAGCTAAATTATCTGCTTCTGATATTGGAGAAGTTTTATTAGTAGGTGGTTCTACCAGAATACCTGCTGTTCAATCAATGGTTGAAGCAACGTTAGGCAAAAAAGCAAATAAATCTATTAATCCTGATGAAGTTGTTGCACTTGGTGCAGCTATTCAAGGAGGAGTATTAGCTGGTGATATTGATGATGTTTTACTTCTTGATGTTACTCCTTTAACTTTAGGAATTGAAACCATGGGAGGGATTGCTACTCCATTAATAAAAAGAAATACTACAATTCCAACAACAAAATCACAAGTATTTTCAACTGCTGCTGACAATCAACCAGAAGTAACAATTAATGTAGTTCAAGGTGAAAGATCAATGGCTGCTGATAATAAAGCACTAGGAAGATTTAATTTAGAAGGAATTGAGCCTGCACCTAAGGGTATTCCTCAAATAGAAGTTTCTTTTGCAATTGATGCTAATGGAATTATTAAAGTTACAGCAAAAGACAAAAAAACTAATAAAGAAAACACCATTACAATTCAAAATAATACTTCATTATCTGATGAAGATATTGAAAAAATGGTTAAAGATGCTGAAAAAAACAAAGAAGCAGATGCTAAGAAAAAAGAAGAAATTGAAACAACAGTTAGAGCCGAATCTTTAATTAATCAACTTGAAAAATCAAAAGAAACAGAAAAAGATAAATTAAAAGATGATGATAAAAAGAAAATTGATGAACAAATTAAAGAATTAAAAGATTTGATAGAGAAAAAAGATATTTCGACACTTAAAAAGAAACTTGATGAATTTGACCAAGTAGCAGCAGCTGCTCAACAAGCTCAACAAGCCCAACAGGGACAAACAAAATCTGAGGATGGTCCAATTGAAGCAGAGGTAAACGAGAAAAAATAGCATTGCTATTTTTTTTATTCAAATTTAAATTAAATATATAATGATAATATGATTAAATCTTCTAACAATAAAAGAATTAAAGAAATCGCTAAATTAAAAAACAAAAAATATCGCAATAAAGAAAAGATGTTTTTGGTCGAAGGATTTCATTTAATTGAAGAAGCTAAGAAAAAAGACTTAGTTATTGAAATTTTTACAACAGATGAAAATATTGAAGGAACTTTAGTTTCTAATGAAGTAATAAAAAAAATATCTTCAACAGAAACTCCTCAACCTGTAGTTGCCCTAGTAAAAAAAATTAAAACTAGTTCCTTGGGTAATAAAGTTTTAGTTCTTAATAATCTTCAAGATCCTGGCAATGTGGGAACTCTTATAAGAAGTGCCGTTGCTTTTGATTTTTCTGGAGTAATTGTTCAAGGAGTTGATTTTTACAATTCAAAATGCATTAGATCATCACAAGGAGCAATTTTTCAAATTCCTATACTACAAACTAATGATATTAAAAATCATTTTGATGATTATCAATTAATTGGATCAATTTTAGATAAAAATGCCAAGCATTATAAAGATATAAAAATTAAGAATAAATTTATGCTTATTTTAGGAAATGAAGGTCAAGGTATTGAAAAAGAAATTATTGATTTGCTTGATGAAAAAGTTTACATTCCAATAAAATTTGAATCGTTGAACGTTGCATCAGCAGGTGCTATACTTCTAAATGAGTATAAGAATTAATAAAAAAACACATACGTGTTTTTATGATTTTTTATTGTTTTGTAAAAAAACTACTACAAGAATTATCCCGCCAATTAATGGAAAAAGAATCAACAATATTCCTGAAATAATATAGAGTAAATCTTTTTTATCTTTTGCTCCATCAATAATAATAAGAATTCCTATTACTAAAGATGATACTCATGCAACTGACGATATTGCTCAAAATGCATTTTTCATTACATTAGAACTGAATGGTCAAATAAGAATGAATAGTAGGCCAAAAACTAATCCTGAAACTATTCCTCATTTAATTAAATTGTTTTTATTTATTTTCATAACTCTCCCTTATATAAAAAATTATACAATAATAATTTGACTTTTTATAACATAATTAGTTATGCAAATAAATATAATCAAACTAATTTCAAATTTTTGAAATTTTATATGTTATTATTAGCCAAGATAATATTAAATAAAGCCTTTTTACATGATATAATTTAATGGAAATTAAAGTAAAAAATCATTACTTAAGGAGTTGAAAATGTCAAAAGATATCGTAATTATTGGAAATTGAAAAATGAACAAGACCCCAGAAGAAGCAGAAGCTTTTATTGGAAAATTAAATTTATTATATGCTGAAAATAAAGCAAAAATATTAGAAAATGTTAAATTTGGAATTGGAGCACCAGCCGTTGACCTGGCACCAATAAAAAAAACTAATGAAATAGAAGGATTAATCATAGCTGCTCAAAATATGCATGAAAAAGAATCAGGAGCTTTTACAGGTGAATTATCGTCTAAGATAATTAAAGGAGCAGGAGCCAATGCAGTTATATTGGGACATTCTGAAAGAAGGGCAATGTTTAATGAAACTTCAGAATCTGTTGCTGCCAAAGCTAGAGTTGCTATTGAAAATGGATTATTACCAATTATTGCTTTTGGAGAAACATTAGAAGAATATGAAGCAAAAAAAACAAAAAGAGTTGTTAAAAAGATGGTTCAAGAATCAACAAGAGGCGTTGATTTATCAAAAGTTGTTTTAGCTTATGAACCAATATGAGCAATTGGAACTGGCAAAACCGCTTCAGCAAAAGATGCTCAAAATGTATGTAAATATGTTAGATCAATTACTGATGAAAATGTTGTTATTCAATATGGAGGATCTGTTAAGCCAGAAAATATTGCTGAATTAATGTCACAGCCTGATATTGATGGAGCATTAGTTGGTGGAGCTTCATTAGATGCCACATCATTTATAAAATTATTAACTATGAACAAATAACTTTAAGTAGTTATTTTTTATTTCAAATTTATATTTTCATTTTTATATAAAACTCTTCATTTTTTTTGAATTCATTTCCAATTGTTTTAAAACCAATATTTTCGTAAAATATTTTTTTATCGACTCTTGAATTCAATCAATATGATTTATTTTTATTATGCTTTAAAATAAATTTCATTAATTCACTTCCTATTCCCATTCTTTGGTATTTTTCTTTTACTGCTACTTTTCTAATTTGATTATTTGGAAATAAAGAAGCCACTGCAATTAATTTGTTATTTTTGAAATAACCAAAATGCAACGCTATATTATCATTTTTAATTTTTACAAATTCAATGTCCTTATTAGGCCACATTATTTCTTGTCTTAATTCTAGAATTTGACTTGAATATTTAATTATTTTAATCATGAAATAATTATACTATTTACTCATTTTTGCTGAACATTCTTGGTAAATTCTCATTATTTAAAACTTTTATTTACTTAATCTATAATAAAACTTTTTATTTGTTTATAATTAGTAATATATCAATATATAGAAAGAGAGATATTTATGAAAAAACCAATTGTATTAACAGTCATTGATGGATTAGGATTAAGGAAAGAAAAACAAGGAAATGCTTATGCTCAGGCAGAAACTCCAGTACTTGATGATTTATTATTAAACTATCCCAATTCAATTTTAGGAGCAGCAGGACAAGCTGTTGGATTACCTGAAGGTCAAATAGGGAATTCAGAAGTTGGACATTTAAATATAGGAGCGGGCGAAATAGTTTATACCGGATTATCTTTAATTCAAAAAGCTCTTGATGATGGAACATTCACAAAAAATCAAGCTTTTATGAAATCAAAAGACTTCGCTATGAATAATAATGGGACTATTCAAGTTATTGGAATGCTTTCTCCTGGTGGAGTTCATTCCCTTGAATCTCATTTATTTGAATTGTTAAAAGGATTTCATGAACAAGGAGTGAAAAAAGTCACTGTTCATGTTTTCACAGACGGAAGAGATGTTGCACCAAGATCTGTTAAACCTTCTCTTAAAAAATTAATGAAATTATTAAATGAATATAATTATGACTTAGGTTCAATAGGCGGAAGATTATATGGTATGGATAGAGATCAAAATTTTGATAAAACACAAATAGCATATGATTCATTACAAGGAAAATGCTCAAATACTTTCGATGATATTTTTGAATATGTTGATAATCAATATAATAAAGAAAATCATAATGATGAATTTATTGATGTTGCTATTTCTTCTAAAGAAGAAGTTAATTTCTTCAAAGAAGGAGATTCAGTTGTATTTTTTAATTTTAGACCAGACAGAGCTCAACAATTAGCTCACTTAATAATTGATTCTAATAAATATACTTATTCACCTAGTAATAAAATTACAAATACTCAATTAACCACAATGATGAAATATGAAGGTATTGATAACGCCGATGTTGCTTTTGGATCTTGAGTAGTTGATAATACAATTGGCTCTACATTATCAAAAAATGGATTTAAGCAATTAAGAATTGCTGAGACACAAAAATATGCACATGTAACATTTTTTATGGATGGCGGACTTGACATTCAATTAAAAGGTGCTGATAGAATTTTAGTTAATTCAATAAAAGTTGATAATTTTGCTGATGCTCCATTAATGTCTGCTAAAGAAATTACAGATGAATTAATTAAAGTATTGGGAAATTATGATGTTATTATTATGAATTATGCTAATCCGGATATGGTAGGGCATACTGGTAACTTAAAAGCAGCAATTATTGCAGTGAATTTTTTAGATACACAAATCGGAAGGTTAAAAGAAGCTGTTGATAAATTAGGAGGAACTATGTTTATCACAGCAGACCATGGAAATGCTGAAATAACTGAAGATGAGAATAATAATCCATCTACAAAGCATACTTCATCGGATGTCTTCTTTATAACAACAGATAAAGAACTTAAACTTAAAAATGGAGTATTAGCTAATGTAACTCCAACAATACTTGATTATATGAATTTAGAAAAACCAAAATCAATGACACATAAATCCTTATTAATAAAAAAATAGGATTTATTTTTTTATTTCAAAATTATATTACAAAAAGTGTAATAATATTATAAGAGCAAAAAGGAAAGGAAATGATATGGAATGATTAACGCAATATAATATTTGAATTCAAGGCTTGATTTTGTCTGCTGTTATTGTATCAACACTAATTACCACAGTAACTATTTTATTTTTATTTAAAATAAAAATGCCTAAAGAAAGACTTAGATATGTCTATTCTTTTGCCTCAGGATTTTTAATAGTTACTGCTATTGTTGGCCAATGAGTTACAGCTCGACATAATTTAACAGAGCATTGAGAAAATTTTAATAAGTCCAATTCAGATCCAGATCCTACAATGGGACAAACTTTAATCTCTATTTTAATATTAATTGTTGGATCATTAGTAGGTTCAATAATGGCTTATTCTCTTAAAAAATTATCAGGACATTCGCATCATCATCAACCTGATGCCCATTCAGGACATTCGCATCATAATCATTCTTCGCATTTAGATGTTTTATCCTTAAAATCAGAAATTATGCATGAATCGAAAGTTCATAAAGAAAAAACGCCTGTTATATGAATGATTCTTGCTCATAGAGTTCCAGCAGGTCTTTTATTGGGAATATTATTAGTCAATTTCAATAATGGTGGCGAATATTCTTTAGCTGCATTATTTGTTTTTATCTTGCATACTATTCCTGACATGATGATAGTATATTTTGCAAGAATTAAAGCTGGATATTCTCGAAAAAACTCTCTTGTTTTTTCAATACTAGTCAAATTAATTTTAATACCATTTATTTTAATAGGAATCGCAGCTTCAACTTATATAGATGTAGACTCACAAGCTTGATTTTGAGTAATTCCATTGCTATTATCGATGGCTGGTGTAATTATGCTTTGAGGAGCAATATTTGAACTTGCACCAATTTTCATACATGTAAAAACAAATAAAGACACTTATAAACTAATTTTTACTTTTATTTTAGGTTTAACTCTTTCAATGGCTATTCAATTAGTTCATCATCATTAAAAGTGCATTAATATGGCGTTTTTTTTGAAATATTAATTAAAAAAAATTAAATTTATGTTATATAATGAAAATATATAAAAATATGAGTAAATTAAAATCAAAAAATCAATCAATTTATTTGTTAAAAATATTTATCAAATTTATCAGAATGAAAATTTTATTTTAAAAGGGGAAAATCATACTAAGAAAGGGAATTTATGAAATTAAGAATTAGTATAGAAGAGCCTAATTTAATAAAAATATATTATCCTTTTTTTATTCATATGTTTTTGTTTTAATCTAATCTTGTAGAAATATTATTAGAAAGATTTTTCTAGTTTTTTTTATTACAGA
>JABSQU010000011.1 GCA_013215685.1 Mycoplasmatales bacterium | reverse complement strand
TTATTTTATTTAATCGAATAATTAATTTTAAATCATAGTAAAGTAAAAAATACTAATTATTTTCTATATAATTTTAAATATGTATAATCACAGAAAAATTGAAAAAAAATGACAGAAATATTGACTTGAAAATAAAACATTTAAAACAACAGAAAATAATCTAAAAAAATTCTATGTTCTTGATATGTTCCCATATCCATCTGGTTCAGGATTGCATGTTGGACATCCAGAAGGATACACTGCAACAGATATAATAGCGAGATTTAAAAGATTAAATGGATATGATGTTTTACATCCTATCGGTTGAGATGCTTTTGGTTTACCAGCAGAACAATATGCTATTAAAACAGGTAATAATCCAAATGATTTTACTCAAAAAAATATAAATAATTTTAGAAGACAACTTCAATCATTGGGATTTTCCTATGATTATAAAAAAGAAGTTAATACAACTGATCCTCAATTTTACAAACAAACTCAATGAATTTTTTTACAGATGTATAAAAGAGGTTTAGCAGAAAATAGAGATATTGAAGTAAATTGATGTGAAGGCTTAGGAACAGTTTTAGCTAACGAAGAATTAATTACTCTTGAAGACGGTTCTGTTGTTTCTGAAAGAGGAGAATTCCCAGTTATTAAAAAACCAATGAAGCAATGAGTTTTAAAAATAACTGATTATGCTGATAAACTTTTTGAAGATATCGATTCATTAGATTGACCTTCTTCCTTAGTTTCTCTACAAAAAAACTGAATTAGAAATGATGACGGCTCACTTCATATTCGTGATTGAATTTTTTCAAGACAAAGATATTGAGGAGAACCATTTCCTTTAGCATTTGACGAAAATAATAATGTAATTTTAATAGAAGATTTACCAGTAGAACTGCCTTATATAGAAAATATAAAGCCATCTGGAAATGGAGAATCACCACTTGCAAATGATAAAAAATGATTATTTTTTGAAAAAAATGGCAAAAAATATCGAAGAGAAACAAATACAATGCCACAGTGAGCTGGGTCTTCTTGATATTACCTTGCCTATATTTTAAAAAATGACGATGGAACATATCTTGATATTAATTCAAATGAAGCGAAGGAAAAATTTAAAAAATGGCTTCCAGTTGACCTTTATATTGGCGGCCAAGAGCATGCCGTTCTTCATTTAATTTATGCTAGATTTTGACATAAAGTATTATTTGATATTGGAATTTTATCAACACCTGAGCCTTTTTACAAAATAGTAAATCAGGGAATGATTTTAGGCCCTGATGGACAAAAAATGTCTAAATCCAAAGGAAATGTTATTAATCCTGATGATATTGTTGAAAAATTTGGAGCTGATACTTTAAGAGTGTATGAAATGTTCATGGGTCCAATTGAAGATACAAAAGAATGAGACACTTCTGGAGTAGAAGGAATTAGAAAATGACTTGAAAGAGTTTATAAATTATATGATTTATTACTAGAAAATACTTATTCTTTGAGTCCTTCTCCTAAAATAATTTCTGAATGGAATAAGTTAGTTAGAGATATAACAAAAGATATAGAATCATTGAAATTTAATACAGCAATTTCTAAAATGATGATATTTATTAATGCAGTTTATAAAGAAAAGACAATTAATATTGAAGCTATGATTGGTTTTCCAATAATTCTTTCGCTTTTTGCACCTCATCTTGCAGAGGAATTGCTTGAAAAATGTGGAAAAGAGGATATTTCTAAATTTTCATGACCAAAATATTTTGCTAAAAAAATCATTGATAATGCAAAAATAATTGTTGTCCAAGTTGATGGAAAAGTCAGAGGTAGATTTGAAATTAATGAAGAATATAGTGAGAAAGAAATAATTGATAAAGCTTTTGGAATTGAAAATGTTTCCAAATATATATCAAATAAAGAGGAAATAAAACACATATATATTCCTAATAAAATTTTAAATCTGATTACCAAGAAAAAATAAAACTATTTAATGATATGCCAATATCATTTTTTTTATTTAAAAAATTGTAATTAGGCAATTATTAACTCATTTTATTCTTTATAATTATAAAAAGAGGTGATAATGAAATATGCAATTTTTTCAGATGTAGATGGAACAATTTACGGATATAACTGGAAGGTTATGAAAGAAACCATGAGAGATATTAAATTGGCTCAAAAAAAAGGAATAGAAGTTATTTTAGCGACAGGTAATCCATATCTTCAGTCAATGAGAAACCTTTCTGCAAAATTAGGTATTAACTATTTTATTGGCTCCAATGGAGGCGTTATTGTTGATGTTAAAAAAAATAAATTTATTTCATCAAAGAAAATAGATGTTTTAGAAGCTCAAGAAATTCTAAATATGGGAATTAAATATAACATTGGTGCAAACTGATGAGATGAAAACGAATTATTTATTTCAAATGATGTTGATGAAAAGATGATTGATTTTTTAAAACATTCAATTCTTGTTGACAAAAAGCCAATAAAATCTGACAAGGTACATAACCCTATTAATAAAATTGAGTTTTATGGAGATGCAAAAATTGTTGATAAAATTGAAAGTGAACTTATTAATAAAACATATAATCTTGCAAGAATGAAACCAAATCATTTAGAAATTACAAAACCACTAGTTTCTAAAGGTGATGCAATTGTTGAATTAACTAATCTTTTAGGCATCCCATTAGAAAATACTATGGCGATTGGAGATTCTGCAAATGATCATTCAATGTTTAAAGTTGTTGCACATTCCTATGCAATGGGAAATGCAGATTCTTTAACACAATCTCTTGCAGATCATTACACTTCAAGATATGACCAAAACGGACTTGGAGAAGCCATTATTGATTTTATGTTTAGAAATAGATTGACCGATAATTTTAAAAATCAAAAATAAATTACTGAATAATTTTTTTTAGTTCTCTTGAAACTCCAGAATTATTATTATCAAATTCAGAAACTATATCTGCATTTTTTAAAACCAAAGGATGCGAACCTTTAATTGCGATTGAAAAATTAGCTTTTTTCATCATTTCAATGTCATTTCTTCCGTTTCCAATTGCTATTGTATATTCATATCCCATTTTTTTATTAATATATTCCATTGCTTTTTCTTTGGAAGAATTAATAGGTCTTACGGTTACAATTCTTGTGTCGAATCCTGCATCTCATTCATATAATCTCAATCCTTTTATTACTGGTATTTTATAATTTATATTAGTTTCTAAAATTAAAGCTATTGCTTTGTCAATATTATTGTTTTTATAAATATGAAATTTATTTTCAATTAAATTATTTAAAAAAGTTCCATTTTTTTTAACATATGTTTTTTTGTTTGTATCAATAATAAAATTTATTATGCAATTATCATCAATTATTTTTTTTATATCTTCTTTTTTAAAATAATTACAAATATGTATATTTTTATTAGGAAGAGAAATCACTTGCCCTTGAGAAGATGACATGTAAGTGTTTAAATTTAATTTTTTATAATGTGAAATGGAATTTTCCATTGATTTTCCTGTCGATATTATAATGTCATAATCGTCTTGAATTTTATTTAAAAATTTTTGATCTTCTTTTGATATTTTATACTTATCATTCAAAAGCGTTCCATCAAGATCTATATATATTGCTTTTTTCATAATCAAATTATATTATAAAGATATATAATGTCTAAATGAAGACAAAAATAAATAACTCATTTAAAGAAGAATTTGAAGAAATACCAATACTTATTAAAAGTATCAAAAAAAGATTAGACAAAAAAAGAAAGCTTTCTAAAATATTTTGAATTTTACTTTCTAGTTTAATAGCGATTGCAAATATAACAATTTTAATTATTGCTTCTCTAGCACTCTCGAGTGTTATATATGATTATAATCATTCCACAAAAGATATTTCATTTTTACTAGATGTTGCCCCTGTTGCTGGAGTTTCTGCTTTATCAATAATTATATTTTTTACTAGTTTAGCAATATCAATTTATCAAGGTTCAATGAAGTCTAAAATATATCTTTTAGCAAGCCAAGATATTCAATATGAATTTTTAAGATATTTATCAAAAGAGAACGAATTAACAGAGAAGGAATTTAAAAAGAATATAAAATCTATTTACTTAAGTGCATTAAGAATTAAAAATAAACAATCATTTAAGAAATCTGTAATTTCAATTCTTACTGGGGGAAACGATGAGTAAAAAGAGAAAACATTTTATTGAAAAACCATTGATTTTTGTTGAAAGACAATATCAAATGGCAAAAAGAAGATATGTTATTAATCGTTTATTATTTGTATATTTTAATATCTTATCCATGGTTGCTACATTTTTCATCTTAACTATCGGTACTTTAGTTTTAGCGAAAATATTATGAAGTTATTCTTCTCCTAATTATTTCTATGCAACTACATTTGTAACGGCAATAATAACATTGGCAACTTCATTAATTAATTTTTTCTATATAAAAGACAATATAAAAAAATATAAAGATCAAAAAGAATTCATACGTAATGAAATTATAAAATATGAAATTAATGCAGAGGTATATAAAAAATCTAAAGATAAAGAATTTGAAATTTTCCATAGAGTGACAAATTATATTGGTTATTTTTCAGCGAAAGAAGTTAATGATGAAAGAGCTTAATTTATGAGTAGAGAAAAAATATAAAAATTTAAGGGATAAATATTTAAAATCTAGAATGTGATTCATTCTTCTTAATGTATTCTCCTTTTTGATGATGTCTTTGATGATAATAGTCAATGTGTATGCTATAAAGAAAAATGTTTATTTTAGAAATGTTGTTCCACTGTATGTTGCAATTTCAATTCTTACAGGTTTTATAGCGTTGATAACATCAATACTTTCATTTTTTACACTAAACAAGAATTCAAATAACTATAAAAATCAATATAAATTAATTAATCAAGAGTACAAAATGTATAAATCAAATGAAGGTAAATATTCTGTAAAATCCAAAGACGAAATATTAGTTGATTCAGTTTTAGAGATAATTCAAGACAATAAATAAAAAGATACAATAATATCTTTTTTTATTATAGTAATTTTTATTTTGCATGTATAATGATTTTATTAAAGGGGAAAAAATGAAAATATTTAAAAAATTAAATGCAGGTGTATTGACTATTTTGCCAATAACCTTGTTAGTTATTTCTTGTTCAGGAGATAACGAAAGTGATAAATATGAATGAGTGGTTGATGGAAAGGCTTTTGATACAAAAGAAAAAGCAACTACATATTTGAATGAAAATACAGAAAAAAGCATAGATGAAACAAAAATATCAGATTATTTAAAACCGGTCACAAAATTTACAGGTTATGATTCAAATGGAGTAAATAAAACATTTGACACTAAGGAAGAAGCTGAAAATTATACTCCAGGGGATCATTCAGGAAAAACGTATACCGAGGATGAAATTAAATCTAAAAATTATGATTCACAAAGACTTTGAGTATTTAAATTAAAATCACAAGCTGATTTTAATCTTGGATTTACAAATAACAGTAATCCATTGAATCCTTCTAATACTCCATTTCAACAAGGATATGTAATTCCTTCAGGATCCTCATCAGGTGTACCACACTTTATTGTGTCTAGTGGAATTCACAAGGGACCTAATGGGACTTCAGCCGAAATGATGACACCAATTTACTTTGATTTGGATGATGAAGTTGCTTATGTTGACGCAGCAAATCTTACAATCTACATGATTCCAAAAAATAAAAATAACGGATGAACTCATTATGTTAAAAGAGATCCAGCAAATAATACAATTTCAGAAACTCCAATCAATAGTTACGATGTTACTCCAGCACCAGCTGATGCGATTTTAGGACTAAATAAAAATGTTGAGGAAACTCAAGTTCAAAAATATGTATATAAAAATTTAGAATTAGATAAAGAAGAAATGGTCATGAAATATTTAGAAGATTACCCAGAATATACAATTTACAATTTTAAAGGTAAAGATAAAGTATTTAATACAAAAGAAGCCTTCGAAAACGAATATTTAGTAAAAAGAACTATCGACCAAACTTAAAATAAAAAAACATCCAATAGCGGAATGTTTTTTTATTTTATTTTAAATAATTTTTTAGCAAGTTTTTTAAGTTCAATAATATTTTCTCTTGCATTTTCAAAACCGATATTATATTCTTCTGGATTTTCTAAATTTATTCCTGCATCCTTTAATGTTTCAATCGGTCTTTTTGTGTTTCCAACTGACAAAAAGTTTTTTATGTAATCTTGCAATGCTTGTTTTCCTTCTTTTTTGTATTTTGCAAAGAAAATGTTTGCCACTAATTGCCCAATTGCATATTTATATACATAGAATCCATAATAATAATGTGGGATTGTTATTGAAGCAACTTGTTCATTTTCTTTATATTTTTTGATTGCTCGAAGAGAATATTTTTTGCTGTTTTCATAATAAATTTTTGAAAGCGCTTCATATGTTGATACTGGCTTACCTTCTTCAATTGCTTTGTAAACATCGTATTCATAATTTGAAAATTGGATTTGTCTTAAAACAGTACCTTCAAAACCTTCTGCCATTTGTTTTCTTATTTTAAATTTAAGCTTATCATCATTTGTATTATTTAGCATATAATCAAAAAACATTAATTCATTGAATATTGAAGCTATTTCAGCAACAAAAATTTTATATCCTGCATCTCTTATGTGTAATTTATCTGAGTAATATGTGTGCATTGAGTGTCCCATTTCATGAGCCAATGTTTCTGCCGATCTAATTGTTCCATCATTGTTCATTAGGATATATTTCTTATCAATACTTTTAGAACCTGCAATAGAGTAAGCCCCTGACCTTTTATTATCAACAGACATATAATCAACTCATCTTTCATCAAAAGCCATTTTAACTTTATCTGAGTATTCTTTTCCAAATGGAAGAACTGATTTATATACCATTTCTTGCATTTCTTCTACTGTATATTTTCCCTTAACTTTTACTAATGGAACAGAATAATCGTATTTTGTCATTGATTTATTGAATTTTGCCTTATATATTTTTTTGTGCAATTTATCATATGATTTGAAAACATCCATGTTTTTTTGAACTGATGCATATAAAGATAGTAATAATTTTTCAGAACCTCTATCATTAAATACTAAGTAATCAATAACTGAATTATGATTTTTTAATTTAGCTCAAACTGTAGCTTTTTTCATATGTTGAAACAAAATATTTGAAAGGGAGTCTTTATGATTTAAATATGCTTTTATATAATTTTGCATGGCTGATTTTCTAACATTAAAATCACTATTTTCTCTTAAGCTTGATAAATTTGCTCTAGTTATTTTAATTTTTTTGCCTTTAGAATTTGTTGCATATCCAAAATTTAGTTCTGCATTAGTTATTAAATCAAAAATTTCATCTAATGAAGTGTCTGCTCTATTTTGAATAGATCTAAATTCTTGAATTTTCTTTGGTAATTGGTGTTTTTTAGTTTCTAAAATTTCAACAAATGTTCTTTTATAGTTTTTAAATTCTTCTAGCTCTATTCATTTTTTAATATTTTTTTCATGTTTAAATATTCTTGGTAGTTCAGGGCCTATTTCTTTATTGATTTTATATTCAATAAATTCTACTTCTTTATATAATTTATTCATTTCAGGGTCAATCATATTTGAATTTACATTATTTGTTATATAATTGAAAATCCTTTGACCAAGTGAATCAATTTTATCTTCACGTTTCAATGCCTTTAATAATTTTTCTTTACTTTCATACTTCGAATCTTTTTCTTCAATGGATTTTTCAGAGAGTTTTTGAAATTCATTAATTAAATCACTGATCTTTTTTCCTTTTAGTATATCATCTAAATCCCATTTATATTTTTCGGGGATATCGCTTCTTTTTTTAAATTGTTTTGCGTGCATTTTACCTCTTTCTTATTTGTGACTATTATACATTAATGATAATACAATAGACTATTTGTTATATATAATTATCATACGGGAATATAGTTTAATGGTAGAACAAGGGTCTCCAAAACCTTTGGCGTGGGTTCGATTCCTACTATTCCCGCCAATGATATTATTCACCAAAAAACATAACTAGAAGTTATGTTTTTATTTATTTTTTTTAGTAAATAACAAGAAGATCGAGACCAGCGTGAGCAATCATTGAATTTGTCATTATATGAATATTAACATTTTTATTGTAATTTTTAATTTCTTTTATATATTTGATAGATATTTTACTCTTATCACTATGGATGATATTAACAGTATCTTTATCATCAATAATTTTTTTGATATTTTTTATCACATTTCTAATAATTTTCTCTTTTTTTCATTTTGAATCAGAAAACTTAATTCATATTTTAATTTTTAATGTGTTAATTATATTTGTCATGAGATTGAAAATTCTTCCTTTTTTTGGAATTGATGAAGGTTTTAAAATAAATCCATCATATTTTATCTTAGAATTTAGTATTTTTATTTCTTTTTCTATTTTTTTTAAATCATTGTATTTTTCAATAATTTTTTTTATTTCGTTTTTTCTTGTCGTAAATGCAGTTCCCTCTAAAATTAACACGTTTTCAGATTCAAAATTTTTATATGCTAAATATTGACCACTTAATGAAGATGGAATTGTAAAAATTATAGTTTTAGTTTTTTCGCTAAATCTTTTTTTGACCTTTTCTGGACTTAAATAACTAGTCTTTTTCTTTTTTGATTTAATAATAATTTCCTTATTATTTTCTTCATTAGAATCTTCTAATTCAATGTCATCAAGAGAAATATTTACAGGAATTAAGTCATATCAGTCACTCTTAAAAGCTAATGTTGCATCTACTAA
The DNA here is from genome assembly GCA_013215685.1 of Mycoplasmatales bacterium. Lineage (GTDB taxonomy): Bacteria > Bacillota_I > Bacilli_A > Mycoplasmatales > Metamycoplasmataceae > DT-68. The sequence goes on along the minus strand of JABSQU010000011.1, from coordinate 17,146 downwards.
TATTTTCATTTTTGTTTATAACCTTTTTTTCCTATAAAAGGAATTACACATGGAGTTTTATTTAAATAATCAATATATTTGGGATCTTTTCCAAAAAGTTTAAATCCAACTTTTTCTAATATAGGAACTCCAGATATTTTATATAAAGTAGTTGCTATATATAATGGACCAATTATTCCTAAAATATTTATTGGATCATAATTATTTAAAATTGAAATTCCAAAAAGCATTAATCAAAAAGAGTATTCTCCAAAGTAATTAGGGTGTCTGGAAATTTTTCATAAGCCTCTATTTATAAATTTCCCTCTATTTACCTTATTTCAATTATATTTTTGTAAATCGGCAATAGTTTCAAATAGTAAAAATGATAGTGCCAGAATTATAAAGATAATTGATATTGGATTAAATGAATCACCTGGATTAATCATGTAAATTATTGTTGGCATATTTACTAGTCAAACAGTAAAACCTTGAAATAATCAGAAAGCTCCAAACTTTCAAAAACTATTTCTCATTTTATCAAACCTTTTGTCAATTTTTGTTTTTCATACTCTTATTAATAAGAACGTACCTAATCTTATGGATCATAAAGTAACTAATGTAAACATAATAATGCTTGTTACACCATAACTTCCATTCATGATCATTATAATTAGAGAAGTTACAAAAAAAGTTGACGCATAGGTTATATCTGTGAAGACATCATTTTTGAAGATAAACCCGAAAATAAAAAATAAAATATTTATTCCTATCGCTATCCCCAAAGCTATAAAAATATTTACTAACATATTAATATTATATCACTTTAAAATATCTATGTTTCACGGAAAACATATATTTATTTTAGCACTCTCGGCTTGTGAGTGCTAAAAATTTGATATAATTATTTTATGTTAATAAAGGAGGCAAAATGCAAATGACAAAGGAAAATGAAAATTCATTAGTTCAATTCGGGCGTAATTTAACTGAAATGGCAAAAGCCAATAAATTAGAACCCGTTATTGGTAGAGATTCAGAAATCAGAAGACTAATGAGAATTCTTTCAAGAAAATCTAAAAATAATCCTATTTTAATTGGAGAACCTGGAGTTGGTAAAACTGCTATAGTTGAAGGATTAGCAAGGAAAATTGCTATTGGCGATGTTCCCGAAAACTTAAAAGACAAAGAAATCATAGAATTAGATATTTCTTCTTTGATAGCTGGAGCTTCATATCAAGGTGAATTTGAAAGAAGAATAAAAAAAGTTTTAGATAAAATAAAAGAATCAAATGGGAAAATTATGATTTTTATTGACGAAATCCATACTCTTATTGGAACAGGGAAAAATGGTCAAGGAGGAATGGATGCTGCTCAAATTATAAAACCAATGATGGCAAGAGGTGAACTTAGACTTATTGGGGCAACGACTTTAGATGAACATAGAAAATTTATTGAACCAGATCCAGCTTTTGAAAGAAGACTTCAATCAATAATGGTTAATGAGCCAAATAAGGAAGACACTATAACAATTCTTAGAGGAATTAAAGAAAGATTTGAAAATTATCATAATGTTAAAATCACTGACAAAGCAATCATTTCAGCAACTAATTTATCTTCTAGATATATAACTGATAGATTTCTACCTGATAAAGCAATTGATCTTATTGATGAGGCTGCTGCTGATATTCAAATTCAAATGAATTCAATGCCTGAAATAATGGAGAAAAAACAAAATAAATTAGGTTATTTAAAAATGGAAAGGGCTGTTATAGCAAAGGAAAAAAATAATGATAGCTCTAATAAAAAAATTATTTCAGAACTTGATGAAAAGATAAATTTAATTCAAAAGGAATTGGATGCTTTAAATGTAAAGTGAAATAACGAAAAAACATTCGCAATTAAAATTTCTCAATTAAGAGAAAAAATTGATAGTAAAAAAAATCTTCAGCAAAGATTACAGCAAGAAGGAGAGTATGAAAAAGCTTCAATTCTACTTTACAAAGAAATTCCTAATCTTGAAAAAGAATTATTTAATATACAAAATAATAGAGTTAAAAATGGTTCTAATTTAGTTCAAGATATTGTTACAGAAAAAGAAATAGCAAATATTGTTTCTAAATGAACAGGAATTCCTATAAATAAATTATTAAAAGAAGATAAGAAAAAATTATTGGATTTAAAAAATGAATTAAGTAAAAGAGTAAAAGGTCAAGATAAAGCTCTTGAAATTGTTTCTGATGCTATATTAAGATCAAGAGCTAATATTAGCGACCCAAATAAGCCAATTGGATCATTTATATTTATGGGACCTACTGGTGTTGGTAAAACAGAAGTAGCTAAAACTTTAGCAGATAAATTATTTGATAATGAAGCCGCATGAGTTCGTATTGATATGTCAGAATACCAGCAGGAATATTCTGTATCAAGATTAATCGGCTCTCCTCCAGGATATGTAGGTTTTGAAGATGGAGGGCAATTAACTGAGGCGGTAAGAAGGCAACCTTATTCAATAATTTTATTTGATGAAATTGAAAAAGCACATCCTAAAATTTTAGATATATTATTGCAAATTTTAGATGATGGACATATCACTGATTCAAAAGGGAAAAAAGTAAACTTTAAAAATACTATTATAATTTTGACTACAAATTTAGGTTCTGAATTTTTATTAAATGGAGATAAAGATAAAGCTATCAAAATATTAAAATCTTCTCTTAGACCAGAATTTATTAATAGAATTGATGAAATAGTTTCTTTTGAAAAATTAAAAGATAATGATATTAAAGAAATTGCTTCTAATGAACTTATAAAATTGTCAAATAGACTTGAGGAACAAAACATCAAAATTACTTTTAATGATACTTTAATTACAAATGTTGCAAAAAAAGGTTATGATCCTGTTTACGGAGCAAGGCCTATTAAAAGATATATTCAGAAAAACATTGAGTCAAAACTTGCAAAATTAATTATTTCTGAAAAAGTAACTAAAAATAATTCTTACACTGCATCAATGGATAAAGACAATAATTTTACAATAGTTAATACATTAAATTAAAAATACCTTGCGGTATTTTTTATATCTTATCATTTTCATTTTTTTTATATATTTTTAAGTCTTTAATTTCATCTGGTAAATATTGCTGTTTTACTACACCACCATAATCATGAGGATATTTATATCCTTTTCCTCTGTCTAATTTTCCAGCCGATGCATAATGTGAGTCTTTTAAATGTTTAGGAATATCAAACGATCCATATTTTAATAATGCATTACGGGCATTTTCGATAGCAACATATGAAGAATTTGATTTAGCGGCTTTACATATATCTATTACTGCAAAAGATAAAATTATTCTAGCTTCTGGAAATCCGACTTTTTTTACATTTTCTAAAGCAGCACTGACTCTCAAAGTAACATTTGGATCTGCAAATCCAATATCCTCATAAATAACCATTGTCATTCTTCTCTCCATTCCTAAAATATCACCTGATTCGATCAATTTCGTTAAATAGTAAAGCGAGGCATCAATATCACTCCCTCTCATTGATTTATGAAAAGCACTTAATAAGTCATAATGCCCGTCTCCTGATTTATCTGAATAAAAATGAATAGAAGGAATAACTGTCTTTAAGATTTCATCAGTTATTTTCTTTTTTCCATACAATTTATGAATTAAATTTAGAGAATTAATTGCATATCTAAAATCTCCGTTTGAAGCAATGCTGATTTTCTTGAGAATTTTATTATCTATATTAATATCAATTTTTTGAGATTTTATAATTTTTTTAAGTCCATCTTCTATATCTTTAACTGTCAATTCTTTTAGTTCTAAAATGTGTGTTCTAGACCTTAAAGCGGGAACAACTGTAAAAAATGGATTTTCAGTTGTAGTTGCTATTATTTTTACTTTGCCTCTTTCTAATTTGGGCAAGAGTATATCTTGCTTATCTTTATTTAATCTATGTATTTCATCAATAATAACTACATCTGATATTTTTAGATGCTCCTCTAATTCTTTTTTTGATCCACTAGCTGCATTAAAATAGCTGTAAGAAAGACCTAAATCATTACATAATGCATATGCTATTGATGTTTTGCCTATTCCTGGTTTACCATAAAAAATTAATGAAGTCATGTGTCTTTCATCAACTATTTTTTTCAATAGCGGAATAAGGTGTTTTTGTCCAACTATATCTTTAATTTTTTTTGGTCTCATATTATTCGCAAAATCACTCATACTATATTAATTATATATTAATGTTTTTTAAATAAAATTCCAATATAATTATTTTGTATATGAAAATAAATATGGAAAAAAATGATGATTATGAAGATATAAAAGAAACGGTTTCGATATTTTCAAAAACTAAAGGATGAAAAAAGGTTTTTGAACTTTTTAAATGAATATTCACTGGCCTTTTCATGGGAACTTCTGATGCAATTCCTGGTTATTCCGGAGGAACAACATTGGCTCTAATTGGATTTTACAAAAGATTAGTAATTATATCCAAATGTGTCTTTGTTCCTATAGAAGGAATTAAAAGAAGACAAGCATTGTTCTTCATGATTCCTTTTGGAATGGGTTGGTTGCTTGGAATTTTTTCTATTGCTAAATTAACAGAATATATAACATCAAACGGAATGGGTTTGGAATTAATTTTCTTTTTTTCGTTTTTTGTTATATTTGCAATACCAATTTATCTTAGATCAATAAAAAAAGATGAAGCAAGCAGAATAAAAAGAAAAAGACCTGTTCCAAAATACAAAAAAGTAATTTTATTAATAGTTGCTTTTTCAATAGTTATAACTATAGCTACTATCGTTCTTGTTGTTAGAGGAGGGGCGCCATTTCATGGAACAAATTCAAAAAGTGAAAAATTTGATTTATCACAATGATGACTATTAGCCATAGTTGCTTTTATTGCTGGAATGGTAACTTTAATTCCTGGTGGATCAGGAGCAATCATTCAATTATTATCAGGTCTATATGACAAAATTCATTGAGTGATTATGGCTCATCCAACTCAAAATGCATTAGCACTATTTATTTTTGCAACATTTTCCTTTTTAGGAATGCTTTCAATGATTTTTATTGTTTCCTGATTTTTTTCAAGGAAAGAAGTAGAACTTGAATTTTTTTCCTTAGGAATGCTTTTGGCTTCACCAATAGCTATATTATTAGTTCCGGAAACATCTTTATGAGGTCATATTTCAGAGTGACGGCACATTTTAGGCATAATCTTTGGAGCAACATTGGGTGCATCTTTAGGTACAACCATTAACATTATCACTAAAAGAAGCGATGCAAAGAATTTGCGACAATAGTGTAAGTATATTAACATTATAAAAATGATTATTAAATAGCACTAAAATAAAAAGACAAGATGAATTACTGCAATATAGTTTTTTTGTTCTGAAAGCTCATACAACTTTAAAAAATTGAAAAATTCTTGAAATTTAAAATTGTTTTTCTGTTCATATTTTTTGAAGAATTTCTCTAGCATTAAATTACTAAAAGCGTCTTTTACATTAGGTAATAATGTCATATGATAAATCAATATCATTTCTTTACAAATTTTGGCTGTAAAAATTTTTGTGTGTCTTTGTATTTAGAATTAAAATTGTAAAAAAGATTATTATTTGAAAAATAGAGTTTTATAATATTTTGATATTCAAAAATTCCTTCCATTTCTTTGATTGCACTATTTTTCCCTTTCTCTATGGAAATTTTTTTTATCATATCTCCTCCCTCCTTTAGTAAATATTTTATTTTTAATTATAAAAATTAATAATAAATTTATTAGTAATGAAAGTATCATGCCTAATAAAATGGGTCCCCTTATATTAAAATCTATTAAAAATGTAAAAAATATTTTAATTGAAAAAACATTCATTCATTCATTGGAAATCAGATTAGGTAAATATGTATCAATAATTATAGTAATTATGATAATTATGTTTAAGCTGATGAAAAATGTATCGGTACTATTTGCTTTATTTCTTTTCCATCTTTTTGTGTTGTTACTAAAGTACATTGACAACATGTAAAAAGTTATTGAAGTATATGCTAAATACATAAATATTTTTAAAATTATAATTGCACTCAAAATATTGGAAACAATGGACATTATCATTAAAAAAATAGAAACTTCAAAAATGGAAATTGTTAAACAAACAAGCCAAACGCTAAAGAAGTATTTTCTTTTGGATACATTAAACATGTAAAGGAGATATGTTTCACCATTTTTCAAATCTTTTCTAAAAATTCTTCATGAAATAGCTAATCAAGTGTTGAAAATTAGAATGAAAATATAAGAAAAAATCAACTTAGCATTTATCTCCTTACCATATAAATATATTAAAAAGTAAAGAATTAACAAATAGGCAATATTTGCAAGGAAATCAAATGAATTAAAATGTTTTTTTAATTGTAATTTGTATAAGTGGAACATTTTATAAATTCTCCTTTAATATTTTATTCTCGATGGTTAATGTTCGATCAGCCAGTGAAATGACTTTTTTATCGTGAGAAATGATTAATATAAATTTGTCTCTCATTTTTTTTATTTCATTGATAAAATGAGCTAATACTTCTTCACTTAAAAATCTTTCAGGTTCATCTAAAACTATTATTTCAGGATCTGCAATAAATAGTATGAGTAATTTAAATGCTTGTTTTTGACCTCCACTCAAATTTTCAATTTTCTTGTTTAGAACATTCTCTAATTTCCATTTTTGCAACATTTCTTTTATTTGATTATCTGACAAAGGCATAGATTTAAATTTATTCAAGATGCGTATCTTATTTATTAGTTTCTCGTTTTGATAATAATTAACTTGATCGCTAACTACCCCAAAGCTTGTAATTGATTTTTTAAAAATATTATCCATGATATATTCAGAAAAAACTGTTTTTCCCACTCCATTTTTCCCAATTAATAATGTTATTTGATTTTTTTTGAGGAAAAATGAATCAAAACTCAGTAGATTTTTTTTGTTGATTTTTAAGACTCCTTCATCAAAATAAATTATTTCTTTGTTCATAATTCACCATCTTTAATTTGATATTTTTTTGTTACTATATCTGTAATTGGAAAATCCTTATCATGAGACACAAGAATTAGAATTTTATTATTTTTAGTATATCTTTTCTTAAATAAGTTTAATATCATACTTTTTGATTCAATATCTAAACTACTACTCACTTCATCAAATATTAATATGTCAGAATTATTAATTAATCCAATTATAATTTTTATTTTTTGTTTTTCACCAGAACTGAGTTTGAAAAACGATTTTTTAGATTTATTTTCCAATGAAAAATCTTTTAACAATTTTAATGCATATTCTTTTGCATTTTTTGTTTTTGCATTGGTATTCAATGCATTTATTTTAATAAAAAGAAGTAAAAGATCTTTAATGTTAATTAAATAATAAAAATTAATCTCTTGAGCAATATACGAAACTGGAATTTTATTTAATGATAATTTATAAATAATTGACTCAAGAAGAACACTTTTTCCTGCTCCATTATCACCTATCAATTGAACTATTTCTCCATTATTAATGTCAACATTTATATTTTTCATAATTAAATCATTGCCTATTTTAATTGACATGTTATTTATTAAAATTTTCCTATCAAATGAAAAATTATCGAATTTTATTTTGTATTTTCGAAATTTGATACCTAAATAATAAGTTAAAATAATTAAAAAAATAATTTCAGACAAAAAGGCAACCAAAAATAAGCAAATTTCATTAATACTACTATGTGCATTTATTAAATAAGATAAATTTGCAAAACCAGCTGGAGGAAATACAAATCCTAAATAATAATAAAAATTACCTAGTTTTTCAAACAACAATGATGATGGAATTGTGGAGCCTGAAAAAACCAAAAAAAGCGAATAAAAAATAATTACAATTCTAAGTTTAATTTTAAATGAGATTTTCTTAGGTAATTTTACAATGAATAGGCTGGCATAAATTCCAAAAATCAATATACAAAGTGACAAACTGATAAAAATTAAAAAGTATAAAAAATCGTATACATAAAAGATAAAGCTAATTAAAATTGGAAATATAGAAATAAGTAAAAATAACATAAGGCAACTAAAAGAATACGAAGTTATAAGTTGCTTTTTACTGATTTTATATGAACTAAAAACAATTCCCATTTTATCATCTTGAAAATTTGATAAATTATCAAATGATTTGAACAATCCGATTGAAATGGCGATATATGATAATGTAGAAGGAAATGCAAATGCAAATTCATTTTCTTTTAATGTATATCCAAAAAGCAAAACTAGTGCAATTGGAAATAAAACCACAAAAAATAAATTTTTAGGGTTTAGAAGAGAATCCTTCACAAAAAAGATAATTAAAAGGAGGGATATCTTGTACCTTTTTTTAAGGTGATTTAAAGTGCTCATAGAATTATTATAGAATTTTTTCGGTTCTAATAATATATTTTTTAATAACATTTTGTTTAACTTGCAGCATCATGTTTCGGTTATTAAATACTTTATTTAATAAAATAATTTTGGTGTTATTTAGTAAAAATAATTTCAATTTGTTTTTTATTTAATTAGGCGATATTTAGTATTAATTTAAATATTTTCTTCATAGTTTTGAGTTTTTAATATCATTGCGAAATAAATTATTAAAATTTTCTACTTCATCAATTTAGTATAATTGAAATGATAAATTTTATTAGGAAAGAAGGTTGAAATGAATATGAACAGAATTTTTGAAAATATAAATGAATATTATTCTCCAAAAATAGTTGCTGAGGTAAATGATTCTTATGTAAAGGTAGCTAAATTTAAAGGAGAATTTTTAGAACACTCACATGAGCAAAGTGATGAAATGTTTTTAGTTTTAAAAGGAAGTATTGATTTAATTTGTAACGGAAAGAGTAATAAATTAAATGAAATGGATTCATTTGTAGTGAAAAAAGGTGAATTTCATAAGCCTTTTGCCAAAGATGAAGCATGAGTTCTTATGGTTGAATACAAGGATACATTGCATACAGGAAATTTAATGACTGAGTTGACCAAATCAATTGAAGAACAAAAATAATAATTTTCAACATAATTTTTAAAAATGTAGAGTTTAAATTCTACATTTTTACTTGTATAATCTTATTATGTCAAATCAAAAAATTAATCCTAAAATTCAAATGATAAAATATATTTTAACCAAAATACAAAATCAAGAATGAGATATTAATAAGCCGATTCCTTCAGAAAGGTGATTTGCAATAAAATTTGGTATTTCTAAATCTCTTGTTTCATCAGCACTTACTATTTTAAGAATTAATAATATAATATATTCTATCCCAAGTCAAGGAAATTATATTTATAAAGATGAATTGTCTTTTTTGCATTCAAAAACTTTATCTGGAGAAAAATCTAAGGTTAAAATGAATACAAATTGAAAAATTTCTGATATTGAGAGAACTCAATTAAGAAGACTTAATAAAATTTATGGATCTAATGTTGGGTTGTTCAATAAAGATTACACAACGCATGAGAAATATTATTATGATAAAAATGGAAAATATATTGAGAGAATAATAATTATTGTGCCAAATGAACTTGAAAAATATTCTCCCGATAATTCCAAAGAGTTAATTAGTAAATCGATTTATTCTTTTACATCATTTCTTGGTATTTCACTTGGTAATTTAGCAACTACTTATAAACTTTCTTATAATATAATTAAATCATCCCCATCTTTAAAAAGATACTTTAAAGATTACCCTGATAATTCCATTATTAAAAAGACTTATAAAATGTTTATGGATGAGCATAAAAATGTTAATTTAATAATTAAAATTATTAAAATAGTAGATATTGATGTATATAGCCAAATTGATATAAAAAAAATAATATAAGTCTATACTGGTCAGACCTATTTTTATCTAAAAAGGTGTCTTCTTATTGTTGAGAATACTATAATTTTTATGTAGAGAGTTTAAAATTTTAATTATCATAAACCTCTATGAAATTATCTATTATAAATTCAAAAATAAGGAGAAAAATGACAGGAAAAATTAGAACAGTTATGGGAGATATTGACCCGAAAACAAATGGAATTACAGATACTCATGATCACTTAATTAGAACAGGTGGTATTGAGGTAAGAGAACATAAAGATTTTTTAATGGATTCAGTTGAAGCTGGAGCAGCTGAATTCAATGATTATCTTGAAGCCGGAGGTAAAACAATGGTTTGTATGGATCCAATAGGAGCTGGAAGAAATGTTCCTAAAATGCTTGAAATTGCTAAGCAATTTAAAGGAAAAGGAAACATCATTATGACAACGGGATTTCATAAGGCAAGATTTTATGACACAAGAAATTCATTTTTAGCAACAGTACCAGTTGATGAAGTAGTTAAAATGACAGTAGCAGAAATAGAAGAAGGAATGGATATTCATTCTTATAATGGACCAGTTGTTAAGAGAGTAAAAGCTAAGGCAGGAATTATTAAAGCCGCAACAGGTTATGATGGAATTCATCCATTTGAATTAAAATCCTTAGAAGTTGCTGCAAAAACTTCTATGCAAACAGGATGTCCTATATTAGTTCATACTCAATTAGGTACATCTGGATTTGAAGTTTCTGAAATACTGCAAGGACATGGAGTTAGTCCAGATAGAATTGCGATTTCACACATTAATAAAAATCCAAGTAAAAGATATTGAAAAAAAGTTATGGATACTGGAGTTTTCCTATCAATTGATGGACCAGATAGAGTTAAATATTTCCCTGATGAAGTTCAAGCGGAAAATATTAAATGATTAGTTGATCAAGGTTATCAAAAACAAATGATGTTAGCAATGGACGCTGGTAGAACATACTACCACAAACATTATTCAGAATTAAGAGGAGGACATAAATCTTTAGGAATACCATATCTTTTAACAAGATTTGTGCCATTACTAAGAGAAATTGGAGTACCAGAGGATGCTATTGAAGATATTTTGGTAAATAACCCAAGAAAATGATTAACATTTATTGATAAGAAGTAATTTATTAATTATATCTAATTAAAGAAAGGATTTAAATTGAAAAATAAAAAAATATTAATTGGATGAGTTGCTTTTGGTCTTATTATTGCCATCGGTGTATTAGCTTCTTTAGCTACTCATGATTGAAATGCATCTGGAATTGAATTTTTCTTCAAAGAAATTTTTCTAGATAACTTCTTAGCAGTAAATGCAATTCTTCTAGGAACAATGACTTTAATAGGTTATTTAGTTCTTAAAAGAGGTTGAGTTGAATCGGTTTTGGGATTTTTCAAAACTGCAATTGGTATACTAATCTTATCAATAGGTTCAGGTATTTTAGTATCGTTAGCTAAACCAATATTTAATGGAATATCAAATATAGGGGGTGGATCAAACGTTGTTCCACTAGATCCATATTTAGGATGAACTTCATCCAACAATTTCTTAGAATCAGGATTAATGGATGGTATGAAAATCGCATCGTCAGCTGTTTCATGAGTTTCATACGCACTATTAATTGGATTTATATTTAACATTGTGTTAATTTTGTTCAAAAAATGAACAAATGTTCATACTTTAATGGTAACAGGTCACGTGATGTTCCAACAAACCGCAATATTATGTGGTGTTGTTTACATTATGCTTTTTAGAGGTGTTTCAAGTTTTGTTTCAAGGGAATTAGGAACAATTTTCATTACAGGTATCATCATCGGTACTTATTGAGGAGTTGGTTCAGGATCCACTTTAAAAGGAACTCAAAGAGTGACAAATAATGCTGGTTTTGCAATTGGACATCAACAAATGTTTGGAATTAGTTTAGCATACAAAATTGGAAGATTTTTTGGAAGCAAAAATAATTCAGCAGAAACTAGAAAGGTTTCAAAGAAATTTAAAATATTTGAAGATAATTTATTCACTCAAATAATTATTATAGGTGTTCTGTTCTTGATATTAATTTTAATAATTCAATATGCAACACCAGGAGAAACAAATTCATTTTCTGAAGGTATAAAAGGTGGTAAATATGCCTCTTGAAATATTCAAGGAGGGGCATATTGAATAATTAATTTATTCCTTGGAATATTAAAATTGGTTGCTTCAATATTAGTAATAGTTACTGGTGTAAGAATGTTTGTTACAGAATTACAACAATCATTCCAAGGTATATCAGAAAAAATTATTCCAGGAGCAGTTGTCGCTGTTGATACAGCTGCAGTTTATGGTTTTGCTCCTAACTCAGTAACATTTGGATTTGTTTCAGGTGTGCTTGGACAGTTTTTGGCAGTAGGAATAGTCATCGGAATATCAGTTGCAACAGATGGAGCAATTGACATTGTTATTCCATTATTTATAACACTATTCTTTAACTCTGGATCTATAGGTGTATTTGCCAATGCTTCTGGTGGCGTTAGAGCTTCAATAGCAGTTCCATTCATTTTTGGATTCTTGGAAATACTAGTAGCATCAGGTGCTGTAGCAATGCTAGATAAAGCATTTAAAGATGCAATTGATTTAGGAACAGCAGTTAATAATTCATCATTAAGTCCAGTATCAACTGGTTATATTGGAATGTTCGACTGAAATATTTTCTTTGGATTACAATTCTTAATTTCTGGAGGAACAATTGCAGGAGCATGAATAACATTCATGACAGCATGAGTATTAATGTTATTATTAGCTCAGATTACTGATAATACAATGCAAGAAAAACAAACATTTGTACAAAAAATGTTTAAATTAAGAATTAATGCAATGAAATTAAATAATGAATCAAAAAATAAAAAAGAAGAAGCAAAAACTAAAATTATAAGAAAATAAATAATTCGAAAGGAAAAATATGAAAATAGTTGCAGCATGCGGAAATGGAATGGGAACTTCCATGATTATTAAACTAAAAGTTGAAAAAATTGTTAAAAATTTAGGACTAGAAAATGTTTCAGTTGAAGCATTATCAGCAGGTCAAGCAAAAGGTAGAGTAGTTAATTCAGATATTATTATTTGTTCCACACATTTAGTAGATCAATTTGATAGTTCTCAAAGAGCTAAAATAGTTGGTGTTAGAAATTTAATGGATGATAAGGAAATAGAAAGCGCTCTAAAAGAGGTAATTTAATGGAAGAAAATATTTCTCTATTAGATTCATTAATAGAAAATGATTCTATTAATTTAAATTTATATGCAAAGGATTGAAAAGAAGCAATTGAATTATCAATAAAACCTCTTTTAGAATCTGGAAGTGTAGAAAAAAGATATATTGATGCAGTGATCGATGTAACTTCAAAATATGGACCATACTATATTCTTAGTGAAAAACTTGCTATGCCTCACGCAAGACCAGAAGATGGAGCATTAAAGAATGCTTTTTCACTAATTACATTAAAAGAACCGATTGTTTTTGAAGGCGACGATAGAAAAATATCTGTTTTAATTGCCTTGTCTGCAACATCAAGTGAAATACATGTCAGTAGCGCATTGCCGCAAATTGCTGAATTATTTTCAGACAGTGATGTAGTTGATAATATTGAAAAGGCAAAAAACAAAAATGAGGTTATTGATATTATCAAAAAAGTATTAGGAGGTAAAGATGCCTAAGCCAATGTTACAAATTGCTTTAGACACTTTAACAGTTGATGAAGCAATAGAAAATGTAGAAAAAATTTATAAATATATTGATGTAATAGAAGTTGGAACAATTTTAATTGCTTCTCAAGGTAAAAAAGCTATAAAAGAAATAAGTAATAAATATAAAGATAAAATAATTGTTGCTGATGGCAAAATTGCAGATGCCGGATCTGTTTTTGCAATGATGTTTTTTGATAATGGAGCAGATTTTACAACAGCAATTTGTGCTGCTGAAACGCAAACAATCAAGTCAGTTTTAGATACTGCAAAATTGTATGGAAAAGATAAAGATGTTCAAATTGAACTGACATCTAATTTCAATTGAAAACAAGTTGAAGAATGAAAAAAAATTGGTATTAAACAAGTAGTTTATCATAGATCAAGAGACGCACAGTTAGCAGGAGTTAATTGAACACAAAATGATATTAAAACCATTAAAAAATTTGATGAGATGGGATTCAAAGTAACAATTACTGGTGGAATTTCATTGAAAGATATTGAATTTTTTAAAGATGTTAACGTTTATATTTTTATTGTAGGAAGATCAATAAGAGATGCGGAAAATCTTTCATTAGAAGCTCAAAAATTCAAGGATCAAATTGATAAATATTATGCATAATTCTAAAATTGGTATATATGAAAAAGCAATTAATAACAAGTGATCTATTGAAGAAAAAATTCAAATTGCAAAAAATGCAGGATATGATTTTATAGAGTTTTCAATAGATGAATCTGATGAAAAATTAAGTAGATTAAATTTTTCTCAAAAGAAAATCGATGAAATTAAACTATTACTTGTAAAAAATAATTTTAAATTCAATTCAATGACTTTAAGTGGTCATAGAAAATATCCATTTGGTTCTTCTGATCCAGAAATAGTAAAAAAAGCTTTTTGAATTATGGAAAGAGCAATTTACTTATCAAAAGAATTAGGAATATATAATATTCAGTTAGCGGGATATGATGTATATTATGAAAAATCTAATGACGAAACTAAAAAAAGATTCATGAAAAATATGAAAAAAGTAGCAAAAATGGCGGAAGAAAATTCTATCATGCTTTCTTTTGAAATAATGGATACTCCATTCATGGGAACAATTTCAAGATCTCTAAATTATGTAAAGGAAATTAATTCTCCTTGATTAAAAATTTATCCAGATATCGGTAATTTGTATCAATGAGCAGGAGAAAAATTAGAAGAGGAATTTTTACTAGGTAAAGGTTATATGACAGGAATGCACTTCAAGGACACTAAACCTAATGTATTTCGTGATGTTCCATGAGGAGAAGGAACTGTAGATTTTGTAAAAGTTTTTAAAATTCTTCGTAAAATCAATTGAGTAGGACCGTTTCTCATTGAAATGTGATCATCAAATGAAAAAAATGAATCAATGGAAGAAAATGTAGAAAAAATTAAAGTTGCAAAAGAATTTTTTAATCAAAAACTAAAGGAATCATATGAGTAAATTTAAAGAATTAAAAAAAAGAGTTTACGATGCAAATATTAAACTGAAAAAATTTAATTTAGTCATTCATACTTGAGGAAATGTTTCTGAACTTTCAAAAGATGGTAAATATTATGCAATTAAGCCATCAGGAGTTAGTTATGAATCTATGACGCCTGAAGATATTGTTGTTATGGATTTGAACGGGAAAATTGTTGAGGGAAAATTAAACCCTTCATCAGATGAGCCGACTCATACTTGGATTTATAAAAACTTTAAAGATGTTAAAGCAATTGCACATACTCATTCTCAATATGGAGTGGCATGAGCTAGCACTGGACAATCTATACCTTGTTATTCTTCAACTCATGCCGATAATTTTTATGGTCCAATAATGTGTACCAGAGAATTAACTGATGATGAAATAAACAATAATTATGAATTAAATACAGGTAAAGTGATTACTGAATCTTTTAAAAAAGAAAATAAAGACCCTAAATCTTCGCCAGCAGTTTTAGTCAAATCTCATGGTCCATTTGCTTGATCATATAAATCTTCCGATGATGTTGTTGACCTAACTTTAACGTTAGAAGAAATAGCAAAAATGTCTTATTTTTCAAGAATGATTGATGCTGATATAAAACCAGCAAAACAATATTTGCAAGATAAACATTACTATAGAAAACATGGCAAAAATGCATATTATGGACAAAAGAAAAATTAAATATACATATTTTGATTTAGATGGAACATTGCTAAATGATGATAAAATAATTTCTAGTAATACAATTAAGGCGATTAACATTTTAAAAAGAAATAATATAAAAATTGGAATAGCTACAGGCAGACCATTTATATTAACAAAAAAAATTGCAGAAATCATCAAGCCTGATCTTCCAACGATTGCAATAAATGGCGGCTTGATTGTTGACAAAGACGGCAATCTTATCTTAGACAAATTTATCAAGAAAAAAATATCAAAACAAATTATTGACTTTTTAATTAACAATAAAATAGATTTTCTAGTTTATACTAACAATAAAATATATTTTAATAATGTTACAAATCCATCTTGATTTAATTTTCTTAAAAATGAAATGAAGCAGAATTCTAATAGTGAAGAAAAATTAAAGATAATTAGACCTACAGATGAAAACATTAATAAAATATTAATATTAAATCAAAATTTGACTAATAAAAATATCAATAAAATTCAAGAATATTTGTCAAATTTTGATGACATATATACTGTTAAATCTCAAAAAGATGTTCTTGATATAATGCCTAAAAATATTACTAAGGGAAAGGCATTATTAAAAGTTGAAAGTGATGGATTCATAAATTTAGAAGAAACTATGACATGAGGAGATGGAGATAATGACATAAATATGTTTAATGTAAGTTCTTTATCGATTGCAATGCCAAAAGCAAATTCTAAAGTAAAGTCCAGCGCTGATTTAAGTCTTGATGAAAATAATCAAAATCATATATATAATTTTGTTATGGAGAATTGAACATAATGAAAAAAGTAAATATAAACATCTTAGGGGACAAATTTTGATATGTGCCATCTGTTTTTACAACTTCAAAACGAAAGTGAGCTCAAAGGCCATATACAAATTTTAAAAAATTACTAAAAAATGAAAATCTTATAAATGAAAACTTTTTACTTTCACTAAATGGCGACGATAATTTTAAATATTTTAGAATTATTCAGTCAATTCATGAAATTGATCTTTTTATGAACAAAAAAGATATTGAAATAATTAATAATAATGGAATTTTAGAATATAAAATACCTAGAACTAGAGTAACAATTTCTTTTGATAAAAAATCACTTAATTTATTAAAAAAAGGATTAATTCCATATTATTCAAAAGATTTTCTTAAAAAAAATTACCAGCCGACAGACGACTTTTTTCCCTGTTTAATAATTTCCACTTCCTCTTCCCAAACTGCCAGTCCGGTTTTTGTATCTGTCAAAGACAGTTGGAATGTATATGTAACCTGCTTTACTTTTCCAGCTATTGCTTTGCTTTGGATAATTTTTCCAGACAAGCTAAACTTGGCACTTTTC
>JABSQU010000010.1 GCA_013215685.1 Mycoplasmatales bacterium | reverse complement strand
TATAAATAATATTTCAGACAAATCATGCAATTAATGATTTAAATTCAATTCTCTTTTTTCTTACTTCAATACCAAATCAAATAAATGAACCAATTGATATTATTAATAAAAATATTGGTAATCCTAAATTAAAGGAGTCTCCCAATGATTCAAATGTTAAACTATCATTTCTATATTTATTCATTTTTAACCCCTTTATGTTTTTTTATTTTTTTATTGGTATTTTTTTTAAATGGTAAAACAATCATTAATCAAGAACATCATCTAAAAATTTCTCTAGAAGATTGAAGTGGACCATCATGCATTTGAGTATCGAATTTTTTAGACAAAGTAACTTGTTCTTCTACAAAATTATATCCCATTCTTATTGTCTCTGAAATTGTGTCAATTGCGGGAGAAGGAGAATCATGTGATCCAAAATATTTTATTGCCTTTTCTCCATATGCCCTAAATCTCATTGTTGGATCTGATATTTTTTTATGTACACTAATTCTTATAATATTACGAAGAATTCTTGTTCCAATTCTATTTCATTTTTTGGGAGTTTTTTTTGTTAAAAATCTTGAACCAAGAATATAATCTGGCTTTTTCCTTCTCATTATGGTCATGAAATATTTTATTTCGTGAGTATTAAATTTGCCTTTATCATCCCACTCAACTACCATATCATATTTATTCTTATATGCAAAAATCATCCCCAATGATAAAGCATCGTAATAACTGGCCTTTAGTGGCAATGTAAGATAATTAATGTTATTGTTCATAAGAAGATACTTTGTTCTATCTGTTGAACCATGATCAATTGCCAATATATCAGCCTCAGGAATTATCACTTTTAATTTAGATAAAATATCTAATAAAGTGTCTTGAGAATTATAAACAGGAATAAGAATTAATGTCTTCATTTATATATTATATAAAAAAGATCTATTAAAAGTATACTTCTGTTTTAAAAGAAGCATTATTTAAGTATTCTAATTTACCAACAAGGCCATGAAAAGTGATTTTATAAGAATGAAGATAAACTCTTTTAGAAGGAATTCCGCCGTATTTAACATCACCTTTTATTGGGAATTTCAAATATTCAAGAGCAGCTCTAATTTGATGTTTTCTTCCAGTAATTATTTGCGCTTCAATTTCGCCATTTTCAAGAACTTTAAAATTTGTAATTGTGTCTTTCCCATAAAATTTAGACATATATTCCTTTTTATCAATTTCATTATGATGAATTTTCATTTTTAATACTTGTGTTTTATTTAATTCAGAGATAGCTCGATATATTTTTTCAAATTTATGAATATTTTGATTCATTTGTTTGACAGTTTCATAATTTTTTCCATAAACTACAATTCCTGATGTAACTTTATCAATTCTCCCAATATGCGAAGGAATAAATGAACTATTTTTTTCATACTTCAAATGTGAAAGAACCTGCATATCTAATGAAGAATCGCTCCCATGAATAACAACACCCTCAGGTTTATTTACAATTAGAATATTTTCATCTTCAAAAACAATATCAAAATTGATTTTTGTTCTGTTGAATTTTTGAACCTTATGTTCAATTCCATAAACTTCTATTTTGTCATTTTCTTTTAAAATATATTTCTTGTCACTCGTTCTAACTCCATTTATTTTTATATCTTTTTTTCGAAATAATTTTTCAATTCTTGACTTAGGAACATCTTTAAACATTTGCTCTAAAAATTTTAATAAATTTCTTCCCGAGTCATTTAATTTTGCTATAAATAAATTCATATATTAATTATATTTAATTTATTAAAACTAAATCATAAAAATATTTGATAAGATTTTAATAATGAAAGAAGGATTATTATGAGTAAGTTTATATTTGTAACAGGTGGGGTTGTATCCGGATTAGGTAAAGGAGTGTCAGCAGCATCAATAGGGAGATTATTAAAAGCAAGAGGCTATTCAATTTTTGTTCAAAAATTAGATCCTTATTTAAATATTGATCCAGGAACAATGTCCCCTTATGAACACGGAGAAGTTTATGTAACAGAAGATGGCGGCGAAACTGACTTAGACCTAGGACATTACGAAAGGTTCATTGGTACTGATTTTAATAGAAATTCAAACTTTACATCAGGTCAAATTTACATGTCGATTTTAAACAATGAAAGACAGGGGCAATACAAAGGTAAAACCGTTCAAATTGTTCCGCATGTTACAAAATATATTGAAAAATTAATTAAAAATGCCTCAAAAAACTCAAAAGCTGATTTTGTAATTACTGAAATAGGTGGAACTGTTGGAGATATTGAATCAAAACCGTTTGTTTATGCTCTGGCAGAATTTTCGAATAAATTTAAAGAAAGTGCATTTTTCATTCATGTTACATATGTTCCTTATTTAGAAGCTGCAAAGGAATTTAAATCAAAGCCAACACAAAGGTCAATTGCTGAATTAAGACAATTTGGAATAAATCCAAATCTTATTCTACTTAGATCAAATAAAAGACCAAATGACGAGATAATAAAGAAAACATCAGTTGCTTCATTGCTTCCTCTAGAAGCTATTGTTGGGCTTCCTAATTCAAATAATGTTTATAAAGTTCCTCTAATTTTAGAAGATCATAAAATAGCTCAACAAATTTTAAAATATTTTAAAATGAAAAATAGAAGACCAAAATTAGATGATTGAAAAAATTTCGTTAACTTAATTGATATCAAAAAAGAGAAAACAATTGAAATCGCCATGATTGGTAAATATGTAGAATTTCCTGATGCATATATGTCTATAATTGAAGCGTTAAAAATCTCAGCAATTTATGCAGGCGTTGATATAAAATTCAAATGAATTCAATCATCAAATATTAACAAAAATAATATTAAGAAAAAAATGATGGATGTTAACGGTGTTGTTATTCTTCCTGGTTTTGGAGAAAGAGGATTTGCGGGAAAAGTCATTGCTTCAACTTACTTAAGAAAAACAAAAATACCAGTTTTAGGAATTTGTTATGGAATGCAAGCCATGACAGTAGCACAAGCAAAAGTTGTAGGAATTAAAGATGCTATTAGTACAGAAAATTCTGAAATAGGTACTCCAGTAATTGATTTAATCAGAGATACTAATTCCAAAAAAGCAACTGGCGGAACATTGAGACTAGGGAAAAATGAAACAACGATTGTAAAAGGGACATTAGCCCACAAAATTTATAATTCTGATTTAATTTTTGAAAGACATAGACATAGATATGAAATTAATCCTGAATATGTCCAAAAATTAGAAACCAATGGATTTGTTTTTTCCGGATTTAATCCAAAGACAGGTTTAGCAGAAATTATTGAATATAATAAGCATCCTTTTTATATAGGGACACAATATCATCCAGAATTTACATCTAAACCACTTTTAGATCATCCGTTATTCAAAGCATTTATTAATGCACAAATAAAAAAATAATCACCTGATTATTTTTATTTTATTATTTTGTATTCAAATACATAAATATTTTTATTGAATTGAATTGCATTGATAATTCATTTAATTCCTATAAAAACGTTAATTAAAGTAAAGGCTCCATTTATTGCCATTTGAACTTCTAATGAAGAATCTGTGTCTCTAAGCATTTCTAATAAGTCTTGTTGACCAGTTCTTCTACTAATTTCCTTTTCAGTGACTTGAACAACTTTTGAACCAAATCTTCTAATTCCAAAATAAAGCGCTCTTTCATTTTTAGATAAAGTAGATCAGATAATATGATTAAATACATTTTGAAAAATTCAAAATGAAGATAGGGCAATTGCAATTATAGCTCAAATGGTAAATCCGTCATGAACCTTGACTAGAGCCACAATAGTAAATGCCAATGCAAAATTAAAGATTAATCCTCTCATTAAAAATCCAATTCCATAAATTCATAGTTTTCGTGTAACTTTTTTCATCATTCCTCTTTCTATTGATAAAATTATATCTAAATAATAAAAAATACCAATATGGTATTCGGTCGTAATATACGATTGGAGCAGGTGAAGGGAATCGAACCCTCAAAGTCAGCTTGGAAGGCTGAAGTTTTACCATTAAACTACACCTGCATTATTGCTAATTAATTATATCAAATAATGAAATTGAAAATAAAAATTATATTCAATAATTTAAAAAAAGAGGGGTTACCATTGATTTACAAAATTTTTTATTATAAATAATAAATTTCATAAAATTAATAATTAGACTAATTCTAATTAATTGTTTATTTTCATGATTTTATCAAAATAATCTCTATTATAAGAATAAAAAAAATACCATAATGGCATTTTATCTTCCTGTATTTACATAAGGTATACCATCTGCGGCAGGAGGTTTTGAAAATTCGGAAATGAACGGCAATACCATAAGTGTAAATAAATAAGGAATTAATGAAAGTAAGTATTTAAACTCTCCAATAACAACTGCATAATGATCAACAATTGAGTACATAATTGCAAATAATAGCGATCCTAGAATTATTCATTGCATTCTTCATTGTCCAAGGATTAAAATAGCAATTGCAATGAATCCCATACCAAGAGTTGTATTTGCATATGATGAATATTTAGAATAAGCAGATACAACAATTCCGCCTGCAAAACCAGCCAAAATTCCTGAAATCAGCATTGCTAAATGTTTAATTAAATAAACAGATACTCCAGTTGCTGCAAGTGCATGAGGATTTTCACCAGCTGCTCTTAATCTTAATCCAAATTTAGTCATTCTCATTAAAACAAATAATCCAAGCATCATCACTAAGATAACAGATGCAACAATTAATTGAATTTCTCATGCTAACAAGGGAGTATCGAGTCCCGTTGTCATCTGAAGTTTAGTCATTGGGACCGAGAAATTACCACTAGTAATTGCAACAACAGTAATAAGTGAAATAATTGGCACCATGATGTTAATTGCAGTTCCAATAACAATTTGATTTCCTCTTAAATTAATTGCAGTAAATGATAAAAGTGATGTTGCAACAATGCCAAATATAATTGCTACAATAAGCCCAATTAGAACCATCCAAACTTGTAGGGTTTCTGAATTGCTATTTGTTAGCGAGTGAGTTGTCATGACATAGCCTAATGCTCCAAATGTCATTCCACCTTCAATGGACAAGTTAATTGTTCCTGATCTTTCAGCAAATAAACCTGAGCCTGATGCTAAGGCATAAACTGCTAAAAGTATTCCTATTACTCCGATTACTTCAGTCATTAGCTAATCACCTCCTTATTATTGTTTTCCTTTTTAAATCATTTATTTTGAACATTTTTAAATATAACTACTGGTCTTAAATAAATTCATAAAGTTGTTATTGCAACAAAGTAAGTCATTACTCCTGCAAAGATTTGAACCATAGAAGAAGGGAATCCACCAAATACTATTCCATCAGTAGGACCGTCAAGTATTCCAAATACGAAAGCAGATCCAAGAATTGCTAATGGATTATTTAGTGCAACAAGAGCTACAGCAATTCCTGCAAATCCTTCATTAATTGGCGCTGAAGATGCTGCAATAACGTTTTTTGATAAAAAGTACATTGTAAATCCAGCCATACCTGCAAAGGCTCCTGAAAGGGACATTCCAAATATTTGATGAAGTTTTGTATTGTATCCTGAATATTGTGAAGCTTGTTTTGAAAGACCAACAGATTGAACTTTAAAACCATATCTTGTTTTAGCAAATAAGAATCAAAGAACACCTGCTGAAACCACAAAAAGAACTATTCCAA
Organism: Mycoplasmatales bacterium; assembly: GCA_013215685.1. Classification (GTDB taxonomy): domain Bacteria; phylum Bacillota_I; class Bacilli_A; order Mycoplasmatales; family Metamycoplasmataceae; genus DT-68. The sequence goes on along the minus strand of JABSQU010000010.1, from coordinate 21,852 downwards.
TTATCGCCAAATATCAAGCATTTCAAACTCCCTCTGTAACAATTTGATGAGCAAAACTTGTGCTTGTATTTGAGGGCTGACTTAACGATATTGTGTTTATAGAACTCGAATTATATCAATTGGTTTTTGAATATGAAGCTAAAAATTTAATTAAATAAACCACGATTCAATTAACCATTATTGTTGAAATAACTTCATTTACCTTGAAAAATGCTTTCATAATTCCTGAAATCATTGCAACAAAAGTCGATGTAAGAACTGTTGAAATAAAACCAACTATTAATATTGCAGTAATATTATCTGTATTCATTTTTCTTACTATAAAATAACCTACAAAGGCTCCAAATACCATTTGGCCCGAAACCCCTATATTCAATAGACCCGCTTTATTACCAACTAATACAGCAAGACCCGCAAAACCAAGAATAACAATTTTATCAAATAATCTTGCTACTGATTTAGAGTCATAAAAATCTCCTTTAAAAATTGATTTTACAACATATGAAGCATCTGAAAAGCCATAAATAATAATAATAGTTAAGTAAGCAACTAGAAAGCCAAGTATTAGAGAAAGAATTACATTTCTAATAGAAAATTTTGGCGTGAAAAGAGCTTTTTTAAATTTTTCCATCATTATTTGCCGCCTTTCATTTTTTGATTATCTTTTTCAGAAGTTTTTTTATTTTTTTGCATTTTTATATTTGGAGAATTTTTGAATTTTCTTCCTAATATCATTGCATCTTTTTTATTATTTGAAACTAAAGATTTTCTTTTGTTATTAGTGGTAGAAGTAAAATGATAACTTTTTTTGTTTTTAGAAATATAGTTCGAATCAATGCTTACATTTTTATTAATTTTTTTAGCAACTGGTTTTTTCTTAACTATTCTAGTTTTAGGTTTTTTCCTAATTTGTTTTTTAACAGTTTCTTCTTTTTTCTTAATGACTTTTTTATCTTGAACATTTTTTTCAACATTTTCATTTGTTTTTACTATTTTTGGTTTGTTTAGATTTTCAGATTCAAGTTCTTGAGTTTCTTCTTGTTGAATTTCTTCTAAAACTTCAATTTCACTTAATTCTTCATTAATTATTTTTTGAGTCTCTTCCTCTTGAGTTTCTTCTTGTTGAATTTCTTTAACTGGTTCTGGTTCATTTAAAATTTCTTGTTTTGATTGACTATATGAATTTTTTTTACCAGTTGACATTAGCGTCCCAAGTTCAAGTTTAGACAGTTCTCCTCTTTTACTTATTGAAACTATTTTTCCTTCATATAGAACAATAATTCTGTCAGATACTTGCATAATTTCATCAAGTTCTCCTGAAGATAGAAGAACTGCTGATCCTTGATTCCTTGCATTAATAATGTTTTCATAAACATTTCTTATTGCCCCAACATCAAGCCCTCGAGTAGGATGTACAGCAAGAAGTAAATTAGATCCTCTTTCTATTTCTCTTCCTAAAATTAATTTTTGTTGATTACCACCTGATAATTTTTTTACTTTTGTTTTATAACTTTGTATACCTCTAACGTCATATTTTTCTTTTATATAATCTAGCCTTAATTGAATTGATTTTTTATCTAAAATTCCAAAACGATTACTGAAATATTTTAAATCTTGTAAGACAACATTTTTAGCCACAGAATAATCCAAAATTAATCCATACTCATGTCTATCTTCAGGGATGTGTGAAAGTAATGAAGTATTTTTAGATCAATAATAACTCATTTCAGAATAATCTTTAACTGCTCCTCCAGTTATATCTAATTGTTGATTTTTTGATAATGAATCTATATTTTTAAGTGATTTTTCATGATTAGAAAGAAATTTCTGGTGAATTTTTTTAATTCTTAAAACTGAATCTACATTAGTGTAAAAATCACTTGTATAATAATGTTCTTTAATGCTTTTATTAGTAACGTCATGCTGAGTAATATTAATTGTTCCACTTGAAGATTTAAAAATTCCACTAATAACTTTTAATAATTCCGATTGACCATTACCTTCAATAGCCGCAATTCCCAATATTTCTCCTGATTTTATTACAAATGAAGAATCAAAAAGTGATTTTTGAAAACCTGTACCTTTATATGAAATATTTTTAACATCTAAAACAGTAATTTCTTCATTAACAGGCTTTCTTGAAATTGTTGATAAATTTAAATCAACTTCCTTACCAACCATTAAATTGGCTAATTGTTTTTCAGAAACAGTATTAGTAATAACTGTTTTTATATATTTACCTTTTCTAATGATTGATACTCTGTCAGAAATCGCTTTTATTTCTGGAAGTTTATGAGTGATTAAAAGAATTGTTTTCCCACTGCTTTTTAAATTTAGTATAAGTTTTAAAAATTCTTCAATTTCTTTGGGAGTAAGGATTGACGTCGGTTCATCAAAAATAATAATTTCCGCTTCTCCTCAAAGAATTTTTAAAAGTTCAACTTTTTGCTTATCTGAAACTGATAATTTTCCAACTTGAGCGTCTAAATTTATTTTAATATTATATTTCGCTTTGGCTTTTTCAATTTTGTTTCTGGCAGCTTTTTTATTTATTAATCCTCTTAAAGTTATTTCATATCCAAGCATAATATTTTCAAGAACTGACATGTTATCAACTAATTTAAAGTGTTGTGGTAACATTGCAATTTTTAATTTGTTTGCATGCCTTGGAGTTTTTATTCTAACTAACTCTCCATTAATATATATATTTCCTTTTGTAGGTTTATATAGGCCAAACAAAATTGACATAAGTGTTGATTTTCCAGCGCCATTTTCACCAAGTAAAGCATGAACTTCATTTTTTTCGACAGCAAAATTAATGCCATCATTAGCAGTTATATCACCAAATTGTTTTGTAATATTATCAAAAACTACTACATTATTTTTTGACATTATTTATCTCTCCCTTCATCTTTAACTTCGTTATATCCTCAATGCACTCCAATAGGCAATTTATCATCTGGTAATCTATTATCTTGTCCACCAGGGCTTGATGAATTATTAATTCCATCTAAAATGCTCGAATCGTCCAAAAGTTTAGATAAGGCTTTCTCATAAATTTTATCTTGACCCGAATGGTTAGATCCATTTCCTCTCACTTTGGCATCATCTTCTTTTGATACAGCTTTTGAAGGTAGAAAATCAACAACATGTTCTTTTGTGCCATCTACTTTAGTGTAAACAGAATTGTAATTAAATAATCTATAATTAATTTTAAACTCAACATTTCCAGAATTTATGCCATGTCCATCTTTTGTTCCATCACCATTATATAAATCTTCTAATGCAAGTGTTGTTGAAGTATCTATTCCTTTTAATGCGGATCCAATCATGTGTGTAGCATCATAAGCTTGCGATTGATCGGTGTCAACACCAATAGCATAAATATTATCTCTTCCGGTTCCAAGAGCAGCTCCTATAAAATCTGCAGTTTGCGGTCCAGCAACAGCCATTACAACTTGAGCTCCGTTTCTAATTAATGCCTTTGATAAATCAGTTGCACTTCCGGGATTAAAGTCTGAAGAAAAATCATTTATTGATGGCTGATCACCTGTGACAAAAACTTGCTCCATTTCTTTAAAATTAGATAATTCTCCATTTTTCTTAGCATTTCTTATTTCATCATTAAAAAATCTAACTCCTTGAAGTCATCCATCCATATATGCAGTTACAGATGGGTAAACAGCTCCACCGAATGTAGCAACTTTTAGTTTATCGCCTACTATCTCATTTGGTTTTACTTTATTCATATATAATCCGCTATAAATGGCTGCTAAAAAAGCAGATTGTTGTGTTGAATAGACTAAATTTTGTATATTGGGACCATTCCCTCAGGTATCAATGCCGATAAATGCGGTTCCTTTATTTTTTGCAGCAATTTCATCAAAAGCGCCATCAGATGAATGATGAAAACCAGGAAGAACAAGAGTTTCAGTACCATCATCAATTGCATGTTGATATGATTTTTGAAATATTCCTTTGTCAATTGTTTGGGGTTGGATATATGAATATGTTTTTGGTGGTATTTTATCTGATAATTTGGCTTTAACAGAGTAGTTTTGTATCCCCTCAAAAATAAACTCATTAAACGATTTATCTTTAACAGAGCCAGAATCGGATATTAAAGTAATTTGACCGCCTGACCTTCTGTAATCCCCTCTAAAAGATGCCCCGCATGAAACGGCAATTGTTACAGGAACTATGATTCCAAATGAACTTAATATTGAAAATATTTTTCTACTTTTTTTCATGAATTTTCCTTTCTTAATCTGAAAATAAAAAAAAGGTTAATTGCTTAAATCATTCTTAAAAATAAATTTTGATAAGATTTTTTTGTAATGCAAAATTCCTCTTTCATCAATAAATCAATTATAGCATTAAAATATTTATCTATTATAGATAAAAGTTAAACAAACAATAAATTTTAATCTATAAATACTAATTTTTAATATTGTATAATTTTATAGAACATTAAAGGAGAAATAATGGAGAAAATAAATACCAAAGTTGTAGTCGGTGCTCAATGAGGTGATGAAGGAAAAGGTAAAATTTCTGACTTTTTATCACAAAAAGCAGATGTAGTTGTTCGTTACCAAGGCGGAAATAATGCAGGGCATACAATTGTTTTTGAAGGAAAAAAATTTGCTTTAAGACATATTCCATCTGGTATATTTAATGAAAATGCAATTAATATTATGGCACAAGGAATGGTCATAAATCCAAAAATGCTAATTGGTGAAATAGAAGATTTAAAGAAACAAGGAATAAAAAAATTTAATTTATTCATATCTGATAAAGCACATGTAATAATGCCCTACCATTTAGATTTAGATGAAGCATTTGAAAATATTAAATCAGGAATCAATCCAAAAAAAGCTTTAGGAACTACAAGAAAAGGAATTGGCCCTGCATATGAAGATAAATACGCAAGAATTGGAATTCGATATGGAGATTTTATAAACGAAAAAGCTTTTAAAGAAAAAATTAAAGATGCACTTTTATTTAAAAATAAAGTCTTAAGGGCATTTGATTTAAAAGAATATTCAGTTGAAGAAATTTATGATGAATATAAAAAATACGCAGAAATTTTAAAACCTATGGTCAGAGAAACTGGATCGATGTTATCTAAATTAATTGAAAATGAAAAAGAAGTTGTTTTTGAAGGAGCACAAGGAGTTATGCTTTGCATTGAAAATGGAACATATCCATATGTTACTTCATCATCTCCAACTTCATCAGCAATTCCATTAGCAGCAGGAATTTCAACTAAAAAAATTAAGGATGTTATTGGAATTGTAAAAGCATACACAACAAGAGTGGGAACAGGAGCATTTCCATCAGAAATAAAAAATAAAGAAATAAGTGATTATATAAGAAAAACCGGAAAAGAATATGGAACGGTAACTGGAAGAGCAAGAAGAATAGGTTGAATTGATACAGTGCTTTTAAAATACTCATCAAGAGTTTCAGGTTTGACAGAAATGGCAATAACGCTGTTAGACGTTCTTGATAATATGGAAGTAATAAAAATTTGTTATGCTTACCAAAAAGACGACTTAGAAATTGATTATGTCCCTGGCTCTAACGAGGAATATGATTCATATGAAGCGAAATACATAGAAATGCCTGGATGAAAATCAGATACTTCTAATATTAAATCATTTAATGATTTACCAATTGAAGCTAAAAAATATATATTAAAAATTCAAGAATTAGTCGGAATTAAAGTCTCAATGTTTTCAGTTGGTCCAGACAGAAATCAAACAATATACATGAAATAAGCAATTATTTATTAAGGAACAAAATGATAAAAAGATACCAAAGAAAAATAATGCAAGAATTATGATCTGAAAAAGAAAAATATCAATCATGACTTCTTATTGAATTATATTCAGTTGAAGCATATGCTAAATATAATAAAAATATTACAAAAAAAGATATTGAAAATTTATGAAATAATGCAAAAGTAGATTTAAATTTAATTGCTGAAATCGAAAAGGAAACTAAGCACGATGTTATTGCTTTTACAAGATCTTTATCGAGTCAATTGGGTAATGAAAAAAAATGAATTCATTATGGACTTACATCTACAGATGTTGTTGATACTGCACTTGGATATAGGTTAAAAAAAGTAAATGAAATAATCAAAGAAGATCTTTATAAATTAAATAAAGAAATAAAGAAATTGGCAAAAAGCCATAAGAGAACTTTTCAAATGGGTAGAACTCATGGTGTTCATGCAGAAATAACAACTTTTGGATATAAAATGGCTCTCTGATATGATGAGATGAATAGAAATATAAAAAGATTTGAAGAAGCTGCAAATGATGTGGAAATTGGAAAAATTTCTGGAGCTGTTGGAAATTATGCTAATGTTCCACTTTCAATACAAGAATACGTTACTAATAAATTAAAAATCAATTCATCAAAAATTTCTACCCAAACACTTCAAAGAGATCGCCATGCAGCATATTTATCAACGATTGCAATTATTGGATCATCACTCGATAAATTTGCAACAGAAATTAGACATTTACAAAGAACAGAAGTTAGAGAAGTAGAGGAAAATTTTTCAAAAGGTCAAAAAGGTTCTTCTGCTATGCCACATAAGAAAAATCCAATTGCTTCAGAGAATGTTTCCGGATTATCAAGAGTATTGAGAGGGTATGCAGTTACTTCACTAGAAAATGTTGCTTTATGACATGAAAGAGATATATCTCACTCATCAACAGAAAGAATCATTTTGCCTGATGCAACTTCAATTTTAGATTATATTTTAAATAGGTTTTTAAACATATTACAAAATCTTCAAATTAATAAAGATAAAATGATGGAAAATATAAATATAACAAATGGAGTTGTATTTTCTCAAAGAGTTTTGCTACACTTAATAAATGAAAAGGGATTTTCAAGAGAAAAGGCATATGATAAAATTCAGCCAATCGCTATTAATGCGTTTAATAAAAATAAAAACTTTAAAAAACTTCTTTTAGAAAATGAAATAATTTCTCCTGATGAAGCAAATTTGTTATTTGATATGTCATATTGTTTAAAGAGTATCGATGAAGTTTTTGAAAAATTAAACATAAAATAAAAAACCTTAAAGAGGTTTTTTAAATTTTCTTATTGCATATTCAGATAAAACCATTATATCTTTCAAATTTCTAAAATTTTCATTGTAATCCAATCCGTATCCTACTACAAAATCATTTTCAATGTTAAATAAATTTCATTCAATATCTACATCAACTTCTCTTTCAGATGGTTTACTTAATAAAGTGGCTATTTTGACATCAGATGCGCCTTTATATTCTAAATAGTCTTTAACGGCTTTTAAGGTTCGGCCAGTATCTGCAATATCTTCAAAAATTATTATTTTTTTATTAAAAATACTTTCTTTAATATCTAAAACAATTTTAGGTTTTCCGCTGCTTTTACTATTTTCATATGATTTAACAACTAAAAATTCAACTGATAAATCTAAATCAAGTTCTCTAATAATATCGGCTATAAAAATAAAGGCCCCCTTTAATAATCCGATCGCTACAATTTCCTCTCCTTTATACTTTTTGTTTATCTTTGAAGCAAGATTTTTTATGCTCTTTTTTATTTCGTCTTTCGAAATTAATTTTTTCTTAAAATATTTTTCCATATATAAGAATTATAATTAAAAAAAATATGCATGTAGCATATATTTTAATGATTAATATTTAACATTAATTTTCTATAAAAGTTAAGATTTTGGATTCCAAATTGGCAATGATTTTAGTTTAATTTTTCTTTTTTCTTCTAAAGTTTTTTTATAAAAATCTTTTTCTAAAGCAGATTCTCATCCACCATATAAAGAATTAGAACCAATCTGAACATAACCCTCATTTCAAGTTTCATTAATTCATAATTTATTTTCCGCATCATAAATTGTTCCAGCTTTATCTGTGGCACCAATATTAGCTCTGATTTTGTTGTCATAAACTTCTTGTCTTTCCTTAGATAATGAATTATGAGTTGCGTTATCATTAAAATCATTAAAATTATCACCTATTCTCATAATACTTTTTAAAACGACGGCGTCAGCTCCGGCTTCACCAAGGTCATATCCATTATTATTCGCATTCATAGTATTCATTCTAAGTTCTTTATTAGTATTTTCATAGTCTGAAACTGTTCAAGGTTTTTCTAAATTAGGATTAATCCCTTGTTCTCATGAAGTTCAATCTTTTAGCATTTTTGCATCTAAACCAATTTTTTCCAAATTATTTTTAGTGTGTTCTCATAATGATTGTGGTCTATTAGAATTGAACATAACCACTCCGCCGTTTTTTCAAACATGATTTATAAATTCGACTGCTCCATCAATTTTGGTTGCTTCTTCATCTTTAATTCATTTTTCAAATGTTTCCTCACTAAAACTTGATTCAGTTCTAATCATGTATGCTTGATACGCAACATTATTTAGTATTGTTTCATCAATATCCATAAAAACAACTGGAATTGCTTTATTTTTTTCAGGGTTTAAAACTTTAAAGGTTGTTGGATCTACTTTTGTTGTGTCAAACATTGATTGCTTTGATAATTCATCAAACATTAATTTTGCACCTTTATATGCAGTTTTTGCAGCAGCTTGAAATTCTACAGAATTTGAAATATATGAAGCGCCTGATAAATAATCATTTTGATAATTTTTCTCGCTAGAACTTTTGGTATCAGAACCTTTTGTTGCTTCAATAGATATCATAACAACAGCTCCTGTAAGAACTGCTGCTGATACTCCAGCAAAAATTCAATTTCCTTTTGATATTTTTTTTAACATTTTTCTCCTTTTAATAACCTAATTTTAGTGTCTAAAATATTTTTTAGTCATCAGCTTCAAAAATTGCTTGAAGTCTTTCTGTTGTGCTTTTTTTCATTGAAGTTCGAACATTTTTTCTTTTTCTGAATACTTTAGCCATTCTAGCTTGATGTCTCGCAATTCTTTCGAATGCATGCATAAGTGTAGAATAATCAATTTTTTTGTTTAAACATTCGCCTTTTTTTAATCTCTTCTCATGGTTCTCAACTGCTATTTCTACAAAATTATGTATTTCTTCACTAACAGTTGCAATTTCATTTGCTCTTTTTTTAGAATAAAGTTTGCTTTGAGCGACTGATCTTTTTTGAATTTTCTTAACTAACATTAAAAGCGTTGCTATTTCAGCAAAAGCAGATGCTGATAAATTATATTTCTTAGTTCTTTTATTGTAAGTTGCTTTAATAATTGGTTCAACAACTTCTAAAATTTGTGAAACTCTTTCTTGTGAACGTGAAGCTAAAATTAATTTCATTGATCTTGATGCTTCTAAATTAGAAAGTTCATTTGTGTTTAATTTTGCTAAAAAATCATATAAGGATTTTCTAGTTTCTGAAATAGCTATTCCTAATTTTTCCATTCTTGATAAATATTTCATATTTTTACTATTCATATATTTTTCCAGAGACCTAATTGCATCTAAATTCATTTCTCCAATAACTAAATATGCATTTGCGGCGGCCTCGATGGCAAGTTGAGGAGATGTATTAATTAAATCTACAGGTAGATTGGCTTCATATTTAAAGACTACCTCAGAATCTTCTTTAATGATTCAACAAACTATCTTAACCATGTAATTAAGTATTGGGAAAAATAATACGACGAGAAATACATTAAAGAAAATATGGCCAACGGACATCTGGAAGTTATTATGGACTTCTCCTGTAACGAGATTTGTTTGATCCGGAACAATTAAACGCACAAAATCTGCGTAGTATGTTGATATAGGCAAAATCAACAAGGCGAGTGAGGTATTGGTTATCATCCAAAAAAGGGCGACTCTTTTTGTGTCTTTATTACCACCTATAGTTGTTAAAAATGCAGTAACAGTTGTTCCAATATTTGCCCCTATAACAAAACCAATTGCACCAATTAAATTCATCGCATCAGATGTTTGATAAATATTTTGAGCAACCGTAACAGAGGCCGATGAAGATTGCATTAATCCCGTCATAGTAAAGGCCGTTATAGCAGACAGTCAAGAATTTTTACCTACTGCTCCTACTATTGAAGAAAAGGCATCTTGTTTTGAAATATTTTTCATTCCTGCACCCATGACTTTAAGACCAAGAAATAACATTCCTAGCGAAGCAATTATCATAACAACATTTAATTTGGATTTTTCTCGGACAACAAGATATCCCATTCCACCAATAAATAATAAAATCATGAAATATTGCGTAAATGAAAAATTAGAGGACAGGGAAACGATTATTGATGTAGTAGCCGTACCTATGTTTGCTCCCAGAACAAAAGCAAGAGCAGATTTTAATGGCATAAAGCCAGCGGCGACGAGAGAAATAACTAACCCGACGGCGCCATCTGAAGATTGAATCATTGTTGTAAATATAATTCCAAAAATCAATGAATGAAAATTTGTTCTAGTGAATCTTTTTAGAACGGATCTAAGTTTTTCACCAGAAACAGATTTTAAACCATTTGATAATAATTTAACTGACAATAAGAATAATCCTAATCCCCCAAGAGCCAATGATATTGCTAAACCTAAATTATCTACTTGCATAATTATATTTTAAAGCATTTTCGGCATCTTGCTTCATATGAATTGTCTCCAATTTCAATTGTTTTACTTTTTGAACCTTGAATTCTCTTTGAAAAAGACGCTGCTTTCCCACATTTAAAACATATAGCAGTTAACTTTGTTACAAACTCTGAAATCGATAAAATTTCTGGCATAGGCTTAAATGGTCTCATTAAAAAATCCATATCTAAACCTGCCACAATGACTCTAATTCTATCAAAAGCAATTTTTTGCAAGGTGTCAATTACATTCCCGTCAAAGAATTGTATCTCATCAAAAATTACTGCTTTAGTTTTTTTATTAATGTATTTAAGAGAATCTTCAATATTTTCAATTGTTATTGATTCAATTTTTTTACCATTTCTTGATGAAATAAATTCTTTTTCTCATCTTGTATCAGCATTAGGCTTAAAAACTAGAAAGTTTTTATTTGCATAAATAAGAGATTCTGCTCTTTTAATTATTTCTGCTGTTTTACCAGCAAACATAGGCCCTGTTATCACTTCTATTCATCCATCATTATATTTAATAAACATAATAAAATTATAGATTAAATTAATCGCTAAAAAACTCTAAAAACAAAAAATAACAGTATTTCTAATTACTATTATTTTTATGTTATTTTATTTTTAATTTTGAATTCATTATATAAGTATGATGGAATCAAATCAATCTTAGCATTTTCCTTGCTAGATCCAATTACAACTACACTAATTTTATCTCCAACAACAAAGGATTTTTCTGAGCTTGAAATTGCCAAACCGTTATTACTAAATTTATATTTTCCATCAGTTAAAGATGAAACATGAACAAGTCCGCCTGCTTTATTTGGAAATTCTACAAAGAAACCAAACTTTAAAACTGAAGTTATTGTTCCTGAAAATTCCTTTCCAATAAATTTTTCATAAAATTCTGCTTTTTTGATATCCGCAACTTTTCTTTCGAGATCTGCTGCTTTTTGTTCAGTTGATGAAGAATGAGCAGCAATTGTTGGAAGTATGCTTTTAAAATGCGATCCTAAGTCTTTTTTCTTATTAAATATATATTCTCTAATCATTCTATGAGCCATCAAGTCTGGATATCTTCTAATTGGCGAAGTAAAATGAGTATAATATTTCGAAGCTAATCCAAAATGGCCAATATTATCTTGAGAATATTCCGCCTTGGCCATTGTTCTAAGCATCATAACTTTTACAAAATCATCGAATCTTGTTTCTTTTATCAAGTTGACCGCTTTTGCAAATTCTATTGGAATTGGAGACATGGGAATTTTAATATCCATTCCTAAAAGTTTAATAACCCTTTGTAAAGAACTAACTTTTTCAAAATCAGGCTTATCATGCACTCTATAAATAAATGGTAGCTTCATATCTGAAATATATTTAGCAACAGTTTCATTTGCTCTAACCATGAAATCTTCAATCATCATTTCTGAATACGATCTTTCTCTTGGTACAATATCAACCGTTTCTCCTTTATCATTTATTATTATTTTAGATTCTTCAATTTCAAAATCAATGTAACCCTCATTAGTTTTATATTGTCTTACAATTTTAGATAATTCAAATGCTAAATCAAGAGAATCGGTAAGTTTCTTATCATTTCAAATATCTTTACCATCATAATAATTATTAACTTCTTTATAAGTTGTTCTATATTTAGAATTTATTATTCCTGGATATATTTTAGTTTTAACAGTATTCCCTTTTTTGTTAATTTCCATATCAACTGATAAAACAAATCTATCTACATTCGGGTTTAATGAAGCTATTCCATTTGACAAGCTTTCTGGTAGCATAGGAATAACTCTATCTGCAAGATAAATAGATGTTCCTCTCATTTTAGCTTCTTTATCAATAGCGCTATTTTCTTTAACATAATGTGTAACATCTGCTATATGAACTCCAAGAAGATAGTTTCCATTTTTTAATTTTTCAATGCTAATTGCATCATCAAAATCTTTAGTATCATCGCCATCTATTGTATAAATCATTTTATTTCTAAGATCAATTCTGCCTTCTTTTGACTCATTTTTAGTTGAATCTGGAATTTCTCGTGATTCTCTTATCGTTTCATCAAAAAATTCTAAAGGCACATTAGCATCTTCTATAGCTGTTAATATATCCATTGAAATATCATTTTTCATGCCAAGTTTTTTAATAATTTTTACAAGATTAAATTTTGAATCATATTTTAATATTTGAACTTTTACTTCCATATTTGGTTTTAGTCCTTCAGAATTTTCAAACCTAAATTTTGAAGAAATTCTTTTGTCAAATGGAATTAATCCAAATGAATTACCAAATTTTGCTACTCTACCTACTAAAGTAACTCTATTTCTTTTTATAACATTTGTGACAACCCCTTGTAACAGCTCGTCTTTTAGAGGGTCTTTAAAAAATTTGATTTTTACTTCATCACCATCCATTGCAGAATTGCTATTTGAAGATAAAACAAAAACACTTTCCTCGTCATCGATATCTACAAAGCCAAAACCTTTTGGTGAAATTCTAATTATTCCTTCTTTTTCTCCTATTATTTTTGGAACAAAATATTTTCTATCTGACGAAGAAAAAATTTCTCCTTTTTTGATTAGATCGATAAGAAATTTGGAGAAATCTTTATTTTTATTTCTTGGTATTTTCATAATTTTTACAATATCTCTAAATTCTAAAATTTTATTTTTTTCTATTAATTCAATTAAATACTTTTTATTAAACATTACATTAACGACCTAACAATTAATGTTCCAATCATTAGAGCTATTCCTAGTGAAAACATAGATCACTTCAAGAATATTTTACTTCCTCTTTCTTTTTTCTCTTTAAAAAGTTCAAGATCTGATGAACCAACTAGTGCTCCTGAGAATGAACTTGATTCTGGAGACATAATCAAAGAAACAACAATAATAAATATTGCAACACTAAAAGTAATTCAAAACACTGTTAACATAGTTCCTTCTTTCTAATTAAATGATACATTAAAAAAATAATTTTTGTTTCTGATTACAAAAATAATATCATCGATCAACCAATAATGTAAGTAATAATTATAAGAGATGGAAAAGTAGCATATAATATCTTGCTTTTTATCCTTTTACCAACAATCGAAAATACAAGTAATAGTCCAACTTCAACTGTGAGCATTAATCCAATCATTCAAATACTATTTACTCCAGGTCCATGAATTATATCTGATCCTGTATATGCTAAATCTCCTCATAAAATTGCTGAAAAATTGAAAATATGTGAACCAATTATTGAACCAGTTGCAGCTGTCAAATACCCTTTTCTTGCCAAACTAAATAGCGCAACCACTTCAGGCATTGCAGTAGTCATTGAAAGCAAGATTCCACCAGCTGATTTAGGATCAATTGAATATGTTATTTGCATAGAATCTGTAACTCAGTTTAAAAATAGAGAAGCGGATATTAACATAAATGAAAATAGTCCAAATATTAAAAATATTTGCTTATTTGATCTAGTTGTTTGAATAACCTCTTTTGGCTCTTCATCAGCAAGATGTCTATATCTATATGAAAAATAAACAAAAATAATGTAAATAAGCATCATGAATAATGGAACAATCCCAATTGCAATTCTTCCTGAAGTTCCTATTTGGATATCGGCGCTGTAAAAAAGGATAATTGTCATTATTAAAGAAAGAACAAATGAAATTCCTATGGTAATTTTGGTTCAAATCCCTAAATTTTTTACAAACATTGATTTTATGAATATTAAGGAGGCTATTGCCAACATGAAAGTGGAAAAGGCATTTGCACCAATATCATCAGAAAGCCCAGTTTCCGGACTATTTGCAAGTCCTTGAGAAATTTCAGTAATCATTTCTGGAATTGAAGTTATCATTGAAACTAGAACAAGACCAACAAATGCTCCACCCATTCTAGTTTTTTCAATAATAAGCTCAGCATATTTAACCATTTTCATTGCTGAAAACAAAGTAAAAGCAGCAGCTGGAATAAACCAAAGCCACATTGTCCCAGTTATGTTTCAACCACTAAATCATTCACTTATTATTTCCATTTTTTAATTATACATTATGGACTCAAAAATTTATTCTTCTGAAACTTTTCTTAATTTTATTAATCAGTGATTTAGTCCTGCTCTTGTTTTCTTTATTTTTGTTTTTTCATAAAAAAGATTTGTTAGCTCTTCAAGCGAAGAGAATTGATTTTCAAATTTTATTTTGAAAAATTCAAGTTCAATTATTCTAAATCTTCCAGTTAAATTATTTTCCAAAATATAGGCATATCTGTCTAAAAATTTACTAGAAGCAATTGCTAGTTTTTGTTGATTGTATGAATCGAGATTTGAATATCTATTTAATTGATTTGAAAAATCTCTTTGAATTCTTTCATTTTCAAATTCCATTAAAGAATTAAAAGCTTGTATTGCTCTCAAAAAATCTGATATTTGTTCAGCTTTTTTAATATATAAAACGAACATTTTTCTTCTTTGAATTAACGAAAATTTAAAGCTATACTTATTTAAGAAATTTTTCATTTTTTCAGCCTCAAAATGTGAATATAATTGAATTTCTAAATGATAAAAGAGCGAAGCAGAATCTGATATTGAACCTCCTCCAACAAATGCACCAGCAAAATAATATGAAGGATGCTTAATATCTATTGTGGGGTGATAATTTTTTAATACAATTCAATTTCTATTTTCTTTTGATGATTCATAATTAATAATTAGTTGATCAAACATATCTTTAATTATGTTAGATATTTCATTATTGTTAAGCTTCACAATTATCTTAGATCTACTCCTGACGCTAGAAGAAGAAATTAATCCAGATATAAATGACAATGCTAGTTCAGAAGCAAATTCTTGGTTAAGTAACTCTTTTTTAATTCTTTGTGCAAATGACATATGATAATTATAAATAAAAATTCTCAGATATAAAATCAACAAAAAAAATAACCATTTCGGTTATTTATTAAATTTTTCTAATAATTTTTTAACTTCATCTTGCGTAGAAAGCTTAATTGCTTCTGAAGCTAATTTCTTAACTTCTTCATAATTTAAGTTTGAAATTTGTCTTCTTGCAGATAATATTGAAGTAGCTGACATTGAAAATTCATCAAGACCCATTCCAACTAACAATGGAATAGCGTTTTTATCTCCTGCCATTTCACCACACATTCCAACTCATTTTCCTTCAGAGTGCGCACCCTCAATTGTCATATTTATTAATGTTAAAATTGAAGGATTAAGAGGCTGGTATAAATAAGACACTTTTTCGTTCATTCTGTCAGAAGCCATTGTATATTGCATTAAATCATTTGTTCCAATAGACATAAAATCAGCATGCTTTGCAAGTTGTTTAGCAATAACTGCTGCTGCCGGCACTTCTACCATCATTCCAACTTCTATATCGTTTGCAAATTCAATCCCTTCTTTTTTAAGATCTTCTTTAGCTTTATCATATTCTTTTTTAGCATTCAAAAATTCATCTACAGTTGCTATCATTGGAAACATAATTGCTAATTTACCATGCACAGAAGCTCTTAACAATGCTCTTAGCTGTGTTTGAAATATATCTTTTTTATCAAGTGATAGTCTTATAGCTCTATAACCTAAAAATGGATTCATTTCATCCGGGAATTTAAAATAATTCAATATTTTATCTCCACCTATATCTAATGTTCTAACAACAACTTTTTTATTCCCCATTCCTTTTAGAGCTTCTGAGTAAGATTTATATTGTTCTTCTTCAGTCGGTCAATCTTTTGCATCCATATATAAAAATTCTGATCTAAATAGTCCAACAGCTTCTGCATCATTTTCTTTTGCTCCCTCAACATCTTTTGGAGAACCAATATTTGCTGCAATTTCAATTTGATGATTATCTGATGTAACAGATTTCTTACCCTTAAATTTTGCATCCAATTTTTTAGATTCTTCAAGTTCTCTTGCAGAATTTTCAAAATTAACGATTTCGTTGTCACTAGGATTAACAATTACTTCACCAGTATCTCCATTAATAGCAATTTTATCTCCACTATTAACATGTTTTGTGATGTCATTTAAACCTAAAACTGCAGGAATTTCTAAAGATCTAGCCATTATTGCGGCATGAGATGTTCTTCCACCAATATCAGTTACAAATCCTTTTACAAATTTTTTGTCTAACTGAGCCGTATCAGATGGTGTTAAATCATAGGCAACAATAATAACTTCTTCATTTATCATTGATACATCAGTTGATTTAACTCCAGCAAGAGAGTTAATAATTCTTTTGGCAACATCTTTAATGTCTGCGGCTCTTTCTTTCATATATTCATCATCCATTGATTCGAACATTGATGCGTAATTACCTGTAATAACAGATGTTGCATGTAGAGCATTACACTTTTCATTAGTTATCATATCTTGAATTTCTTTTGACATTGCTGGATCAGAAGCAACTTGCATATGGGCATCAAATACAGCAGCTTCTTCAGCTCCTAAGTTTTTTAAAGCTCTTTCCTTGATTACTTCTATTTGTTTAATTGCATCGTCTATTGATGCTTTGAATTTTTCAATTTCCTTTTTAGTGTCAGAAATTTTGTCATTACTAATATTTATTTTTTGTTCAATTAATTCGAAGACTTTTGCTATTGAAACGCCAGATGAAGCACCAATTCCATTAAATTTTTTATTCATTATAAAAAATAAACCTTAAATAAGGTTGTTTTCCTTCATAGTACTTTGAATAGATTCAATAGCTTCTTTTTCATCTGAACCAATTGCTTCAATAGTAACTTCATTACCTTGCTTGACTCCTAAAGCCATAACATTCATAATTGATTTTAAATTTCCCGCTTTACCATTTGCTGAAATAGTAATTTCTGATTCAAATTTTGATGCTGCAGAAACAGTTATTGAAGCCGGTCTTGCATGTAATCCAACTGGATCTGTAATTTTTGCTGTAAATTTTGACATTTTAACTCCTTTTGTATTAATAATTTAATTATATTGTATTTTCATTAATATATTAAAATTATGTAAACATATTATATTACAATTAAAAAATCTTTACATAATTGGAGAAAATAAATTAACATATAATCTCAAAAATTTATCCTTCAATTTTTTAACTTTTAAATCCTCTAAGCTAAGTAATTTTGTATTTAACATATATTCATCAATCACATTTTTTATTAATTTGACACCCGGTCCAGTTACCATTTGAATTACTTCTCATTGCGAGAAAAATGATCTTGCATCCAAGTTAGCGGTCCCAGTATATGCATATTCATCATCAAAGATACCTATTTTAGAGTGAATTAATAAATTATTTGCTTCATAAATTTCAACGCCATATTCCATTAAAATTCTTGCATAGTAATGAGTTGCAATAATCACAGATTTTTTATCAGGCTTCCCAGGAATAAGTATTTTAATATTAACGCCAGAAATAGCTGCTGTTTTAATTGCATTAAATAATTCTGGAGTAGGAACTAAATAAGGTGTGGTTAAAACAATTGTCTTTTTTGCATTTAGAATCATGTTTATAATTGAGTTCTGAATAATAGGTTCAGTAATTTCTGGTGAATCTTCTATCATAACAATTGAGGAATCTCCATCATTTTTTTCTTTTAAATAATTATCGAAGGAAAGAATTTCCCCTGTTACATGATTTCAGTCATCCATAAATAATAAAGAATATGATCTGACACCTTTTCCAGTGATTTTCATCTGGTAATCCATTCATAGCCCAAATTTCTTATTCATATTTGCATATTCATCTGCGATATTAATTCCACCTGTATGAACAATTTCTCCATCTATTATTGCCATTTTTCTATGCATTCGATATCCATTATAAGATCCTATAAAAGGGAAATAAACCTTTCCAAATCTTTCAATTCTTATTCCTTGATCTAAAAAATTTACAATTTCATATGATGGTATGGCTCATCTTCCAAAATCATCAACTATGAATCTGACTTCAACACCCTCTTTTGATTTATTAATTAAAATTTCCTTAAGCTCTTCAAAAATCTCTCCGGATTTAATTATGTAATATTGAAGATGGATAAATTTTTTAGCATTCTTTAAATCTTCAAATAATTTTTCATATGCTATATCGCCTCTTCCGAATATTTCTATATTTGCCGGATAAATTCCTCTTGAAGAAATATTTTGCTGTTTTTCAAGCATGAAGTGATTATTTTTGTTATTTGAATTAATTTCTTCATATTCAAATGTTTTTTTAGAAAAATACATTTCTTTGCTTACTTTATATTTGTACCTTTGTCCAAATGTTGCAAAAATTATATGACCGATAAAAGGGAAAATTAAGAAAATAATCATTCAAGATATTTTTCCTACAATTTGACGTTCCTGAATAAATACTATAAATGAAAATAAAAAATTAACAGAATAAAATCCAATAAAAAGAACAATGGATGTAGAATGCCCTGAATAATAAAGATAATAAAGTGAAAGGCCAATAAAGGCAAGAAAAAGTATTACCATTATTCATGCTGCAATGTATTTAAATAATTTCATAAAATAATTATATAAGAAAAGCAGCTAATGCTGCTTGGTACTATATAAAATATAGTATATGGCGGGTTAGAGAGGACTCGAACCTCCGCGCGATTACTCGCCTACATCCTTAGCAGGGACGCCTCTTCACCAACTTGAGTACTAACCCGTTACATAGCAATTATATTACATTAACCATAATTCCTATTGATATTCCGAAAAAAATCATTGTTGACAAAGCATCTATAAGTGTAGTTAGCAATGGTGCAGCCATTGCAGCTGGGTCTAATTTTAGCATTTTTGCAACCAGTGGAAGCATTCCTCCGACAATTTTTGCAAGAATTATTACAGAAAGAAGCGATATTGACGCCGCCATTGAAAGCATTAAATATTCCGTATTAAGATCAACACTAGGGCTTGCTCAATAATAAATTGCTAATCTTAAAAAATTTGCAGAGCCTAGTAATAATCCAATTACAACCGAAACCTTAAGTTCTTTTATAAAAACTTTGAAGTAATCTTTGGAGGAAATATCACCCGTTGCCAATGCTCTTATGACAGTTGTTGAAGATTGAGAGCCAGCATTTCCTGCTGCTCCGGAAATAACCGGTAAAATTGCTATCATTGCTGTTGTAAGCATTGGAGTCAGCATTTTATTAGAAAAACCCTGAAAAGAGTCTAAAACTATTTGTGAAAGCGTTGCAGAAATCATTAACAACATTAATCACATTGAACGTGATTTAAATAATGAAAATGTTCCTTTTTTAGAATAAGGCGTATCATCATCAGATTCAATACCAGCCATTTTATGAATATCTTCAGTTGCCTCTTCTGTAACAATGCTAATAACTTCATCAGCAGTAATTGTACCAATAACATTTTTGGATGAATTAATAACTGGTAAAGCCGGCATGTTATGATCCGCAAAAAGAATTGCAGCCTCTTCTTTATCGGTAGTCGTAGTAACTGAAGTTGTTGCCTTAGATAATGATTCAATTTTTTGAGATCTTCTAGAAAATAATAAATCTTCCATAGTGACATACCCAGTTAGCCTTTCTTTTGAATCTGTAACAAAAAAGTGTTGAGAAATTATTGACTTATTTCTCTCTTCTTTAATATGTTCTATCGCTTGCCTAACTGTTCATGAACGTTTTAAATTAATGATGTCAACATTCATTACAGAACCAATTTGATCATCGGAATATTTTAAAATTTTATTTATATCTGATCTTGTTTCTTTGTCGGTGGATTTTAAAATTCTTGTGGCCAATTCTTCAGGCATTTCTTCAATAAGGTCAGCAATTTCATCAGTATAAAGTTCACCAAAAATATCTTTCATTTCTTTATCTGAAAATAGATTAACAACTTTTTCTTGATATTCATGCCCAAGATGTGAAAAAATATCCGACTGAGTTTCGGTATCTAAAAGTCTAAAATAAATAATTACATCTTTTGCACTTAATTCTTCAAGTAAATCAGCAATATCCGCTAAGGGTGTTTTCTTAGTAATTATTCTTATTTCTTTTACATTTTTAGTTCTTATTGCTTGCTTTAATGTAATAATAACCCCCTTTTAAAGTTTTAAAATTATATAAATTTTATGCTTAAAACCTATTTAAGATATTCAATAAGTTTTTCTTGGAAATCAGATAACCTAATTATATTAATTGTTCCTTCTTTAACAAATGAAACTTTTCCTGTTTCTTCAGAGACAACAATTGTTAATGAATCTGATTGTTCTGAAATACCTAAAGCAGCCCTATGTCTTGCTCCATATTTATTAGCCACTGATCTTGAAGTGATTTTATAATAAGTTCCTGCAAATGATATTTTGTTATTATCAATTATTAAGGCTCCATCATGAATAGGAGAATTCTTATTAAAAATAGCAATTATTAGTGAAGAAGAAATATTTGCGTCCACTTTAATCCCATCTGTTCTTAAATGATCTATTTCTTGTCTGTTAATAATAGTTATAATTGCACCCGTTTTTGTAGATGCCAATTCATTTATTGCATCATCCAGTTGACGGATTAATCTTATTTGTGTAGATTGACCCATTTTTGTATAGCGAGTCTTTTTGAACAAAATCATCACACCTTTAAAAATCATAGGTGCTAATAATAAAACTATTGCCACAGAAACCAAAGAAATTAAAACTATATCTGCTAATTCCATATTACACCTCTTTTTTCTCTTTAATTTTACTTTTTTCTTTCAAGTATATTTTACTTTTTTCTTTCAAGTATATTTTACTTTTTTTATCATAATTTTCAACATTTCTTTTAGATAAAATGTTTTTAGAGACAATTATTTGAGCATTTTTGTCGATTGCTAACTTATACAAATCATCGTCAGATATATCTGTTACTATTGTTGGTATAGATGAAGATTTTTTAGTAAGTTCAATATCATTAATTGATGTGATTATATAACTAGGCTTCAATTTTTTAATTTTCAATAGAGAATTATCTAGCGTTTTGGTTAAGCCAATCTTAAATCCTCTTTCTGATAAATTCGTTATAACATCTTCCTTTTGATATTTAATAATATCATCGTAAGAAATAATTCAAACTATCGAATTTAAATTATATTGTACCTTATTCAATTTTATTAAAATGTCTCTAATTGAATTCTCATCACTAAAAATAAGAGAAGAGTATGGGATAAAAATTAATCCTTCTAAATATTTATTATTAATTGCTTCCCATGCAAAATATCTTTCAAAAATTTGCTTTCAATTA
>JABSQU010000001.1:3855-5384 GCA_013215685.1 Mycoplasmatales bacterium | reverse complement strand
TGAATTACATAAATTCATTATCAAAAATTCAGGTTTAATAATTCTTGTAAAAGAATATAATGATTCCGAAGATAAACTTTCAAAAATTGCTGATAAATTATTAGAATGAATTGATGAAGATATGTATGATATTGGAAAAGGAATTTTTGAATACAATAAACAATTTTGTTAACATGTAATATTTAAAAAACATTTTTAACATCTTCATTTAATTTATATGTCAACTAAACCGTGTTGGCATATTTTTATTTTTTTCTCAAACTTAAATTTATATTTTAATCAATAACTTTTAATCATTATTCACATGGTGAAATATAAAAAAGGGCTTTTGCCCTTTTCATAACAAAATAAAATTTTGCAAATGACTTATTTTCGTTTTATTTATAGATAATCGAAAATAATTTTTCATTTTTTTAATTACTTAATTATATTAATATTTACACTAAAAAATATTAGAAGTAATTATTTGCTAATTGTTCCATTTCTTCATAATATTTAGTAGTAACAATTGATTTTGCGAAGAAATCTCTTATATCAATTAAAAATCCATTTGTCATTATTGGTCCATTAAATGGAACTCCCATACTAATGCTTGCTTGTCTTTTTAATACTGTATTTAATTTTTCATCGAAATCTTTAAATTTTCTTGCATTTTCTATATTTCCATTGAAAAATTCGTTAACAATAAAGGTAAAACTTTCTTCAGATAAATTAATTTCATAATTAAACATTTCTTGATATTTATCGTAATGTTCCTGCAATTTTTCATAAGTAATGTTTCATTTATTTGTTTGATCTCTCGTGTTATCAATTGCAATTTTTTCTTTTCATTTATTTACAACACTCTCTCCAAAAGAAATATCAGAGTAGTTATATGAATCAATGTAATTTTTGGTAACATTTTTATATCTATTTACATTACTTTTTAATAAATCATATTCATACATTGAATTAAACAGTTTTGCAAATTTTGGGTTTGCAAGCTTACCATTCGCATTTACTTCTATTATTTTTTCCTCTATAAATGAAATTAAATGTTCAGCAAATTTAATATCATCTGATTTAGAAAATCCATAAATTTTATCTATAGTCATTGAAGAAGCGCCATCATTAATGTGATCTAATGGAATTTTATGATGACTCTTTCTAAGATTATTTAAAGTTTCTTTAAAACTAACTATTTTTTGTGTTGCTCATAAATAATTTGAAGAATGTTCAACAAAAACGGTTCCGTCATATTCTTTTAAGTCACCCATTCTTATTCAATCTTTTAAATATGATTCTATTATATCAACTCTATTTTCTAAGTTTATATGACCAACTTCTGTATCATAATTTCTAGGTATTCTTTCTTTTTCATTTGAAATTTTTGGTTCTGTTTTTTTGAAAAAGTCTTTATATCTTGGTGGAGTTGGTCTAACTGCAGCAGGGGCGGAAGGTGTTACTCGGATAACTGGATAGACAATATATTCTCTTCCTCCAACTGCACCTAAATTATTTAAATCAAATGAATCAAAAAGTTTCATATC
>JABSQU010000001.1:0-3755 GCA_013215685.1 Mycoplasmatales bacterium | reverse complement strand
TCATGCCTCCCCTTTGGACACTTTCCT
This sequence comes from Mycoplasmatales bacterium, assembly GCA_013215685.1. Taxonomy (GTDB): domain Bacteria; phylum Bacillota_I; class Bacilli_A; order Mycoplasmatales; family Metamycoplasmataceae; genus DT-68. The sequence continues at coordinate 3,728 of JABSQU010000001.1, read as the reverse complement.
TATTAATATTTTAACAAAAATAAATGTATATACATCTTTATATTTATAAGAAATTATTTTATATAATTTTTTAATGTTTAATACTTAATGAAACATAATTAGATTCAAAAAATATTTCAGCACTCTTATTAACAAAATTTTATATATTATTAAATTCTTGATTTAGTATATTTTTTAGTTATTTGTTTTATCTAATATAATATTAATATGTCAAAAAGACGTAAAGGACTTATTTCTAATTTTTTTAGACCTTCAATATATGTGAGGTCCTTTAAAGATGTGAACATTAATCAATTAAAAAGACATGGAATTAAACTCTTTATTTGTGACCTTGATAATACATTAGTCCCACACTATACAAAATTACCCAATAGAGATGTCATGAATTTTTTGGAAAAAATAAAAAGTGCAGGAATAGAGCTTGTACTTATGTCGAATAATGTTAACTCAAGAGTATCATTATTCGCTAAAAGAGCAGGTGTTAAAGAATACAAGGCTAATGCTAAAAAACCATTTAAAAGAGTTGCAAAATCAATAATAGAAAAAAGAGATTTAGACCGGTCAAAAATTATTTTTATGGGGGATCAGATCATCATGGATATTTTAGTTGCAAACAGGTTAAAATGCGAATCAATTTTAGTTCAACCATTAGTTTCTACAACTTATAAAATGTCTTCTTTTAATTTATTTTTAGAAAAAAGAATTTATAAAAATTTAGAAAAGAAAAATATCTTAAAAAGAGGAGACTTTAATAATGGAAATCTTGGTGAAACTTTTGAACTTTTATAGATATAATTCAAATATGAAAACATTAGGATCTATTGAAAGTTTTACTGGAGGCCTTTTTGCTTCAACAATAATTTCTCATCCAGGGGCATCTGAATTTTTTAAAGGCTCAATTATTGCTTATAGTAATGAAATAAAAGAAAAATTAGATATTGACATATCAAACGGAGTGATAAACAAACAAGTGGCAAGAGAAATGACTATTAAAGGAAGGGAATTTCTTAATGTAGATGTTTGTGTTGCTTTCACAGGTAATGCAGGACCTACAATTCTTGATAATAAACCAATTGGATTAGTTTATATTGCTATCAATGACCAAGTTTTTGAATTAAATTTTAAAGGGGATAGAAATTCAATTAGAAATCAAGCTGTTAATTTTGCGATTGACAAAATTTTTAATATTTAAAATATTTTTATATATGTAATTGGAGGATAAAATGAGTAATAACAAAAAATATATTCAAGATGCTATTAATAAAATTGAAAAAGAATTTGGTAAAGAATCAGTTATGCTTCTTGGAAAAAAATCAAAAATTAATATTGAAACTTTTTCTACTGGATCATTTGTAATTGATGACTTATTAGGTATTGGTGGATACCCTAAAGGTAGAATTATTGAAATTTTTGGCCCTGAATCATCAGGAAAAACCACTTTGTCTCTTCATGCAATTGCAGAAATTCAAAAAATAGGAGGTATAGCGGCTTTTATTGATGCGGAACATGCTATTGATCCAAAATATGCTAAAAATTTAGGAGTTGATATTGAAAATCTTATTTTATCTCAACCCGACTCAGGAGAACAAGCTTTAGAGATTGTTGATACTTTAGTTAAATCTGAAGCAATCGATTTAATAATAGTGGATTCTGTTGCGGCTCTAGTTCCTGAAGTTGAACTAGCAGGAGAAATGAGAGATCAAACAATTGGGGCTCAAGCTAGATTGATGTCAAAAGCTTTAAGGAAAATTACTGGATCATTAAACAAAACAAAAACTACAATTATTTTTTTAAATCAAATAAGAGAAAAAATTGGAGTAATGTTTGGTAATCCTGAAACAACTCCTGGTGGAAGAGCGCTTAAATTTTCTGCTTCAATTAGAATTGAAATTAGAAGAATTTCTTCAATTGGTTCTGGTTCTGAGATTACTGGTAATAATGTAAGAGTCAAAATAGTTAAAAATAAATTAGCTCCTCCTTTTAAAGTTGGAACAACTGAAATTATTTTTTCTAGAGGAATTTCTAAAGAGGCAGAAGTTGTTGATTTAGCTGAAAAAGTTGGCATTATCGAAAGAAAAGGATCTTGATATAGTTTTCAAAAAGAAAATATTGCCCAAGGTAAGCAAAAATTAAAGGAATTATTTTTAGTCAATAGAGAACTTTTTAAAAAAATTAAAAAATTAACTGAGAAAAATATGAAAATAAAATAATTTTTGTTTTTCCCATTATAATATATTCAAAGCTAATTGTTAAAATTAGAGAAAGAAGAAAAAAATGATAAATGAAATGCCAAAAATAGCCTTAGGTACATGATTAGTAAGAAATAGTAAAATTATTGATGAAATTATTCCGGCAGCACTGAATAATGGTTATAAGCACATTGATACTGCACAAATTTATTTTAATGAAGAATTAATTGGAAATACGTTAGAAAAATTAAACATAAAAAGAGAAGATTATTGAATAACTTCAAAGGTTTGACCATTAAATTTTAAATATCATACTTATCAGTCAATTGAAAAATCATTAGAAAGATTAAAAACTAATTATATTGATGCAATGTTATTGCATTCAATCGAAAATGATCAAAATATTATTACTGCATATAAAGAATTAATGAGAGCAAGGGAAGATGGTTTAGTTAGAAATATTGGAGTTTCTAATTTTGATGTTAGAGAACTAAAAATGATTAAAGAACATACAGGTGAATATCCAAAATACAACCAAATCATAGCTTCTGTAAAACAAAGATTATTTGAAGTAGAAGATTTTTGTAAGGAAAAAGGCATAACTTTAATGGGATATTCATCAATAAGACCATATTACGATCCGAATCCATACTATGAAGGCGGATCGTTGAATAAAAATGAAAAAAGTATAATAGATGAAATGGCAAATAAACATAATGTTTCACCTGCAATGATTCTTCAAAGATATGTTTCTCAAAATGAATATGTTATTCTTCCCAAATCAAAAAATGTTGAAAGAGTTATATCTAATTTTAAAATTGATGATGTTGCACTTTCAGATGAAGAGATGAAAAAATTAAATGAATTTGTCACCTTTGACAATAATGATTGAAGAGTTATGTTAAAAAAACAAAAATCTAAAAATAATGAACAACCAAAAGATGATGAAAAATACAAAATAGGATTAAGACTTTCAAAAGAAGCGGATGAAATCTTTAAGAAAAAATACAATATAAGTGTTAAATAATTAAAAAGCAAAAAACTTTTTTTATTAAATGATTTAACAAAAAGAGGTGGTATTGATATGAAAAATGCCTAAAATTACTATTGGAACAAGATAAATAAAAAATAATCAAATTTTTAAAATTATTCTTTAAGTGTTGAGGAAAGAAATGTAGTTGATAAACTATCAAAAAAATGGAAGTGAAATTTGGAACCTGGAGGTTGAAAGTTGCTTAAAAAATAGGGCAATAATGTAAGAAATGTTAATCAACCGCCCTTAATTCACAAAATATAGCAGTTTGTCACTCCGAAATTTTTTATTCGTTTTTTTTTTATCTAAAACTTTGTTTGATTTTCTTTGATTTTTTTGATTTTTCTGGGGTTTTTTGTGTGTTTTCTTCTGATTTTTTTGATTTTTCTTGATTTTTTCTGATTTTTCTTGATTTTTCTTGATTTTTCTTGATTTTTCTTGATTTTTTTGATTTTCATTGATTTTTTTGATTTTTAATGATTTTTTTGATTTTTTCTGATTTTTTT